>NZ_JBDIYD010000003.1:0-460401 GCF_039649255.1 Dechloromonas sp. ZS-1 | reverse complement strand
CTTCTTCATGTCCAATCTCCTTGTCGTGATGGATTGGACTCTAAAGTCAGGCGCTACTCAATTCCGGGGGGACGTCGGACGGACCATTGATAGCTGGCGTCCTCGTCGAATTCGATGATTTGACGAGGTACCCCTGCCACGAAACGTAGGTCACCTTCTTCGAGTAGTTCGTTGAGGCGAAGATGGAAGGCAGTTAGATGATTCCATTGCGGTGGTTCGCTTTGGACTAATCGATAGCCAATCATCGACATGGGGCGGGTTACAAGGCATCGAGCAAGAAAACCCGAACCTCGGAACGATTCGCCCTTTTTTTGCATAAATTCGGATAATATCGCTTCCTGAACCTGCACCGACAGGGTGCAGCGAGGATTTATGGCTGTGTGAGTATCGTCTGCTCGGTCGATGATGATCGACTCCCCGCCCCAGGCCATGTTGAGACTGGTGAAGCGCTGCTGCAATAGGTCACTCTTCAGGACTGCATCTCCCTCGCTCGCGCTGATAAAAATAGATTCGCCATTCCCTTCGAGTGCGTTCATGATGGCGGCGTGGGTTAAGTCTTGGCGAACGAGGCGACGAATTCGGATAGGTTCCGGTTTGGAATTATCGAGATCTGCTAGCTTTATTTCGATTACGGCGGTGGATTCGCCTTTTTCGATGAGTTTAGACATCCGTCGAGTGAGGGCGGAACGTATCGTTTGCCAGCGATCTTTTTCGATTTCAAAGGCTTGACGTTGTTGCAAGAGACGTTTTTCTTCAAGCAGGTCCCTTTGGTGCAGGGGTTTCGCGACCAATTCGTCCAAGGTCGTCTTGCGTTCTCCGCTGTTGGCAATCGTCAGTGTGAACATGGATGTAGGCCTGATCTGTCCCGTGGGTAATCGGACGTCGGCAACTCGCTGAACCGCAGCAGCCATGGTCGATAGAAACGATGGTCCGACCATGGACATAGGTACCTGGATGGCCTCAAAAACTTCTTCCATTGCCAGCGAAATCGGTTTGAAAAATGCCCCCAGAGGATAGATTGCCTGATTGTGAGGGGCGTTCATGCTGCCTCCCCCTTTTGTGCACCGTTGGTATTTTTGAGATTGTTGATTTCAGCGGCATTCCAGAAAAGGCGCAGATTAGCTGCCTTTCGAGGCCGGACGCCGAAGTACGATCCATTTTTGGAAAGCGCTTTTCGCAAGGTTTGCGGACGAAGATGTAGAATTCCGGCTGCTTGCTTGGTGGTTAGGTCGCTATCGACAATGTATGGCGATTGGTTGTTTGGGGGGGTTTTGGGCATTGCGGTCTCCAGATGAGGTAAGAAAATGTTCTTCGTCGATTTCGTTGAAGAACATCGCTATCACCTCATGCATCCCAATGAGTAATTTTGGGGCGCATTAAAGACCTAGTATCCATGCGGCGTTGCAGCCGTTTGGCCGCATCTGCCAGGATATGAGGCATGTTTCGGGAGCATCTGAGTGGACCCGAAAAGTCCAATTGAGATGGTTGCTATGAGGATGCGCTCTCACCTTACAAGTAAGAGTCCAAATCAAGAGCCAGCTTTTTCCAGGCATCTTCCCAACAGCGTAAATGAGAGGTAAAAATTTTCTCTAATTGCTTTGGGGTTACTTGCATATTGTCGTTGTAACGAGATGATGATTCCTTGGGGAGCTCGATTTTCACACCACCTATGAGGCTCTGCGCAATTATGAGTGGATCCCAAGTCGCGCCACCTTTGACTCCTCGACGTCCCCTTTCGATTCTGGCGGGATTAAGCCAATGAGGAGGGGATTTCAGCATAGTCGCCCACTGCCTTCGGTTCTTTCCTAGGATGCCTGCAAATGCATCCGCTATTTCTTTTGAATTTGGATAACAGCTAACGCCATCCGGCAGACTTTTCTTTGTTTCGGATTTGTTGTCAGGCGTTTTGGTTTTGCTTTGTATGGTGTCTGGCTCTAGGTAGGTGTGCCAGTTAGGAAAAAATGGGTCTTTTTGTGGTGCTATGCACTGTACCTTGTGTTTACTCAACAAGTCCGTGATGTTGTCAAATTTGAAGCCAATCTGCTCAGCTTCTGTTGGTATCATTAATTGAGAATTTGGTGCGTGAATAGATGTGTGATCGAAGGAAAACTGAATTGCATATCGGAATCGCTCAACTGCTTTGTACCATTCGTTAGAGAATTTTCGTTCCGCGCCGGCTATTTCTGCTAAAAGATTTAAGCATCTGTTCTTTGCATCAATGGTGGCGACGATGTTGGTCGACTCATGATTGAAGTCATAACATTTGGCTTCGGGGGCTTCTTCTGCAATAAGTAGGTGTAGCGTTCTCGCTGCTCGTGAGTAGTTTAGGAAGCTTGGCAAGGTACTGGGGTAAAGATCAGGCATCGAATCTATGTCGCTACTGCTTATATTGACCAGAGGAGGCCAACGGTATTGGTTCAACTCACTTTGGGGTATATCAATCCCTTGAGCAATAGCATCCAGCACTGATTGTAAGGTGATGTAGGGCTGCTCTTTTCTCAATCTTTCTAATTTTGAAATAAAGTCTTCGGAGTCTGAATTTTGCTCGGGGTTGTTTGCGAGTCCATCCGCTTTGTGGCTCATGTGTAGGCTCCAGTGGATCAGTTATCAGTATCCAACTGCATGATATGTGAGGAGGGCGCTGATTGCATGGCACTCTGTCCGGTTCATCACGTGCTTCTGGAATTAGATAGAACAGGGGCTTAGTGTTTGGTATTTTGGGATGAAAGAATGGCTTCGAGCTTAGCTTCCCAAGCTTTCAGTGCTCTCCGTTTCTCGTCAGTGTAGGTGTGCCGGTCATAGTGGGCTGACTGCACTCCCGATAGCCCATGACTGAGTAGTTGGGCGCGAGTGTCCTTGCTGATACCCATGCCAGCTAGCATCGTTTCGACAGTACGGCGAATGTCTCGCAGATTGAATGATTCTCCCTTCATGCCCGCGCATATTTCAGCGGCACGAATGCCCGGTGTCTCAAAAGTCATTGCCACGCGGCCATGGGTGGAGAAGAGCCAAAGATTACTATAAATAGGCTCTCTGCATTGTTCCTTGGCCTTCGCGGTTTCCCGTTCCTTCGCTCTGGTAACGAGGCTGGAAACGATTTTCGCGGCCTCGGGTGCAAGCGGCAGTAGATGTTCGCGTGGTGTAGTGCGCTTTCCCTTGCTATCCCAAAGGCGTAGTGTTTGCGTCTGGTCGTCGTAGTCGCCAATTTTTGCGCGGAGCAGTTGTGCCATGCGTTGCCCGCCGGCATAAAGCGCCAATTTTAGGGATTGGTCAGATAGGTCGCTTCCGAGTGAAGCCATGTAGGTCTTCAGCTCATTGGTAGACAGAGTGCGATTGCCTGCTTTGATTTTAATGGCAGGAATTGCGTCTACCGGATTGTACGAGATACTAAACGGGATCAGGTCAGCAGGTAGTGAGGCATCAAACGGCGCTTTCTTGGCAGCGTTATATGCAGCAGATAGGTAGCTGCGAAGTATGCCGGCTGCTCGTTCCTTCCCGGTCTCACGTACTTTGCGAACCAATCCGGCTATCAGCAGGGAACTAACCTCATTGGCAGGCAGGTTGGCTACATCATTGCTGAAAACGTGGCACTTAAATGCTGAGCGAGTAGCAGCAGCACTTCTACCCTTGCCGTTAACTTCAAGATGTTTCGTATAAGTCTCACAGAGTGCTCGAAGGGTGTATCGCTTGCGGTTCTCAGCCTCGGTTGCTGCGGCAACTTCAGCTGCCTTTGCTGCGGCTTTGGCGGCGATTTCTTCCTTGGCCAGTTCGCGAGGGTCAATTCCTGTGTCGATTAGCCGTTGCAGGCGTCGGGCTTCTTCTCGGGCATCATCAAGATTCCATGTGTCTACGCTGCCAATAGTGACGCGAAGAGGGATGCCATTCAGCTTGCCAGAATAGACGAATGATTTTGAGCCGGCTGGAGTAACCCTAACCGATAACTGGCGAGGGGCGTCATCGAATACATAGACAGCTTGATTGCCCTGTGGCGATTGTAGTTTTCGAATGCGTTCCAGTGTCAGATGAATGCGGGTGGTTGCCATGACAATTGCTCCTCAATTGCTCCCTATGTTAGCAATGGCAATCAATGCTTATCAACTGGAATTTTATGTATATTATTGATAGTATTGTATTAATATGCTTTTTTGTGTTGATCTGGATTGTTCTAGATTGACTGATTGTGTGATTCGTAATCAGTAGGTCGAGTGTTCGATTCACTTCAACGGCACCAATGAATTCAGGCACTTAGCCCCGGTCAAAAGCCGGGGCTTTTTGCTTTTTAAGGGATTGAGTCCGTATCGCCCCCGGTCTTGCTGTTTGTACGGCGCAGCGCTCTGATGAGTTCCGTGCGCAAGGGGGCAACCGGCAGCCAGTCAGGGCTGCCGGCGGTGGTGCAGGATTACTGCGCCGGGAAATACATCTTGGCTTTGTCGAGCTTGTAGCTCCACGGCAAATTGGCGTTTTTCCAGCCGTTGACCGCACGACGACCGTTGGCGGCGCCGGTTTTTCCCATGTCGCCTTCGAAACCTTCCGGAATGCTATAGACCTGGGTGTAGCCATGCAGGCTGAGCAGGTCGGTGGCTTTGGCGCTGCGATCGCCCGAGCGGCAGATCAGGATGATCGGGCTGTGTTTGTTGAGGCCTTTGGCGGCGAGGCGGCGGGCTACTTCGTTCGGGAAGTCGACATTCGGTTCGAGCAGGTACATGCCCCGCTTGTCATCCCATTCGGCCATGATTTCCTGATGTTCGACGTAGGGCACCAGCGCATCCACCGGGGCGGGCATGCCGACATACATGGCTTCGGCGCGGGTGCGGATGTCCAGGAAAAGGACATTTTTGCCATCGCGTTGCACCATGTCGAGCGCCTGCTGCGGGGTCAGGTAGCGTCCCTGTTTGCTTTGCTTGATGCTGGGCAGCGTGTTCCAGTCTGCATTGCCCGGGGCCCATTCCTGTGCGTTGGCCAGGGTTACAAGCATGCAGAAAGCGGCGGCGCTGAGCGTCTTTTTCATGTTTCCTCCCATAAATTAGCGCTTCATTATCCGGCATTCCGTCGGGAAACGGGATGCCGGATGTCATGTCGGGCTCAGACCATGCCGGGGTTGTTGCCGATGCCCTTGAGGGTCGGGAGATTGAGATTGACCGGTTTGACCGTTTTGAGGTCGCGCAGATAGCGGGCAACCAGCTCCCAGATCGGCTCGCCTGAGTTTTTGGCTTCTTCGGAGACCGGTGCCCAGCCCGCCACCTTGTAGGTTTTGCCGGCATCCAGCGGTTTGCCCTTCAGGGTCAGGTTCTGGATGCGCTGGCCCATCCTGGCGGTCGGGTCGCAGGTGTATTGCAGCCCGCCGACGCGCACCATGTCGCCGCCTTGCTGGTAGTAGGGATCGGGGTTGAAGAGGTTGTCGCAGACATCTTCCAGCACCGTCTTGATGGTTTCGCCGCTCATCATCGTGACCGTGGTCCAGGGGTAGGTGATGGCAGTCTGGTCGAGCACATGCTCCATCAGGATGGGCTGGCCGGGCAGCAGCGAGGTGCCCCAGCGGAAACCGGGCGAAAACGCGATTTCGGCTTCTTTTTCCTTGAGCAGGGCATCGAGGATGAGCTGATCGAAGGTGCCGTTGAAGTTGCCGCGACGGTAGAGCAGGCCCTCCGTGACGGCGAGTTTTTCGTTCAGCTTGCCGAGATAGGGGGCGCGTACCTTGTCGATCAGGGCCTGCATGTCCTTGTCGGCCGGCAGCATGTTGGCGAAGACGGGCAAGAGCTTGTAGCGGAAGTCGGCGACCTTGCCGTTTTTGACATCGAAATCGAGGACGCCCAGGTATTTGCCGTTGGAGCCGGCGTTGGTGACCAGGGTCTGGCCGCCGCCATTTTTGACGATGACCGGCGCCGGGACACCATCGTGCGTGTGGCCGCCCATGATCGCATCGATGCCGCGCACCCGGCTGGCCATCTTGAGGTCGACATCCATGCCGTTATGCGACACCACGACGACGACCTGCGCGCCGGCAGCACGGGCTTCATCGACGGTTTTCTGCATGTTGTCGTCCTGGATGCCGTAGCTCCAGTTCGGGATCTGCCAGCGCGGGTTGGCAATCGGGGTGTAGGGGAAGGCCTGGCCGATGATGGCGACGGGGATGCCGTTGATCTTCTTCATCACATAGGGCTTGAAGACCGGATCGCCGAAGTCGGCCGTCTTGATGTTCTGGGCCACGATGTCGATCTTGCCGGCGAAGTCCTTTTCTTCAATTTCCTTGACGCGTTCCTCGCCATAGGTGGCTTCCCAGTGCAGGGTCATGACATCGACGCCGAGGGCCTTGCAGGCATCGACCATATCCTGCGCGTTGGTCCACAGCGCCGTGCCGGAGCCTTGCCAGGTATCGCCGCCGTCGAGCAGCAGGGCGCCCGGCCGGCTGGCCTTCATGCGTTTGACCAGGGTGGCCAGATGGGCAAAGCCGCCGACCTTGCCGTAGGTCTGGGCGGCCTTTTCGAAATTCAGATAGGTGAAGGCATGGGCTTCGAGGCTGTTGGGGCGAAAACCGAAGTGTTTGAGCAAATGCTCGCCGACCAGGTGGGGCACCTGGCCGCGCTGATCGCCCAGGCCGAGGTTGACGTTGGGCTCGCGAAAATAGATCGGGAGCAGCTGGGCATGGCAGTCGGTGATATGCATCAGGCTGACATTGCCGAATTTGGGCAGGTCATAGAGCCTGGCAGCCCCCTTTTCGGCCTGTGCAAAGTCGCTGTGCAAGGCCATGCCACCTGCGGCGGCCACGGCCAGCACCTGAAGAAATTCCCGACGATTCATGCTCATGATTCCATCCCTTGAAAAAATGGCCCGGCGGTTTGGCCGGCCGGGCCCAAGTCACGCAAGTTAGTCTTGATTGACCGGTGAGGCCGGGTCCATCAGAAAGGCCACGATGTGGGTGATCTGCTCGGGCGTCAGCCAGCTGTGCAGGCCGAAGCGCGGCATGTTGGTGCAGGCCGTGAAGGCATTCGAGTTGTAGATCTTGTCGTAGGCGTATTTGACGATCTCGTCCGAGTTGCCCCGGATCTTGCCGAAGTGGTGCAGGCTGGGACCGATCGTGCCGTAGGCCAGCTCCTTCTTGGCCAGTTCGTGGCAGGCGTAGCAGTTGCCGCCGCGCGTTCGGCCTGGCGGGTCCGGCTGGATGAAGCCGATGTGGCCGCCGGTGCCCACGGCGGCGAGCTTCTCGCCTTCGCGCCAGTCGCCCATCAGCTTGCCGTCGACCGGATAGCGGATGGTAGCGCGGTTCTGCTTTTCCAGCGCGGCGCCGATCTTGCGTGGCGGGTTGTCGCGATACAGGCCGCAGGTTTTCATGGTCTCGTCCTGATCCAGGCGCGTCATCCAGTATTTGGGATTGTCGGCGCGGAACGAGGCGCGGAATAGTTGCTCCGCCGCCTGGGCGTGTTTGCCGCCCGGTGGTTCGGGGGCTTTTTCGGCGAAGGCGGAGGCGGTGGCGACGGTCAACGCCGTCAGCAGGGCAAATTTCAGTTTCATGCGCGTCCCCTTGCTCAACGTTTGATGCCCGGCGTTTCCATCACGGTGCCGGATGCGGTTTTTTGCAGGAAGGTTTCCAGGGCGATGACAGCGTCCGACAGATAGTTCGGTTCCGGCCAGCGCGCCTGGCGCATGCAGTCGATCAGGCGGCGCTGCATGGTCCAGACCGCCCCTTGTGAAACCCGATAGGAAGGCCAGGTTTTCATGGCTTCGCCGGCGCCGGCGGGGGTGGTCAGGTTGCCCAGCTCTTGCAGACGGATGCGTTTGCCTTCCTGGCCGTGACAGATGGCGCAGGAAAAGTCCTGGGGCCCTGAGCGGCGATAGAAGATGTATTCCCCCATCTTGGCCATGCGGGCTTCTTCCGGGTGGCTGGCGGGCGCATGAATCTTCAGTCCGTTCGACTTGGCGCCGATGAAGGTGACCAGTGCTTCGATGTCGGATTCGGTGCCCGGTTTGGAATACCAGTGCCGGGTCACCTCGTCGGCCTTGAAGCCTTGCAGGCTGACCATGCAGTGCACAAGTCGGGATTCGACATCCATCACCTTGCCGGTGTCTTTGAAATAGCGCGGCAATTGGGCGTAGGCCCCTTCGAGCTTGCCCGGGCCCAGGCCGAGATCGCAGGCTTCGAGCGAGGCCTGTTTGGGGCCGCGTTTTTCACGCCAGAGGCCTTCGCCCCGCACTTCGAGCAGGTCGGCCGGGTTGCCGTCAGCCAGGGCTTCGCGGTATTTGGCAAGTTCATCATTGACCCGACTGTCCTGGGCGTGTGCCGGCAGGGACGTCAGGCCTGCGGTCAACGCCGCTGCAGCGAGCGTTTTGATCCAAAGTGTTTGTCTCATTTTCTCCTCCAGGGGAAAACGGTGGCGGCGATCTGTGTCGCCTGCCACCGGCGTCTCGCGTCTGCGGTCAGGCGATCACGGCTTCGTCGGTGCGGCTGTCACCCTTGTTGTCCTTCCAGGACACGGTGACTTTCTCGCCCTTGGCGCCGCCTTTGAATTTGAAGGCGAGGTAGGGGTTCTTCGAGACGGCGGTGCCGAACTCGCCCTGCAGGACGACCTTGTCGCCATGCTTGGCCTGCAGTTCGGTGATGAACCAGGCCGGCACGATGGCGCCGTTGGCGTCCTTGCGCTGGCCGGTTTCCATTTCGTGGCTGATCAGCACTTTGACTTCGGTGATGCCGTCCTTGTTGGCGGCGCGGATTTTCATTGGGTTGCCCATGTTTTTTCTCCTGTGTTCTGTCTGTTAGCCGCCGCAGCCGCCGAGGGTGACCTTGATTTCCTTGGTCGCCATGAAGAACTTGCCGTTGGCCTTGACCAGGGCGTAGACGTTCGAGGTTTGGCCCATCTTGACGCGCGTCTGGACGTTGGCTTCGGTGCCTTCCGGCAGGGTGAAGCTGGCGGCCAGGGCATTCGGGTTCTTGTCGATCAGGATGGCGACCATCGTCACGCCCGGCAGGGTTGTGGTGATGCCGACCGGGACGACGGCGCCGTTTTCGGCGATGTCCGGGCCGGTTACCTGGACATCCTTGCTGTCTGCCGGTGCTTCGGCCCCCAGGGCTTTCAGGGTGTCGGCCATGCTTTTGGCGTCAAAAGCAGCCTTGTTCCAGTCGGCCAGGGCCATGCCCGGGGTGATGATGCCGGCGGTGGCCAGCAGGCTGAGCAGCGCGGCACCGGAGCCGGCTTTCAGGACATTGCGACGTTGCGTGTTCATGACTTCTCCTCTGTAGAAATTCGACTTACTTGGCACCGGACAGAATCCACTGCACCAGTTTCTGGATATCGGCTTCAGGCAGATGGCCGTTGGGCGGCATCGGGATGCTGCCCCAGACGCCCTGGCCGCCGTTCTTTACCTTGGTCACAAGGCGGGCTGCCGCATCGGGTTGATCCTTGTAGCGCGCGACCACCTCGTTGTAGCCGGGGCCGACGATCTTGGCGTTGATGCCGTGGCAGGCCATGCACCCGTGCTTGGTGGCCATCTCCAGCGTCGGATTGGCCGGGGCGGCCGGTTTCGCGGCTTCGCCCAGCGTGCGCGTGCCGCGTACCGGACCGAAGCTGCGGTTCTGGTCGGCCAGTTCGCCATGCGCGGTGCGGGCGTAGTCGGGCAAGGTGGAACCGATCTGAACCGCCGGCTTGCAGTTTTTCATGCAGGCCGTGTTCTTCACGTCCGGCGTACCGCCATTGCCGATCCCGCCCTTCTTGGCTGACGCGCCCGGCCACATGCCGTGGTCGGTGGTCATGCCGTGGCGGTTGGGCATCTTCTGCTGTACCTCGGCGATGTTCTTGTCCGACAGCGTGAAGTCTGCCGGGACGATCTCGGCGAGGTTCAGGAAGTAGGCGAGGATGGCGTAGACATCGTCCGGCTTGAGCGACTTGGGTGCCGTCCAGGGCATCGCACGGTAGATGTAGTCATACACCGTGGAAATGGTGGCGACCTTGGTGAAGGTCGTGCGCTGGGGGATGTCGCCCTTCAGGAAACCGCCGACGCGACCGTTCTTGATGTCCTCGGCGGTGGTGCCCCCGATCAGCGGCGTGAACACTTCGTTCGATTCGCCGAAGGAGCCGTGACAGGAGGCGCATTTGTCCTCGAACAGCTCCTGACCGCGCTCGACGTTACCCGATCCTTTGGGCAGTCCCTTGAAGTCCGGGCGCACATCGATGTCCCAGGCTTTCACCTCGGCCGACGTTGCCTGCCGACCAATCCCCTTGAAGTTGTCAAAGGCCAGGGCGGCGGTCGACGCGCCGAACAGGGCCAAAACCAGCAACGATTTAGAGAACCTGGACATTGGTGACCTCCCCGCTTTCAACGACCTTCCAGGACTGGATCGCATTGTTGTGATAAATGGATTTGGTGCCGCGCACCTTGCGCAATTGGCCGTAGGTCGGCTGCACGTAGCCGGTTTCGTCGATGGCGCGCGATTGCAGGAGGGCGGGTTTGCCATCCCAGACCCAGCCGATGTTGAAACGGGTCAGCGCCTTGTTCTGCACCGGGCCTTCAAGACGGGCCGTTTGCCAGTTGATGCCGCCGTCAAAGGAAACATCGACCTGTTTGATGCGGCCACGCCCGGACCAGGCCAGGCCGGTCACGTTGTAGAAGCCGGGGTTGAGCAGGGTCTGGCCGCCCGAGGGGGTGGTGATGACCGACTTGCATTCCTGGATGGAGGTGTATTGGCGATGCAGGCCATTCGGCATCAGGTCGATGTAATGCACCGCCTCGTCCTTGGTCGCATAAGGCTTGTCGCCGACTTCGATGCGGCGCAGCCATTTGACCCAGGAAACGCCCTGTACACCGGGGACCACGAGGCGCAGCGGGTAGCCGTTTTCCGGGCGCAGCATCTCGCCGTTCATGCCGTAGGCCACGAAAACCTCGCCGTTTTCGACCATCTCCATCGGGATGGTGCGCGTCATCGAGGAGCCATCCGCGCCTTCGGCCAGCACATAGCGGGCCTTTTTGTAATCGACGCCGCAATCCTCGAGCAACAGCTTGAGCGGCACGCCGGTAAATTCGGAGCAGGACAGCATGCCGTGGGTGTATTGCACGGTGGGCACGGCGACATTGCCCCATTCCAGCCCGGTGTTGGCGCCGCATTCGATGAAGTGAATGCGCGACACGGAGGGCAGGCGCATCAGTTCGTCCATCGTGTAGACCTTGGGTTTTTTCAGGAAAGCCGGATCGGAACCGTTGATCATCAGGCGATGGCGGGCCGGATCGACGTCATGCCAGCCCTGGTGATGGCGCTCGAAGTGCAGGCCGGAGGGCGTGATGATGCCGAACAGGCCCTGGAGCGGGCAGAAGGAGACCGAGGCGCCACCGACGCGGGTCAGACCCGGCGATTCGCGGCGCAGCAACTGGCTCTCGTACTTCGACGGCGTGCCGTAGGGCCGGGTCGCCACCGGCTGCCCCAGGCTCGTCGTCCATTCCGGCAGGTTCAGGATGGCCGGATCGCCTTCGCTGGCGCGGGCGGCAAACGGGGCTGCAACGGCCGCCCCGGCGGCCAGGAAACTCTTGCGCAGGAAGTCGCGGCGTCCCTTGCCGACCGCCTCGATGGCGGCCGCATCGAGAAAATTCTCCGGGGCGCGTTTCAACTGTCCCGGCGTGTGGTCATGATTGCTCATAAGCTTGTTTTCCCCTCCATGATGAATGGTGATCTTGGTGTGCTGTTCAGTGCTTGGACGGGATCAGGCCCATGGCCTCCCCGATGTCCCGGCTCGCCACGGTGATGCTGACCGTGCGGCAGATATCGACGAAGTTCGGGTCAATGACGCGGTAATAGACCGCAGATCCCTCGCGCCGACGGTCAACCACGCCGGCCCGATACAAAATGTTCAGATGTCGGGAGATGTTGGCTTGGGTCAGGCCAATGCTCTCCACGACCTCATGCACAGGGCGCTCCTCGCTGCACAGGCAGGAAAGAATGCGCAGTCGGGTCGGGTCGGCCAGCAGGCTGAAGTAATGCGCAACCTGCTCGAAGATGCGGGATGTCTCGTCCATGATATTTTTTGATCTAAGTCACAAATCAATGTATAACTACATACTTATATAGTCAACATCTAATATTGTTGCGTCGCAACACAGCTGCCCGGACGGTTCTGGAGAGTGGGCTAGAATGCTTGCAGCAACGGGGATGGCACGGCTATAACCCGATATCAACCAGAAGGAGGAGATGAACCGATGACGCGTTTTTCGATGCTGATTGCGCTGGGGGTGCTGGCAACTGCCGGGACTGCCCATGCTGCGGATCCCAACCTCGGGCGTAACCTGGCGGCAACCTGCGCCAACTGCCACGGTACGAATGGTCATGCGGTCAAAGGCGCAGGCCTGGACGCATTGGCAGGGGTTCCCAAGGACAAAACCATGCAGAAGCTGATGGAATTCAAGGCGGGCGACCGACCGGCCACCATCATGCATCAGATTGCCAAGGGCTATACCGATGCGCAACTTGACCTGATCGCCGCTTACTTTGCGGCGCAGAAATAAGGGGGAAATCACGATGATGCTCATGAAACGACGCGATTTCCTGAAAGTCGGCGCTGCGGCCAGCGCCATGGCCTCCCTGTACGGCTGTGCCGGTGCCGGCAAGGCGGGCGGCCATGTGGTGGTGGTCGGTGGGGGCTATGGTGGCGCCACGGTGGCCAAGTACCTGCGCATGTGGAGCCAGGGCGCGGTTCAGGTCACTCTGATCGAGCGCAACCCGACCTTCATTTCCTGCCCGATTTCCAACCTGGTGATCGGTGGCACCAAGTCCATGGAAGACATCACCGTCAGCTATGACGGCCTGAAGAATACCTGGGGCGTGCGTGTGATTCAGGATGAGGTCCTGGCGGTCGACGGTCAAAAGAAGACGGTTTCCCTGAAGGCGGGCGGCTCGATGAGCTATGACCGTCTGGTGCTCTCGCCCGGTGTGGATTTCATGTGGGACGAGATTGCCGGCCTCGCTGCCGCAGATGCACAGGGCAAGATCCTGCATGCCTGGAAAGCCGGCCCGCAGACCGTGGCCTTGCGCAAGCAGCTGGAAAGCATGAAGGACGGCGGCGTCTACGCCATCTCCATCCCGAAAGCACCGTATCGCTGCCCGCCGGGGCCGTACGAGCGTGCCAGCCTGGTGGCCGACTACTTCAAGAAGCACAAGCCCAAGTCCAAGGTCGTCATTCTCGACGCCAACGAAGATGTGCAGTCCAAGAAGGCGCTCTTCATGAAGGCCTGGGCCGACCTCTACAAGGGGACGCTGGAGTACCGCCCGAACAGCGAAGTCAAGGAAGTCGATGCCGCCACCAACACGGCCGTGCTCGAGTTCGACAAGTTCAAGGCCGACGTGCTCAACATCATCCCGCCGCACCGTGCGGGCGATGTGGCGCACAAGTCCGGGATCAAGCTGATCAACAACCGCTGGGTCGATGTGAACTGGCTGTCCATGGAATCCACCAACATGGCCGGCATTCACATCCTGGGTGATGCCATCTTCCCGGCGCCGACCATGCCGAAGTCCGGTCATATGGCCAACCAGCACGGCAAGCTGGCCGCGGCGGCCATTCTCAACCTGCTTGCAGGCGAAGCGCCGAATCCGGAGCCGGTCGTGATGAACACCTGCTACAGCTTCGTGGATGCGAAGAACGTGATCCACGTTTCGTCCGTGCATCAGTACGATGCCGCTACCAAGGTGGTGCAGCCGGTCAAGGGGGCGGGCGGTGTCTCGGCGGCGCGCAACGAGATCGAAGGCAAGATTGCCCTGGCCTGGGCCAAGAACATCTGGGCAGACATGCTCGCCTGATTCGCCGGATGCTGAAACGACAATGGCCGCGTCAAGCGGCCATTGTTTTTGGTGCGCCGGCAAGCGGCGCCAGGTATGCGGAAAGGGCTCAGTCGAGGGTGGCGATGTACTCGGCGACGGCGTGGCGTTCCAGTTCGCTCAGCTTGGAGGCGACCGTGTGCATGACCGCGTTGTCGTTGTTGCGCTCGCGGCTGTTGAACTGCTTGAGCTGATCCTCGATGTAGCGCGGATGCTGTCCGGCCAGACGCGGCAGCTGGGGCGTACCGAGACCGCGTTCGCCGTGGCAGCTGGCGCAGGACGGCAGGCCGCTGAAGGTGTTGCCGCGGTTGAAAATGTATTTGCCGACGGCGAGCAGTTCGCCATCCTTGCCCTTGCGCGGCCCGACTACCTTGCTTTCGAAATAGGCGCCAAGGGCCTTCATTTCAGCCGGGGTGAGGTCATCGACCTGCGGCTTCATGGTGTCGCTCTTGCGGCGGCCGGATTTGAAATCGCCCAGCTGCTTGCTGACGTATTCGGCATGCTGGCCAGCCAGTCGCGGGAAGACCGCACTGGCGGATTCGCCGTTCAGGCCGTGGCAGAGGAAGCAGCGGCCGCTGACGATCTCGGCGGCACGTTCGGCATCGCCGGCCAGCGCCCCGGCAGAGAGCCCCAGCGTGAGCAGGACGGTAGCCAGCAGGTGGCGGGTGTTATGCATTGGAGTATCCCCTCGTGTATTGTTAAAGTAGTACATAATGAAATAATAATTATCTTACGCCTGCCTTTCAAATGGGCAGGTGCTGCAGTCCAGTATCGAGGATGTGCCGATTCGGCTGCATGATCCTTGATCTGGCGATAAAAAAAGGAGGCGGGATGCAACGTCGTCAGTTTCTCAGAAATGCGGCGGGCCTGAGTGCCCTGCTTGCAGCGGAGTGTGCGCCGTGGTCGGGCATGCTGGCCCTGGCCCGCGAGGTCGATGACTTCGTGCGCGGCCCGGTGGTACGCGATCATCCGCTGCGTCAGATTTCACCGCATGTCTGGATGATCCATTCGCCCGACGCTTTTCCGACGCCGGAAAACCAGGGGATGATGTGCAACATCACGTTTGTGGACACGCGGGACGGCCTGGTCGTGGTGGATAGCGGGGCATCGGTCCAGATTGGCGAGATGGCAATCCGCCAGGTCCGCAAGCAGTGGAAAAAGCCGGTGGTGGCCATCATCAATACCCACTATCACGGCGACCATTGGCTGGGAAACCATGCTTTTGCCGAGGCCTACGGGGCGGCGCTGCCGATCTATGCCCATCCCGGCACGCAGGCGGAAATTCGCGGCATGCAAGGCAATCTCTGGCGAACCCTGATGGAACAATGGACCAATCAGGCGACCATGGGCACTCAGGTCGTGCCGCCGAACCGGACGGTCAACCACGGTGAGGTGCTCAAATTCGGCGATGTCAGCCTGCGGATTCATCATTACGGCAAGGCACACACGCCCTCGGACATTTGCGTCGAAGTCCTGGAAGATCGCCTGACCTGTGTCGGCGATGTGGCCATGGATCGCCGTATCGCCAATATGGACGATGGTTCCTACCTCGGCAGCCTGGCTACTTTTGCTGCGCTGGAGCAGCATGCCGCCAGCCGTCTCTGGCTGCCCGGACATGGTTTGCCGGGGGCGCAGGTGCTGCAATGGAACCGGGAACTCTTCGAGGGGATTTATCGTCCTTGTGAGCAGGCCATTCGCGATGGGCTGCCGCTGGAGGCGGCGAAGGACCTGGTCCTGCGCGATGCGCGCGTGGCTTCGCGCGCCAAGGACACCAAGGGGTTTGAGGCGAATATCGGCAAGTATGTCAGCCTGGCCTATCTGGAAGCCGAGGCGGCGGGTTTTTAAGGGGGCGTAGCGTGAATAAGGCAGGATGGATCTTGTGTCTGGGATTGACGGGCCAGGCATTGGCCGAGGCGCCCTGGGGCACGGCGGTCGACCTGAAGCAGGCGGCCGAATTGCATCGGGAGAAGTGCGTGGCCTGCCATGTCCGGCTCTATGGCGGCGACGGCAGCAAGATGTACTCCCGCGACGGCCGGCTGCTGTCGTCGCAACTCGACATCCTGCAGCGGGTGGCTTCATGCAACGCGCAGGTCAGCGCCGGCTGGTTTCCGGAGGATGAAGCCAGCGTTGCAGCCTGGTTGAACCAGCAGTACTACCAGTTCAAACAATGATCCGGCGTTTGTTTCTGGGGAGCTTGCTCCTTGCGGGGGCGGCGCTGGCGCAGGCGGCCAGCCTGCCGCCGGCGGTCAACCTCCAGGCAGAGGCCAAAATGGCGCGGGCGGCCGGCTATCCGCTGGTCATTCTGTACAGCCGTCAGGATTGCCGCTATTGCGCGGCGGTGCGGCGCGAGCATCTGCTGCCGCTGACCAAAAGCCCGGAATACGGCGGGCGTGTCGTCGTGCGCCAGATCGATCAGGACAAGGAAACGCCGCTGCTGGATTTTGCCGGCGAAAAAACCACCCATGCCGCATTTGCCCGGCGCGAGCGTATCCGCTTTGTGCCGGTGGTGGCCTTTTATGGCGAGCAGGGCAAGGTGCTGGCCGACCCCATCATCGGTGCGCGCCTGCCGGATTTCTATAACAGCTATCTCGATGCCGCCCTGGCGAAAGGGCAGCGTTGAAGGCATGAAAGAGGCCACCCGCGGGTGGCCTTTTTGCATGACCGCCTTGAGCGATCAGTTTTCCTTCTCGTACACCACGTCGGCGCGGCGGTTTTCTGTCCAGGATTCTTCGTCGTGACCCTTCAGCTTCGGACGGCTTTCGCCCAGCGACTTCAGGACCACCTGCTTGTCCGATGCGCCATGGCCAATGATGGCCTGACGGACGCTTTCCGCGCGGCGCATGCCGAGGCGCTGGTTGTATTCGGCGCTACCGCGTTCATCGGCATTCCCTTCGATGCGCACGCGGGCCTTCGGGTTGGCCTGCAGGTAGCGCGCATGCGCTTGCAGCATCGGGTTGAATTCGGCGCGGATGGCGGTGGCATCGAGGTCGAAGTAGACGCTGCGCTGCGTGCGCAAGCCGACTTCGTCCATCTTGATCGGTGCTTCGGCGACGGTGGCGCCCGGCATGGTGTCGGCCAGTTCTGCCGGGACGGGCATGCCGAGCAGGCCCGGATGCACCTTGAGTTGCCCGCTTTGCGAAATGTGTTTGTTGACCGGAACATCCTTCGTGGAGACGCAGGCGCTCAGGATGAGGGCGGTCGCGATGAGCGGCAACGAACGGGAAAAGGGAACGCGCATGATGGATTGGGCGACTAAGGAGACCTGAATGATAGCCGCTTGGCGAGTTACCCACCAGCTATCTGCGTGGCACAGGGTGGTTGTTATTTAATTTTGAGATAAACAAATTCAAAAATTATCTTTGTCGTTATATAAACCTCGGCTAAATTTAGGCCATTGGTTATAGAGGAGTCTGTGATGGCTGTTTTCCGCAAATCCCTGTCTGCGCTGATTCTTGCCCTGACCGCTTCGGCGGCCCTGGCGGATGCGACCCTGCTCAACGCTTCCTACGACGTCGCCCGCGATGTCTATAAGGATTACAACCCGATGTTCCAGAAACACTGGAAGGCCAAAACGGGGGAAAGCCTGGAGCTGAAGCAGTCGCATGGTGGTTCGACCAAGCAGGTACGCGCCGTGGCCGATGGCCTGGAAGCCGATGTGGTGACCATGAACCAGGCCAACGACATCGAGTTCCTGGCCGAGAAGGGCTTGGTCGCCAAAGACTGGGCCAAGAAATTCCCGAACAATGCCTCGCCCTACACCTCGGCCATGGTCTTCATCGTGCGCAAGGGCAATCCGAAGGCGCTGAAGGATTGGGGCGACCTGGCTGCACCGGGTGTGCAGGTGATCGTGCCGCATCCGAAAAACACCGGGAACGGCCGCAATACCTATCTTTCTGCCTGGGCCTGGGCGCTCAAGCAGCCGGGCGGCAATGATGCCAAGGCGCAGGAGTTTGTCGGCAAGCTGCTCAAGAATGCCCCGCTCTTTGCCGCCGGCGGCCGCGATGCCACCACCACCTTCATGCAGCGTCGCCTGGGCGATGTGCTGATCACCTTCGAGTCCGAAGCGGAAATGATTGCCAAGGAATTCGGCAAAGGGGATTTCGAGGTCGTCTATCCGAGCCTGACCATGCAGACCGAATTCCCGGTCGCCGTGGTCGAGAAGGTGGTCGACAAGAAGGGTACGCGCAAGCAGGCAACGGCCTATCTGGAGTATTTGTGGTCCAAGGAAGGCCAGGAAAATGCGGCTCAGAATTACCTGCGTCCGCGTGATGCCGAGTTGCTCAAGAAGTACGCGCACTTCTTCCCGCCGGTGAAAACCTTTACCGTCGATGAAGTCTTCGGCGGCGCCCACAAAGCTTTCGTGACCCACTTCAAGGATGGCGGCAGCTTCGATCAGGTGTACGTCGCCAAGTAAGTACCGGCGGTATCTTGAACAGGCCGGGTGAGACCGCCCGGCCTTTGTTTTTCGTGTCCGACGGTCGACGTTCTACAGAGTCCCAAAATCATGGCTTCTCCTTCCCGACGCGTGTTGCCCGGCTTTGGCCTGGCGCTGGGCTACACGCTGGTGTATCTCTCGCTTCTGATCCTGATTCCGCTCGGCGGCATGATCCTCAAGGCCTCCGAGCTGGGCTTCGCGCAGATTCTCGATATTGCGTTAGGTGAGCGCTCACTTGCAGCGTTTCGCGTGACCTTCGTTTCCTCGCTGATCGCGGCCCTGATCAATGCCTTCTTTGGCCTGATCGTGGCCTGGGTACTGGTGCGCTATACCTTCCCGGGCAAGCGTTTTGTCGATGCCCTGGTCGATCTGCCTTTCGCGCTGCCCACCGCCGTGGCCGGGATCACGCTGGCCACGCTGTATGCCGGCAACGGCTGGCTTGGCCAGTATCTGGAGCCGCTGGGCATCAAGGTGGCGTATACGCCGCTCGGTATCATCGTCGCGTTGACTTTCGTCACACTGCCTTTTGTTGTGCGGACCCTGCAGCCGGTGATCGAGGATATCGAAACCGAGGTCGAGGAGGCGGCGGCGACGCTGGGCGCCTCGCGCTGGCAGACCTTTGCCAAGGTGATCTTTCCGGCCATCGGCCCGGCCCTGCTCACCGGGTTTGCGCTGGCCTTCGCGCGGGCGCTCGGCGAGTTTGGTTCGGTCATCTTCATTGCCGGCAACATTCCGCTGGTCTCCGAAATCGTGCCGCTGCTGATCATCTCCAAACTGGAGCAGTACGACGTGCTCGGCGCGACGGCGCTGGCCGTGGTCATGCTGGCCATTTCCTTCGTGCTCTTGTTGGTCATCAATGCCCTGCAATGGTGGGCGGCGAATCGGCACAAAAACACCGAGCCGCTCGAAGTGGCTGCCGGTAAAGCCAAGCAAGGGGAGGGCGCATGAGCCACAACAAACTGACCCGCGCCACCCAGGAACCGGCCTGGGTACGCTATACCCTGCTCGCCATCGCGCTGGGCTTCCTCTTCTTCTTCCTCGGCATGCCCTTGCTGGCCGTGTTCGTCGAAGCGCTGGCGCAAGGCGTCCCGGTGTATCTGGCGGCGCTGGGCGATCCGGAAACCCGCTCCGCCATCTGGTTGACCGTCGTCATCGCACTCGCCGTGCTGCCTTTCAATATCCTGTTTGGCGTGGCAGCGGCCTGGGCCATCGCGAAATTCGATTTCCGGGGCAAGAGCCTGCTGATCACGCTGATCGACCTGCCTTTTGCCGTGTCGCCGGTGGTGGCGGGCCTGATCTTCATCCTGATGTTCGGTTCCCAGGGCTATTTCGGCGAGTGGCTGGCAGCCAAGGACGTGAAGATCATCTTCGCTGTCCCCGGCATGATCATCGCCACGCTGTTCATCACCTTCCCCTTCATCGCCCGCGAACTGATTCCCCTGATGCAGTCGCAGGGCAAAGACGAGGAGGAGGCGGCGATTTCGCTTGGCGCTTCCGGCTGGCAGATGTTCTGGCGCGTCACCCTGCCCAACATCAAGTGGGGCCTGCTCTACGGCGTGATCCTGTCGAATGCCCGGGCGATGGGCGAATTCGGCGCGGTGTCGGTGGTCTCCGGCCACATCCGCGGCGAGACCAACACGCTGCCGCTGCACGTCGAAATCCTCTACAACGAATACAACGCCATCGGCGCCTTCGCTGCAGCGTCGGTGCTCGCCTTGCTGGCGCTCGTCACGCTGGTCGCCAAGACCATCGTTGAATGGCGTATGAAGAAGGAAACCGACATGCTGAATGCAGAACTACCCGGCGAGAAAACATCATGAGCATCGAAATCCGCAATATCTCCAAGCGCTTCGGCAATTTCGTCGCGCTCGACAATATCAACCTCGATATCCCGACCGGCGAACTGGTTGCACTGCTCGGCCCCTCCGGTTGCGGCAAGACCACGCTGCTGCGCATCATCGCCGGCATGGAAACCGCCGATCAGGGCGACATTCTCTTCTCCGGTGCCGAGGCAACGCATCTGCACGCCCGTGAGCGCAATGTCGGTTTTGTCTTCCAGCATTACGCGCTGTTCCGTCACATGACGGTGTTCGAGAATGTGGCCTTCGGTCTGCGCGTCAAACCGCGCAAGGAACGCCCGTCGGATGCCGAGATCAAGCGCCGGGTCATGGAACTGCTCGGCCTCGTCCAGCTGGACTGGCTGGCCGACCGTTACCCCTCGCAGCTCTCCGGCGGTCAGCGTCAGCGGATTGCGCTCGCCCGCGCCCTGGCCGTCGAACCCAAGGTGCTCCTGCTCGACGAGCCGTTCGGCGCGCTCGATACCAAGGTGCGCAAGGAACTGCGCCGCTGGCTGCGCCGCCTGCACGACGACATGCACATCTCCTCCGTGTTCGTGACGCACGATCAGGAAGAGGCGCTGGAGGTCGCCGACCGTGTGGTCGTCATGAACCACGGCAAGATCGAGCAGATCGGCTCGCCGGACGAGGTGTATTCCTCGCCCGCCACGCCGTTCGTCTATCAGTTCCTGGGCAATGTGAACGTTTTCCACAGCCGGGTGCAGGGCGGTTACGCCGAGGTCGAGCGTGAAGCCACGGCGAACAAGGCCGACAAGGCCACGGCCTTTGTGCGTCCGCACGACATCGATCTCTCCAATGTGCTCCTGGAAAACGGCATGCCGGCCACCGTGTCGCATGTGCATCCGATCGGGCCGGTGGTGCGGATCGAGTTGCAGCACGATGCCGAAATCGTCGAGGTCGAGCTCTCGCGCGAGCGTCACGAAGCCCTGCAACTGGTGGTTGGCCAGCAGGTCTGGTTCCGTCCCCGCCAGATGCGCGTGTTCGGGGCCGACAACCAGCCGCGCCCGGCGCCGGAAAAACAAGCCTTCCTGTTCTGATTCAGATCGAAAAAGGCCACGGGGGCTGAATGGTATAATCGGCCCCCGTTTTCCCTCGTTTCGGCATCTCCGGTGATTTTCACGCTCGGCCTCAACCATCATTCCGCTCCGCTCGCGATCCGCGAACGCGTGGCTTTTGGCGCCGATAAATTGCAGCATGCCCTGGCCGACCTGACGCACAATCAGCCGGTCAAGGAGGTCGCCATCCTGTCGACCTGCAACCGGACCGAAATCTACTGCGCGGCCGAGACGCCCGATGTCGTCATCGACTGGCTCTCGCACTACCACCAGATTCCGCGCGATGACATCGCGCCCTACCTGTACACCCACGACCAGCCGGCAGCGATCCGCCATGCGTTCCGCGTGGCCTCCGGCCTCGACTCCATGGTCATCGGGGAACCGCAGATCCTCGGCCAGATGAAGGATGCGGTGCGTGCCGCCGAAGAAACCGGCACGCTGGGCACGCAACTGCACAAACTCTTCCAGCGTTCCTTCTCGGTTGCCAAGGAAGTGCGGACGACCACCGCCATCGGCGCCAATATCGTCTCCATGGCGGCGGCCGGCGTGCATCTCGCCGAGCGCATCTTCGAGCGGATTGCCGATCAGCGCATCCTGTTCATCGGGGCCGGCGAGATGATCGAGCTGTGCGCCGCCCATTTCTGCGCCCAGAAGCCGAAGCAGGTCACCATCGCCAACCGTACCATCGAGCGCGGTCGGGCGCTGGCCGAGCAATATGGTGGCACCGCCATCCGTCTCGACGAATTGGGCGAACATCTGGCCCAGCACGACATCGTGGTTTCCTGTACGGCCAGCCCGCTGCCCATCATCGGGCTCGGCATGGTCGAACGCGCCATCAAGGCGCGCCGGCATCGTCCGGTGTTCATGGTCGATCTGGCCGTGCCGCGCGACATCGAAGAAGAAGTCGGCAAGCTCGACGATGTGTTCCTGTACACCGTCGATGACCTCGCGCAGGTCGTCGAGAGCGGGCTTGAATCCCGCCAGGCGGCCGTGATCGAGGCCGAAGACATCATTGCCCAGCGCGTTCAGGATTTTCAGTCCTGGTTGCAATCCCGCCATACCGTGCCGGTCATCCGCGCCCTGCGCGACAGCGCCGAGCGCATGCGCCGCCACGAGATGGAGCATGCGATGAAGCTGCTGGCCAAGGGCGAAGCGCCGGACAAGGTGCTGGAGCACCTGTCGCAGCGCCTGACCAATAAATTCCTGCACGCGCCGACGCAGACCCTGAATGCTGCCGAGGGCAGCGAGCGGGCCAGCCTGCAGCACGCCGCCGAGCGTCTTTTCCACCTGCATTCCGGCGAGTAGCGCACCGGCCGCGTGCCGGGGCCGGCTCGTTGTCGTTTGACCGTTCGCCCATGAAACCCTCCATCCGTCAGAAACTTGAATTGCTTGTCGACCGCCTGGACGAGATCGACCGCATGCTGGCCGCGCCGGACGCCGCCAACAACATGGATCAGTTCCGCAAACTGACGCGGGAGCGCGCCGAGGTCGAGCCGGTGGCACTGGAGTTCAATGCCTTCCGTCAGGCCGAGAACGACATTCTGGATGCCGAGGCCATGCTGGCCGATCCGGACATGCGTGACTTTGCCGAAGAGGAAATCGCCACCGCCAAGGCCCGTCTGCCTGCGCTCGAGCTCGCGCTGCAAAAACTGCTGCTGCCGAAAGATCCCAACGACGACAAGAGCGTGCTGCTGGAAATCCGTGCCGGGACGGGCGGCGATGAATCCGCGCTGTTTGCCGGCGATCTCTTCCGCATGTATTCGCGCTATGCCGAGCGTCAGCGCTGGCAGGTCGAGGTCATGTCGGCCAGCGAGTCCGATCTCGGCGGCTACAAGGAAGTCATTTGCCGGATTGGCGGCTACGGCGCCTATTCGCGCCTCAAGTTCGAATCCGGCGGCCACCGCGTGCAGCGCGTGCCGGCCACCGAAACCCAGGGGCGTATCCACACCTCGGCCTGTACCGTGGCCGTGATGCCGGAGGCCGACGAGGTCGAGGATGTGAACCTCAATCCGGCCGACCTGCGCATCGACACCTTCCGCGCTTCGGGCGCGGGCGGTCAGCACATCAACAAAACCGACTCGGCCGTGCGCATCACCCACCTGCCGACCGGCATCGTGGCCGAATGTCAGGACGGCCGTTCGCAGCACGCCAACAAGGCCTCGGCCATGAAGGTGCTGGCGGCCCGGATCAAGGACATCCAGCTGCGCGAGCAGCAGAACAAGATCGCCAGTACGCGCAAGAGCCTGATCGGCTCCGGTGACCGTTCCGAACGCATCCGTACCTACAACTTCCCGCAGGGCCGCGTGACCGACCATCGTATCAACCTGACTTTGTACAAGATTGGCGCGATCATGGAAGGCGATATGGATGAAGTGCTCGATGCGCTGGCTGCCGAACATCAGGCCGACCTCCTGGCCGAACTGGCGGAGCAGCACTGAAAATGACCCTTGGCGAAGCGTTGACCGTCGCCCGCGGCAAGATCGACCGGCTGGATGCCCGCCTGTTGCTCGAATACGCGACGGGCTGCACGCATACCGACCTGCTGGCCCGCCCGGAAACGCCGGTCATCGCCCCGGCCTGGGCGCAGTACCTGGCGTGGGTCGAGCGCCGCGCCGCCGGGGAGCCGCTGGCGTATCTGGTCGGCGAAGCCGAGTTCCGCGGGCGTATTTTTCAGGTCTCGCCGGATGTGCTCATCCCGCGCCCGGAAACCGAAGTCCTCATCGAACTGGCGCTGGCCCGGATGCAGGGGCTTGAGCGGCCGCGCATCGTCGATCTCGGCACCGGCTCCGGCATCGTCGCCATCTCGCTGGCGCTCGAATGCCCGCAGGCCGAGGTGCTGGCGGTCGATCTGTCGCCCGCCGCCTTGGCCGTGGCCCGGACCAATGCCGGGCGCCTCGGTGCCCGCGTCGATTTCCGCGCAGGGAGCTGGTTTGCGCCGCTGGCCGGTGAACGCTTCGATCTGATCGTTTCCAACCCGCCTTACGTGGCGGCGGGCGACCCGCACCTGGCCTTGAACGGCCTGCCGTTCGAGCCGCAGATGGCGCTCACCGACGGCGCCGATGGCCTCGCCTGCATCCGCGCCATCGTGGCGGATGCGGCGTCCTGCTTGAAACCGGCTGGCCACCTGCTCTTCGAGCACGGTTACGACCAGGGCGAAGCCAGCCGGAACTTATTGACCGCGGCAGGGTTCCAAGCCGCATTCACCCATCCCGACCTGGCCGGCATCGACCGTGTTTCAGGGGCCCATCTTTAAACTGGAGTTAGCATGTCCGACGTTCAGCAACGCATCCACGAAACCGTCACCACCAACCCGGTTGTCCTCTACATGAAGGGCGATGCCCGCTTCCCGCAGTGCGGCTTCTCGGCCACTGCCGTGCAGGTCCTCAAGCTGTGCGGCGTGACCGACTTCGTGACGGTCAACGTGCTGGCCGACGCCGAAATCCGCCAAGGCATCAAGGACTACGCCAACTGGCCGACCATCCCGCAGCTCTACATCAAGGGTGAGTTCATCGGTGGCTGCGACATCATGAAAGAGATGTACCAGGCTGGCGAACTGCAGCCGCTGCTGGCCGAATTTGCCAAGGCCTGATCGGGGCGCTGGCAGACACCCAAAGCCCGCCGCTTGGCGGGCTTTTTTCATGCTCAGGCCAGCCCGGCAATCAGGGCCATGGCCGCAAAACCCGTGACCAGGCCGGCGGTGCCGGCGGCTTCCTTGCCGGGGCGGTGCGAGGCTGGAATCAGCTCGTGGCTGACCACCCAGAGCATGGCACCGGCTGCGGCGGCGAGGGCGAGCGGCAAGGCATCACCGGCGATGCTGCTGGCGAGCACACCGAAGAGACCGCCCACTGGCTCGACCAAGCCCGTGCCCAGGGCGAAGAGGGCAGCCCGCCAGGGCGCGGTGCCGATGGCGAGGAGGGCGCTGGCGACGATCCAGCCTTCCGGAATGTTCTGCAGCGCAATGCCCAGGCTCATGCCGTGATCCACTCCGGCCGCCGCAGCGACCCCGACGGCCAGTCCTTCCGGCACGTTGTGCAAGGCAATGGCCGTGACGACGAGGCCGAGGCGGGGCGCCACGCTGGCCTGATCGATGTTTTCTACATGGGCGTGCGGCATGCGGCGATCCATCGTGTGCATGGCCCAGGCGCCGCCCATCAGCGCGGCTGCCGTGGCGAGACCGAGGGCAAGCGGCGTGACGCTCTCCGCGACATGGCCGACGGCCGGGACAAGGAGGGAAAACAGGCTGGCCGCGAGCATCATGCCGCCGGCGAGACCGAGCATCGGGGCCATCCAGTCGGCCTGCGGTCGACGCATGAACAGCACCGGAATTGCGCCGAGGCCGGTGGCCAATCCGGCCAGAAAACTGGCCTGCAAGCCGGCGGCCGCCATCGGATGGGCGGCAAACCAGTGCCCGGCCTGTTCCAGCCCGAAGGCGAGGCCGATGAGGGCCATGGCCAGGCCGATCCAGAGATGGCGGCGGGCGGTGGGGCGGGCGTAGTGACGAATGACAAGCTGGGTCATGGCGGTTCTCCTGCGTGATGGGAGAACGATACGCCCGCTGGCTTGATTGATCCAATCGATTGATTGAATCAATGCGATTGTTTTATTAAATCAACCCTTCAGGGCGGCTTCAACCACCTTGGGCTGCAGCGTGCGCACGATGTCGTGCGGATGCACGCCGACCAGATAGCCGCGACGTCCGCCGTTGATATAGATCAGCGGCAGGTCCAGGATGGTCTTTTCCAGGTAGATGGGCATTGCCTTCTTGGTGCCGAAGGGGCTGGTGCCGCCGACCAGATAGCCGGTATGGCGGTTGGCGACTTCCGGCTTGCAGGGTTCGATCTTCTTGCAGCCCACCTGGCGGGCGAGTTCCTTGGTCGAGACCTTGCAGTCGCCATGCATCAGGACGACCAGCGGCTTGGCGTTTTCGTCTTCGAAGATCAGGGTTTTGACCACGGCGTGCTCATCGACGTTGAGCTCGCGCGCCGAGACCTTGGTGCCACCATGTTCCTCGTAGGCGTACAGGTGGTTCGAAAACGGAATTTTGTGGGCCTTGAGAAATTTCGTGGCCTGGGTTTCCGGGGCGTGGTCCTGCTTGCTCATGGTGGTGCTCGGGAAAAAGTCGTCAGATGCGTAGTTTACGCCACCGGCGGTCGACCCGAAAACGTGGCCAGAATCAGGTGGTAGAAGAGTTCGGGATCGACCGGTTTGGCGATGAAGTCCGTCATGCCGGCGTCGCGGCAGCGCGTCCGGTCTTCGGCGAAGGCGTTGGCCGTGAGGGCAATGACCGGCGTCTGGCGATGCGCGGGCAGCATCCGGATGCGTTGCGTCGCGGCGAGGCCGTCCAGTTCGGGCATCTGCATGTCCATCAGGATCAGGTCGTAGGTGCGGGCTTCTGCGGCCGCAACCGCCTCCAGCCCATTTTCGGCGACGTCAGCGCTGAGGCCGGCATCGGCCAGCAGCATGAGGGCGATCTCGCGATTGATCGGCTCATCCTCGACGAGCAGGATGCGGCGTTCGGCATAGTGCTTGCGCAAGCGTTCTTCCGGATCACGTTCGTTCGGGCGCGGCGGGTGCGCCTGGGTTTGATCGGGGCGGGTCAGACGCACCGTGAACCAGAAGGTGCTTCCTTCTCCCTGAATGCTGCTGACGCCGACGCTGCCGCCCATGGCTTCGGCAATTTTGGCGGTGATGGCGAGGCCGAGGCCGGTGCCGCCGTATTTGCGGGTGATCGAGTTGTCGGCCTGCTCAAAGGCGGAAAAGAGCCGTGCCTGCGCTTCGGGCGCAATGCCGATGCCGGTGTCGCGGACAATGAAGCGCAGGCTGATGTCTTGGGCCGTTTCGTCTTCGATCCGGGCGCTCAGGGCGACTTCGCCCCGCTCCGTGAATTTGATCGCATTCGCGGCGTAGTTGAGGAGCGCCTGCTGCAGGCGGGTGGCGTCGCCGAGCAGGGTTTCGGGCAGTGCAGGCAGGTCGACCGTCAGGGCCAGGTGTTTGGCCTGCGCCCGCTCCTGCAGCATGCTGCGCACATTCTCGAACAGGGCGGCGGGCTGGAAAGGGGCATGCTCCAGGACCAGTTTGCCGGCGTCGATCTTTGAGAGATCGAGCACCATGTTGATGATTTCCTGCAGGTGTGTGGAGGCGGTTTCCAGTTTGCTCAGTCGGGTTTCCTGCTCGGCAGGCAGGCCGTTGCGCCGCATCAGGTGGGCCATGCCGCTGATGGCGTTGAGCGGCGTGCGGATTTCATGGCTCATGTTGGCCAGGAAGGCGCTCTTGGCGCGGCTGGCAGCTTCTGCGGCTTCCTTGGCCTCGGTCAGGGCGGCGGTGCGCTCCTGTACGCGGGCTTCGAGGGTGGCGTTCAGTTCGTGCAGGCTGTTCTCGTAACGGCGCAGATCGGTGATGTCTTCCTCGGCCCAGATCAGGAAGCGCTCGCCATGGGTTTCCATGACCTGCACGGAAATCTTGCAGAGCAGCGCGGTGCCGCTTGCCGTCAGCAGCGTGGCTTCGCCTGCGGCATGGCCATGCCGCTGTGCCGCCGCAATGAGGGCGTTGCGGTCGGGCGGGTTTTGCCACAGCCCGATTTGCAGCCCGGTGCGGCCGAGTACGGCAGGCTTGGGGCGTTCAAACTGACGAACCCAGGCCTCGTTGATGTCGAGGATGGCGCAGTCGCCATCGAAGCGGGAAAACTGCATCGGGACGGGCGAGGTGTTGAAGACGGCCAGGGCTTTCTGTTCGCGCGCCAGGATGGCGCTCGCCATGGCGCCAATGTCCTGCGAGAGGCGGTTGAATTCGGCAATGCGGCCCCGTGGCCAGGCGGGCGCGAGCTTGCCCTGTGCGGTCTGGTGGGCCTGCTGGACGATGCCGGAGAGCGGCCGGAGCAGGCGTCCCGCCCCGGAGAGTGCCAGCGAGGTGCCAATCAGCAGGGAGGCCAGGAAGCCGCCGCAGACGATCAGGATGGTGGTGCGGATTTCCGGGTGTTCCAGCCCCGCCGGGGTGCGGGCGATGAAGGACCAGCCGATGGTTTTGGAACGGGCACCGCCCACGTAGTAATCGTGGCCGTCGAGCGAAAACTGGTGGGGCAGGGGCTGATCGGCGAGAATGGCCTTCAGGAGCGGCGAGGAATAGAGGTTCTGACTGCCGGCACGGGTTTCCGATTCGGTATCGGCGAGCAATTCGCCGCGCTGGTCGACCACCCAGATGGCCCGCCCGCTTTCGCCGCGCGTCTGCTTCACGATATTGAGCAGGTAGCTGAGCGGCATTTCGCCGAGCAGCACCTGATCGTTGCCGACCGGCAGCGTGACGCCCACGGTGACGATGCCGGTCAGGGCGGAGAGGTATTTGTCCGTCCATAAGGCGCGTCGCTGGCGGCGTGCCTCGGTCAGGATCGGCGCCGCAGAGAGGTCGCTGCCGAGGGCTTCGGTTTCCAGATGTGCGTATTGCGGCGCGAGTGCGGCGGCCGTGACCAGGCCGCGGCCGTTGACCAGATACAGCGCCCGAAAGGTTTGCCCTTCGCCGACGACGCGCCGCAGCAGCGCGTCCGGCGCGCCCCGGGCGAGGGCTTCGCTGAGCAGCGCGAGCTGATCCTGTACCGCGCCCAATTGCAGTTCGATCCGCAAGACCTGCTCGCGCGCGTCGCCCTCGGCGCGAATGCGGATTTCGTTTTCCAGCTGCGGAATGCGGGTGAGCAGGAAAATCGTCGTCAGTACGGCAAAGGTGAGCAGCGACGTCAGGCCGAGGAGCAGCCCGAGGTAGGTCGGCAGCCGGAGTTCGCTGGGTAGAAAACGCTTCATTGCACCTGTACCGGCTGGCCGTTGCGGATTTCGGTGAAGAAGACCTGGCGCGTTGTGTCGCCGAAGTCATCAAAACGGATTTCCTGTTGCAGCCCTTGGTAGGGGCCGTGGCGGAGCAACGCCTGTTTCATGCTTTCTCCGGGCTGGCGTTTCTTGAGCGCGGTGAAGACCACATTGGCGGTGTCGTAGGCCAGCAGGGAAAACGAGCCGAACTCCCGCTGGAAGCGCGCTTTGAAGGCGTGCTTGAAATTCTGGTAGGGCAGATTCGGATCATCCCGGTTGTAAGCGTGGGCGATCAGGAGACCATCGACGGCGCTGCCGCCCATCTCCGCCAGGAGTTCGCCGGAAGCCGCCCATTCCGTGCTACTCAGGGGCAGATTGGGGGCAATGCGGCGGGCCTGCTGGCAGAGGCGGGCGGTGTCCAGGGTGCTGGCGATGAAGAGGAGGGCGTCCGGATGCTGGCGCTGCAGTTTCTGAATCAGGTCGGCGTAGGTGGGGGCGCCGATCGAATCGAAGCTCACGCTGCCGCTGACCGTGCCGCCCAGCGCTTCAAAGCGCTGCGTGAAGGCCTTGAGCCAGGTTTCGGAATAGGGACGGTTGGCGATGTCGTAGACCAGGCCCACCCGCCGCGCGCCGCGCTGGTACAGCACGCCGGCGTGATGCTCGGCCGCCTCGGCGGTGGTCCGGTTGACGCGAAAGAAGGCATCGTCCAGCCCCTTGAAGTCGGTCGAGGCCACGGTCGGGCTGATCGCGGTCAGGCCGGCTTCATTCATCATCGGGATGACGATCTTGGCCATGGCGCTGGTCACCGGGCCGATCACGATTTCCGGCTTGAGGGCGATCAGTTCGCGGGCGGCGCGAATGGCCAGGTCGGGGTCCTGGCCGTCGTCACGGACGATCAGCTCGATCGGGCGGCCGTGGATGCCGCCGGCCTGATTCTGATGCTCGATGGCGAGGATGACGCCATTGCGCACGCTTTCGCCAAAATCGGAGCCCTTGTCGGATAAGCCGGCCATCAGGCCGATCCGGATCGGTTCCTGCGGTCCACAGCCTGCCAGGGCCAAAAAAGCCAGGGCCGGCAGGCACACACATCGAATCCATGCGTTCATTCGATTCCTCTCCCCCGTGCGTCTCTGTCGGGCGCACTGATTATTGTTCTATCGATGACTGCATCCCTATTCTAGCCTCTGGGATGATGAACTGCATGCAGTGTTTTCAGGCGTTCACGGGCGACGTGGGTGTAAATCTGCGTGGTCGTGATATCGGCATGGCCGAGCAGCAACTGGACCACGCGCAGGTCGGCGCCGTGGTTGAGCAGGTGGGTGGCAAAGGCATGGCGCAGCACGTGGGGCGAGAGGCGGGCGGGGTCGATGCCGGCCTGCAGCGCATAGCGCTTGATCAGCTGCCAGAAGGCCTGGCGGGTCATTGCGCCGCCGCGCGCCGTGACAAACAGGTCGTCGCTGTGTTGGCCTTTGAGCAGGCTGAGGCGGGCCGCATCGAGATAGTTCTGAATCCAGTCGATGGCCTCGGCCCCGAGCGGTACCAGCCGTTCCTTGCTGCCCTTGCCGAAGGCGCGCAGGACACCGTCGGCGAGGCTGACTTCATGCAGCTTCAGATTGACCAGTTCCGAGACGCGCAGACCGGTGGCGTAGAGCGTCTCCAGCATGGCGCGGTCGCGCAGGCCCAGTTCGTTGCCGGTGTCCGGCGCATTGAGCAAAGCCTCGACCTGTTTCTCCGAGAGCACCTTGGGCAGACGGCTCGGGCGGCTGGGGTTGGCGAGTTTCAGGGTCGGATCGCTGGCCAGCCGCCCGCGTGCGACCTGCCAGCGGAAAAAGCGGCGCAGGGTCGACAGGTAGCGGGCTTGCGAACTGGCCTTGGTCTGGGCGGCCAGATGCGCGACGAAGGCGCTCAGCGTGAGATCGCGCAGGTCGAGCAGGGCTTCGTGTTGCCCTGCGTCGAGCCAGCGTGCGAGCTGGCCGAGGTCGGTCCGGTAACTGTCGAGCGTGGCTTTGGCGAGGCCGTCCTCCAGCCACAAGGCATCGCAGAAGGCGTCGATCTCGCCTTGGTCAGCAGGGCGGATGGGCAAGGGGCATGCCTTCGTGGGCGAGCAGCCAGCGTTTCACATCGAGCAGGAAACCGGCGCTGTGTTGGTTGAAGCCGCCCAGCCCGCCGGCGGCCACCACGCGGTGGCAGGGCACGACCAGCGGATAGGGGTTGGCACCGCAGGCCTGGCCGACGGCGCGGGGGGCATTGTGCAGGCGGGTGGCGAGTTGACCATAGGTGTGCACATGCCCGAGCGGAATGCGCGCAATCTCTGCCCAGACGCGTTGTTGAAAGGGCGTGCCGGCGGGGCTGAGCGGCAGCTGGAAGTGGCGGGTCGGGTCCGCGAGGTAGGCCTTGATCTGGCGCGCAGCCTCTGCCGCCAGCGCATTGGCCGGCGCCTGCTCGGGTTGCGCTTCGAGAAACTCGATCTGGTGCACTGCGTGCTCATCGCACGCGATGCCCAACGCAAAGCCGGGGGCGGCAACGATGGCCTGGTAGGGCGTCGGGGCGGGTTTCATGGGGGCTCGCAAAATCAGCGTTTTCCGACGGTCGACCGCCGGAAAACGGCAAAAATCAGAAGGCCGAGAGGCCGGTTTGCGCCCGCCCGAGGATCAGGGCATGCACATCGTGCGTCCCTTCGTAGGTGTTCACCACTTCCAGATTCACGACGTGGCGGATCACTCCGAAGTCATCCGAAATGCCGTTCCCGCCCAGCATGTCGCGCGCCGTGCGGGCGATGTCGAGGGCCTTGCCGCAACTGTTGCGTTTCATCATCGAGACGATTTCTGGCGTCGCGCTGCCATCGTCCATCATGCGCCCGAGGCGCAGCGCGCCCTGGATGCCGAGGGTGATTTCGGTCTGCATGTCGGCCAGCTTTTTCTGGACGAGCTGGTTGGCGGCGAGCGGCTTGTCGAACTGCTTGCGGTCCAGCGTGTATTGGCGCGCCGTGTGCCAGCAGGCCTCGGCTGCACCGAGCGCGCCCCAGGCGATGCCGTAGCGGGCGGCGTTGAGGCAGGTGAAGGGGCCCTTGAGGCCGGTCACGTTGGGCAGCAGGTTCTCGGTCGGGACGAACACCTCATCCATGACGATTTCGCCGGTCACGGCGACACGCAGGCCGACCTTGCCGTGAATGACCGGCGCCGACAGCCCGGCCATGCCCTTATCGAGGATGAAACCGCGGATCACGTTGTCGTCGTCCTTGGCCCAGACGACGAAGACATCGGCGATCGGCGCATTGGAGATCCAGTTCTTGCTGCCCGAGAGCTTCCAGCCGCCCGGCACGGCGCGGGCGCGGGTGGCGAGGCTGGCCGGGTCGGAGCCGGAATTCGGCTCGGTCAGGCCGAAGCAGCCGATCCATTCGCCCTTGCCGAGTTTGGGCAGGTATTTCTGTTTCTGGGCTTCCGTACCAAAGGCGAAAATCGGCAGCATGACCAGCGAGGATTGCACGCTGAGCATGGTGCGGTAGCCGGAGTCGATGCGTTCGATCTCGCGGGCGATCAGGCCGTAGGAGACATAGTTCAGGCCGGCACCGCCGAATTGCGGCGGCAGGGTCGGGCCGAGCAGGCCCATGTCGCCCATTTCGCGGAAAATGGCCGGGTCGACCGTCTCGTGCCGGAAAGCGTCGCGCACGCGCGGTTTCAGGGCCTTCTCGGCAAAGCTGCGCGCCGCGTTACGCACCTGGCGCTCGTCGGCGGCCAGCTGGCTGTCCAGCAGCAGCGGGTCTTCCCAGTTGAAAGTCGGTTTGCTCATGGTGCTGTCTCCTCAGTGTCGTGCCGCTGGGCGGCATCTTGTTGTGCGAGCGGGGCAATCCCGGAGATTGCCCCGTTCAGGGATCAGGCGCGGACGTGTCCGTCGCCGAGCACGATCCATTTCTCGCTGGTCAGGCCTTCAAGGCCGACCGGGCCGCGGGCGTGGATCTTGTCGGTGGAAATGCCGATCTCGGCGCCGAGACCGTATTCGAACCCATCGGCGAAACGGGTCGAGGCGTTGATCATCACCGAGCTGGAATCGACCTCGCGCAGGAAGCGCATGGCCTTCGAGTGATCCTGGGTGACGATGGCTTCCGAGTGGTGCGAGGAATACTGGTTGATGTGGGCGACGGCCTCATCGAAGCCGCCGACGACCTTGACCGAGATGATCGGGGCCAGGAATTCGGTGTAGTAATCCTCGTCGCTCGCCGCCACGGCGTTCGGCACGAGCGCGCAGGTTTCGGCGCAGCCGCGGAGTTCGACGCCCTTGCCGGTGAGCATGGCGGCGATGGCCGGCAACTGGGCGGCGGCGATGCTGCGGTCGATGAGCAGCGACTCGGCCGTGTTGCAGGTGCCGTAGCGCTGGGTCTTGGCGTTTTCGACGATCTTCAGGGCCTTGGCCGGGTCGGCATCGGTTTCGATATAGACGTGGCAGTTGCCATCGAGGTGCTGGATCATCGGCACGCGGGCTTCGGCCAGCAGGCGGGCGATCAGGCCCTTGCCGCCGCGCGGCACGATGACATCGACGAACTCGCGCATGGTGATCAGTTCGCCGACGGCGGCGCGGTCGGTGGTGTTGATCACCTGCACGCACTCGGCGGGCAGGCCGGCGGCTTGCAGGCCCTCCTGAACCAGGGCGGCGATGGCGCGGTTGCTGTTGATGGCTTCGGAACCGCCGCGCAGGATGGCGGCATTGCCGGACTTCAGGCAGAGCGCGGCCGCATCGGCGGTCACGTTGGGACGGGCTTCGTAAATGATGCCGATGACGCCGAGCGGCGCGCGCATCTTGCCGACCTGGATGCCGGACGGACGGAATTTGATGTCGCGGATTTCACCGACGGGATCCGGCAGCTTGGCGACTTGTTCGACGCCCTCGGCCATCGATTCCACGCCTTTTTCGGAGAGCGTCAGGCGATCCAGCATGGCCGGTTCCAGGCCGTTGGCGCGGGCGGCATCGAGATCCAGCTGGTTGGCGGCCACAAGGGCGGCTTTTTCGCGACGGATGGCGCTGGCGATGTGCATCAGCGCGGCATTCTTTTCAGCCGTCGTGGCCATCGTCAGGCGGCGCGAGGCGGCACGCGCCTGGCGGCCGACGGTCTGCATGTATTCCTTGATATCCATGGTGTTTCGGCAATTGAGCAAAAGCTGATTATAGCGATACAAATAACTGGGAACTTCCAGAAGCAGGTAAACTCTTAGCCCTAACGAAAACAAGGCTTTCCATTGAGGAACACATGGCCGAAAAATTGATCCTGCCGACCGAGGTCAAGGTCTGTGCAACCTGCAGCTACTGGGATGGTGAACGCCAGGTGGATGCAGAGATGAAAGTGGTGGTGGTGTCGCACGAATGCGAGGGTGAGTGCCTGGTTCAGGAAGCATCGAAGCCGGGATTGCACGATATTCGCTGCGAGTGCGATTGCATGTGGGAAGACCTCGAACCGGACGCTGCCGATTCGGCGGCTGAGCCCCGCGCTGCCGAGTAAGGTTTGCCGCTATCCGTCGCCGGAGCACCCGCTGCCGAGGGCTCGGGACGGAGGGCTTCAGCGCTTGAGTGCGGCGAGGCGCAGGCCGAGGCGCAGGAACTCTTCCCACAGGTTGCCCTGGCCAATCCCCTTGGCCAGCTGGTCGATCTTGCCGGCATGCCGTAGCGCCCCTTCAAGGGCGGCGGTCGACAGCCTTTGCAGGGCTTTTTTTACCGCTACCTGGCGCGGTCCCCAGACCTTCGCGTCTTTCAATAACTGATCCAGCGGCCGTCCTGCATCCAGGCCCGCCCGGATTGTGCACAAGGCCCGGATTTCCTCGCTCATCGCCCAGAGCACGAGCGGCGGCGCTTCTCCTTCCTGCATTAGGCCATCCAGCGTGCGCGTCAGACGCGCCACATCGCCGGCGAGCAGGGCTTCGCGCAAGCCATCGAGATCGTAGCGGGCCACGTTGAGCACGGCATCGCGTACCTGTTCCAGCGAGAGCTTGCCGGCCGGATAAAGCAGCCCCAGCTTCTGGATTTCCTGATGGGCAGCGAGCAGGTTGCCTTCCACGCGCTCAGCAATGAACTTCAGGCCGTCCATGTCGACGGTTTGCTGCTGGCGGCGTAGCCGGCCTGCAATCCAGCTCGGCAATTCGAGCAGCGGCGGGGCGTTCAGTTTGAGTGCAACCCCGGCATTGACCAGGGTGGTGAACCAGGCGGCTTTTTCTTCCCGCCAATCGAGTTCCGGCAGGGTGATGAGCAGCAGGGTGTCGGACGAGAGGTTCTGGCACCACTGCTGCAGGGCGGCGCTGCCGTCCTTGCCCGGCTTGCCCCCCGGAATGCGCAGGTCGATCAGTTTCTTGTCGCCGAACAGCGAGAGATTGCCACCGGCAGCCAGCAGTTGGCCCCAGTCGAACTGCGGCAGCACGGTCAGGACTTCGCGTTCGCTGAAGCCTTGCTGACGTGCCTTGGCGCGAATGGCGTCGGCAGCTTCGAGAACGAGCAGGGGCTCGTCCCCGTAAAGCACGTAGAGCGGGCGCAACTCGCGTTCGAGATGCGCGCCGAGCTGTTCTCCTTTGAGCAGCATTTACTCGTCGTCGGCCTCAAGGTCCGGATTACGTGGTTTGACGATGCTCAGGCGACGCATGATCTGGTTGACCAGATCGTTGTTCATGTCGCGCCAGAGCAGCCCGGCTTCGAGATCCTTGGCCAGCACGTTGGAGTCGTCGAAACTGATATCCCGCGAGAGCTGGATCTCGTTCGGCGGCACCAGCACACGGCCCTTGGCATCCACGACGCGGAAGGCATAGGTCAATTGCAGGCGGTATTCCCGCACCCGGCCCTGGGCATTCACGCTCAGGATGGTTTGCTGCCGGCTGTCGTTCAGCTGCTGGAAAACGGCTTCAGCCTGACTGGCTTCCTCCACGATCCGGGTCGTGCCGCCGGCGCTGATGTAGCGCTCCAGCCAGATGCGGACATCCGAGGTTTCCGGCAGCGCGATCATCAGCGTTTTGTAGGGCATCGCTGCGCCGCCTGAACCGCGCAGGTGGAAACCGCAGCCTGCCACGACGAGCGTGGCAAGCAGCGCGATCAGGAGGAGCAGACGCTGGCGCATGGGCGACCTCAGACGACGATATTGACCAGGCGGCCCGGCACGACGACCACTTTCTTCGCCGGCTTGCCTTCCATGAACTTGACGGCACCTTCGGACGCCAGGGCGAGGGCTTCGATGCTGGCTTTGTCGGCTTCGGCGGCGACCCGGATCGAACCGCGCAGCTTGCCGTTGACCTGCACCATCAGCTCGATTTCGTCCTGCTTCAGGGCGGCCGGATCGGCCTTCGGGAAGACTGCGCGACCGGCATCGGCGCCCGGCTTCAGCTCGGCATAGAGGGCCTGGCCGATGTGCGGCACGATGGGGAAGAGCAGCAGGGTGACGGCTTCGAGCAACTCCTGGCCGAGAGCGCGGCCGGCGGCATCGGCCAGATCGGTCTTGTCGTAGGCGTTGAGGAGCTCCATCACGGCGGCGATGGCCGTGTTGAACTGCTTGCGGCGACCGTAGTCATCGGCCACTTTCTGCATGGTCTGGTGCAGCTTGCGGCGCAGGTCGGTCTGGGCGGTGGAGAGGCCGTCATTGCTGACGCAGGCCACGCTCAGGCCCTGTTGCACATGATCGTGCACCAGTTTCCACAGGCGGCGCAGGAAGCGGAAGGCGCCTTCGACGCCGGCATCGGACCATTCCAGGGATTGATCTGGCGGCGCGGCGAACATCATGAACAGACGGGCGGTATCGGCACCGTATTGCTCGATCAGGGCTTGCGGGTCGACGCCGTTGTTCTTCGACTTCGACATCTTCTCGGTGCCGCCGATGATCACCGGCTGGCCGTCGGCCTTGAGGGTGGCACCGGTCGGGCGGCAGCGCTCGTCGGTCACGACATCGACATCGGCCGGGTTCAACCACAGCTTCTTGCCGTTTTCGCCTTCGCGGTAGAAGGTCGGGGCGACGACCATGCCCTGGGTCAGCAGGTTGGCGAAGGGCTCACCCAGATCACCGATCAGGCCGACATCGCGCATCAGCTTGGTGAAGAAGCGCGAATAGAGCAGGTGCAGGATGGCGTGCTCGATGCCGCCGATGTACTGGTCGATCCCGCCCTTGCACCAGTACTGGACGCGTTCGTCGACCATGGCCGTGGTGTTGTCCGGGCAGGCATAGCGCAGGAAGTACCAGGACGACTCGAAGAAGGTGTCCATGGTGTCGGTTTCGCGCTTGGCATGGCCGCCGCACTTCGGACAGGTGGTTTCGTAAAATTCGGGCATGCGGGCCAGCGGCGAACCGGCGCCGGTGATCTCGACGTCTTCCGGCAGGACGACCGGCAACTGGTCGTCCGGCACCGGCACATCGCCACAGGTCGGGCAGTGGATGATCGGGATCGGGCAGCCCCAGTAACGCTGGCGGGAAATGCCCCAGTCACGCAGGCGGAACTGCACTTTCTTCTCGCCCAGGCCCTTGGCGGCGAGGTCTGCTGCCACGGCGTCAACGGCGGCTTCATAAGCCAGGCCGTCGTACTTGCCGGAATTGACGCAGGTGCCTTTGGTCTTGTCGCCGTACCACTCCTGCCAGCCGTCGAGGCTGAAGGTCTCGCCTTCGGCGGTGATGACTTGCTTGATCGGCAGGTCGTATTTCTTGGCAAATGCGAAATCGCGCTCATCGTGCGCCGGCACGGCCATCACGGCACCGTCGCCGTAGCTCATCAACACGTAGTTGCCGACCCAGACTTCGACTTGTTCGCCGGTCAGCGGATGCGTGACGAAAATGCCGGTCGGCAGCCCTTTCTTTTCCATCGTGGCGATGTCGGCTTCGGCGACACCGCCCTTCTTGCATTCTTCGATGAAGGCGGCGAGTTCCGGATTGTTCGCGGCGGCGCGGGTGGCCAGCGGATGCTCGGCGGCGACGGCGACGAAAGTGACGCCCATGATGGTGTCGGCGCGGGTGGTGAATACCCACAGCTTCTCGTCGGCATTGTCGGCCAGCGGGAAGGCGAAGCGCACGCCGGTGCTCTTGCCGATCCAGTTCTTTTGCATCAGGCGGACCTGTTCCGGCCAGCCTTGCAGGTTGTCGAGTTCGCTGAGCAGTTCTTCGGCGTAAGCAGTGATCTTCATGTAATACATGGGGATCTCGCGCTTTTCGACCAGGGCGCCGGAGCGCCAGCCACGGCCGTCGATCACCTGCTCGTTGGCCAGCACGGTGTGGTCGACCGGGTCCCAGTTCACGGTGCCGAGCTTCTTGTACACCAGGCCCTTTTCATAGAGGCGGGTGAACAGCCACTGCTCCCAGCGGTAGTACTCGGGGGTGCAGGTGGCCAGCTCGCGTTCCCAGTCGATGGCAAAGCCAAGCGACTTCAGCTGCTGCTTCATGTATTCGATGTTGGAGTAGGTCCAACCCGCCGGCGCCACATTGTTGGCCAGTGCGGCGTTTTCAGCCGGCATGCCGAAGGCGTCCCAGCCCATCGGTTGCAGTACGTTGAAACCCTGCATCGCGTGGAATCGGGAGAGCACATCGCCGATGGTATAGTTCCGCACATGCCCCATGTGCAGTTTGCCCGACGGATACGGGAACATGGAGAGGCAGTAGTATTTCGGCTTGGTGGCGTCTTCGACGGCGCGGGCTGCGCCAGTCTTGTCCCAGTGCGCCTGGGCGGCGCGTTCGATGTCGGCGGGGAGGTATTTGTCCTGCATGGGGATGTCGCTAAGTGGCGTCGAATGATCGATAATCGGTCAATTATACCGGCTGAGCATGCTTGGAGAGGCAAAGATGGCGAAGGGGCGACATCACCTGCAACGTGGGGCGGCGATTTTGGCTGCGGTTTTGGCCGTTGGCGTCACGTCGACCGTCGGGGCCGCGCCGAATGCGCGCATCGAGACCGTGCAGGCACCGGCCTGGCTGCTGCGCGGGGGCGAAAAGCTGCCGCTGGAGGCCGGGACGCAACTGAAGAACCGTGACCGCATCCTGACCGGCGCCGAGGCCCGTGTGGTGGTCGAGTTCGCCGATGGGTCGGCGTTCCGGATCGGCGAGCGCTCCGAAGTGCTGGTCAACGCGATGCAGCAGGCCGGGGGGCGCTTCTCCGGTGGGATCGATCTCAAATCCGGCGATCTGCGCCTGATTTCCCATGATTACGAAGAATCACCGGTCAAGCGGGCGATCAATGTCCGTTTTGGCGAGGTGGTCGCCGCTGTGCGCAGCGAAAGCGATCTGACCGGTACGGCCGACAGCGCACGTGATGCCGTGGCCTTGCGCGATGGCGCGGCGGTGTTCAGCCATCCGATGGCGGCGGAAAAGACCGAGCTCACTACGCCGCTGTCCGTCTATGAAGCGCGTCACGGCGAAGCGCCCACCGTTCAGACCATTGATCGTTTCGAGGGCGCGACCTGGGGCCTGCGTACCCAGCCCTTCTACGACGGCGGCTCGCAGCAAAAGCAGGGGCGCTGGTGGTTGCGCTTTGGCGTCTTCGAGAAAAACGAGGTGCTGGCCCTGCACGACCGCCTGCGTGCGGCCGGCTTCGCGCCACGCATCGTGCCGCAGGCGGTGGCCGGCGGTCATCGCTATGAATTGCGCCTGTTGAATCTGGTGACGGAGCGCGAAGCGCAGTCACTGGCCGAGCGTCTGGTCGCATCCTTGCAACTGCCGCTCGCCGAGATTCGGCAGAAACCTTGATCAAAGAAGGCGACGCTGCGGCGTCGCCTTGTAGTCGGCAGGCGGCCTATGCAGCCTGCCGATGCGGCCATCAGGCAGCTTTTTGCTGGCCGTACAGGTTGCCCCAGGCGTTTTGCCAGAAGCGGTAGGTGTTCTGCGCGGCCATCAGCGAGAGCATCGACATCCGGTTCTGGTGGTGCCACATCCAGGACAGGCGCGGGGCCGGGGTCAGATTGTATTGCGGCACGCTGCCGGTTTCGTCTTCGACCAGGGCGAGCAGACGCTCCAGTACCAGGCCGTAGTATTCGGAACCCTCGGTCTTGCCGGTCAGGTATTCCGCTTCGGAGACGGCGCGGCGCCAGAGTTTGAGGGCCAGTTCGTCGCTGATGCCGGCCTTTTTGGCGATCCAGGGAAGGATCTTCGGTGCATTCATGCTGTTCTTCATGGTGGGACTCCTGCTTGGTGTGGCGGTGACCACGTATTCCTGAGACGCCTTGTGGGCAAAAAAGTTTTGTGCACTGCAATATTTTTTACGCAAGTATACTCTCGGGGCGTCACGAAATAGTAAAAAAACGTGCGTTTGAACCCGCGGGTGTGCGTTTACGCAACATATTGGTATGACCAATTATCCCGTTGTTTTATGCTTTTGTTTTGTAACCGATTTTTGAGTGATTGGTGATGTCGGATCTCCTTGCAAACCTGAACCCCGAACAACTCCAGGCAGTGACGCTGCCGCCGGTGCATGCCCTGATCCTGGCCGGGGCGGGGAGTGGTAAAACGCGTGTGCTGACGACGCGCATCGCCTGGCTGATTTCAACCGGCCAGGTCGGGCCGCATGGTTTGCTGGCGGTCACCTTTACCAACAAGGCCGCGAAGGAAATGACCGCCCGCTTGTCGGCGCTGGTCCCCGTGAATGTGCGCGGGATGTGGATCGGGACCTTCCACGGCCTGTGTAATCGCTTGCTGCGCGCGCATTACCGCGAGGCGGGCCTGCCGCAGGCCTTTCAGATTCTGGATTCGGCGGATCAGCTGGCGATGGTCAAGCGTCTGCTCAAGAACCTCAATATCGACGACGAAAAGTATCCGCCGCGCGAGCTGTGCCATTTCATCAATGCGCACAAGGAGCAGGGGCTGCGCGCCGCACAGGCCGAGGCCTACGACAGTTTTACCCAGAAACGCGTCGAGTTTTACGCCGAGTACGAGGCGCAGTGCAATCGCGAAGGCGTGGTCGATTTTGCCGAGCTGTTGTTGCGCTGTTATGAATTGCTGCAGCGCAACGAACCGCTGCGCCGCCACTATCAGGATCGCTTCCGTCACATCCTGGTCGACGAGTTCCAGGATACGAACCGTTTGCAATATGCCTGGCTCCAGTTGCTGGCCGGGGGCGGCGGTAAAGTCTTTGCGGTGGGGGATGACGATCAGTCGATCTACCGTTTCCGGGGCGCCGAGGTCGGCAATATGCGCGAGTTCGAGCGTGATTACGCGGGCGACAACATCATCCGTCTGGAGCAGAACTACCGTTCGCACGGCAATATCCTGGCGGCGGCCAATGCGTTGATCAAGAACAATCAGGACCGCCTGGGCAAGAACCTGTGGACGGCGGCGGGCGATGGCGAGCCGATCCGTGCTTTTGAGGCCTATTCCGATCTGGATGAGGCGCGTTTCGTCGTCGATGAAATCCGCGAGCTGGTCCGCGATGGGGCCTCGCCGACGCAAATCGCCATCCTGTATCGGTCCAATGCCCAGTCCCGCGTCATTGAAAACGAGCTGTTCACGAAGAATGTGCCCTACAAGGTGTATGGGGGGCTGCGCTTCTTCGAGCGTCAGGAAATCAAGCATGCGCTGGCCTATCTGCGTCTGCTGACCAATCCGGATGACGACACGGCCTTCCTGCGCGTGGTCAATTTCCCGACGCGCGGCATTGGGGCGCGTTCGCTGGAAAATCTGCAGGCTGCGGCGCATCAGACCAATTCCAGCCTCTACAACGCCGCCGCCTCCCTGACCGGCAAGGCCGGGCAGGCTGTGGGGGCCTTCATTCGCCTGATTGAAGGCCTGCGCCAGGAAACTGCCAATCTGCCGCTGCCGGAGATGGTCGAGCATGTGATCGAGCGTTCCGGCCTGACGCAGCATTACCGCACCGAGAAGGAAGGGCAGGACCGTCTGGAAAACCTGGATGAACTGATCAACGCCGCCGCCAGCTTCGTCGATGACGAAGGGGCCATCGGTGAAGGCGGCGCATTGGTTTCCTTCCTGACCCTGGCTTCGCTGGAGGCCGGCGAGCACCAGGCGGGCGAAGGCCAGGAGGCGGTCCAGATGATGTCCGTGCATGCGGCCAAGGGGCTTGAATTCGATATCGTCTTCATCACCGGCCTGGAGCAGGGGCTCTTCCCGCACGACAATTCGGTCAATGAAGGTCGCGACGGCCTGGAGGAAGAGCGCCGTCTGATGTATGTGGCGGTGACCCGGGCCCGCCAGCGCCTCTACATTTCCTGCGCCCAGACCCGCATGCTGCACGGTCAGACGCGCTACTGCACGCCGTCCTCCTTCCTCGATGAGATTCCGGACACGCTGCTGTTGCGCTTGAACAAGCGGGCCGCGCCGGAGCCGGTTTATGGCACTGGGCGACGGTCGACCGCCACCCGCTACGAAGAATCGCCTGCGCCGGGCGGCCTGCGCATCGGCCAGACGGTGGCGCATGCCAAGTTCGGTGTCGGGGTTATCGTCGCGACCGAAGGGCGCGGGGCGGATGCCCGCGTGCAGGTCAATTTCGGCGGTGGCGTCGGGATGAAGTGGCTGGCCTTGGAGTACGCCAAGCTGACGCCCTGCTGAACTCAGAGCGTATCCAGCTGACGTCGAAGCTGCGCTGCCTGGCTGCGGATTGCTTCACGTTCGGCCGGGCTGAGCCGATCCAGGTTTTTCAGGGGCATCGCCATGCGCGGGTTCTGCCGGAAGCGTTCGGCATGGCGGCTCAGAAAGTCCCAATAAAAGGTGGTGAACGGGCAGGCGTCGGGGCCGGTGCGCTGCTGCGGCTGGTAGCGGCAGCCCTGGCAGTAATTGCTCATGCGCTTGATGTAGGCGCCGCTTGCGCAGTAGGGCTTGCTCGTCATGCCCGGCCAGGCGTGCAGCGCCATGCCCAGGGTATTGGGCGCTTCTACCCAGTCGACCGCGTCGACATACACGGCGAGATACCAATCCGCGACCTGGGCCGGATTCAGGCCGGCAATCAGCGCGAAATTGCCGGTCACCATCAGGCGCTGAATATGGTGGGCATAGCCGTATTCCAGCGTCTGCCGGGTGGTCGCTGACAGACAGCGGGCCTGCGTGTTGCCTGTCCAGAACCAGGCTGGCAACGGCGTGTCGTGGCCGTATTGATTGGCCCGGGCGAGGTGCGGCATCTGGCGCCAGTAAATGCCGCGCACGAATTCGCGCCAGCCGAGAATCTGCCGGATGAAGCCTTCGGCTGCGGGGAGCGGGACCCGCCCGGCGGCATGGGCGGCGAGTACGGCGTCGATCACCGTGCGCGGATGAATCAACTTCAGGTTCAGGGCGGTCGACAGCAGTGAATGCCACAAAAACGCCTCGTCCTCCCACATCGCATCCTGCCACTGGCCAAAGGCGGGCAGGCGATGCCGGACAAAGTCATCGAGCGCGGCCTTGGCCTGGGCTGGGGTGACCGGCCAACCAAAGCGGTCAAGGCGCCCCGGATGGCGAGGGAAGTGCTGTTCAACATCGGCGAGCACGTTTTGGGTGATTGCATCCGGTGCAAAACGCAGCGCTTCGGGGACCATGCCCGGCCCCTGGCGGCCGAAGGCCTGACGGTTGTCCGCATCGAAATTCCACTGGCCGCCCAGCGGCTGGCCGTCCTGCATCAGGATATGGTGGCGTTTGCGCTGCCAGCGGTAGAAAAACTCGAGGCGCAGATTGGGCTTCTCGCCCGCCCAAGCCATGAAGTCATCGAGCGAGCACAGGAAGTGCGGATCCGGACGAATCAGGAGCGGGCAGCCGGCGGCATCGCAGGTCTGCTGCAGACTTTCCTGGACGCGGTGATCGCCGGCCTCCAGCATGACCACGGCGCGCGTGGGCGTGGCCCGAATGGCCGCCGCCAGTGCGCTGGCCAGATCGGCGTGCGGGTGCATGCCCAGCTGCAGGTAATCGAGGGGCTGGCCTGCCGCCCGGAAGGCCGCCGCGCGATGCCGCATGCCGGCCAGAAAGAGCGCGATGCGTGCCTTGTGACTCCAGGCGTGGGTGGATTCGACCGGTGCCTCGATCATCAGGAGCCGATCGCGTGCCGGATCAAAATCGACCAGCAGCGGATGCGGGTCCGGATGCAGCTGGTCGCCGAGGATCAGGAACAGCCGGCTCACGCCGCGCCTTTGATCCGGCAGGCGCTGGAGCAGTACTTGACCGAGGCCCAGGTGCGCGCCCACTTGCGCCGCCAGGTCATCGGGCGGCCGCAGACGAGGCAGGGCTTGCTCGGGAGATGGGATTTGTTGCCAGGATGGTTCATGCGCGCTTGGAGTGGCGGCGGGCGCCGGAGTTCCGTGCTTGCGCCTGCTGCTTGGCGGGGGCGTGCATGGGGGCTAACGCCACCGCAATGCCCCACGGTAGATCGCGCCCGACCAGAGTGATACCCTCTTCTTTTCCCAGAATAATAATGAGGAGCACGTCATGCCACATGCCATCCGTATCCATCAGATCGGCGGTCCCGAGGTCTTGTCCTGGGAGCCGGTCGACGTGCCGTCACCGGCAGCCGGCGAGGTTCGGGTTCGCCAGGCGGCGGTGGGCTTGAACTATATCGATACCTACCATCGCACCGGCCTCTATCCGGTGCCGCTACCGTCCGGCCTTGGGCTGGAAGGGGCCGGGGTGGTCGAGGCGGTGGGCGAGGGCGTGACCGAGCTGCGGGTGGGCGATCGCGTGGCCTATGCCGGCGGGCCGATTGGCGCCTACGCCGAAGTGCGCAATATGCCTGCCCATCGGCTGCTGATCCTGCCGGACAGCATCGATTTCGACACGGCGGCCGCCATGATGCTGCAAGGGCTGACGGCGGCGTATCTGCTGCGCCGGACTTTCCCGGTACAGGCGGGCGATGCCGTGTTGGTCCACGCTGCGGCAGGCGGCGTTGGGCTGATTGCCTGTCAGTGGGCGAAGGCGCTCGGGGCAACGGTGATCGGCACCGTTGGCTCGGCGGCCAAGGCTGAGCTGGCGCGGGCGCATGGCTGCGATCATGTGATCAATTACAGCGAAGCCGCCTTTGCGCCCCGTGTGCGCGAGCTGACGGGCGGTGAGGGCGTGGCGGTGGTCTACGACGGGGTCGGTCAGGCCACTTTCGCCGGCTCTTTGGACAGCCTGCGTCCGATGGGGATGATGGTCTCCTTCGGCAATGCTTCCGGGCCGGTGGCGCCGGTCGACCTGATCCAGCTGTCGCAAAAGGGCTCGCTGTTCATCACGCGTCCGACCCTGATGAGCTACACCGCCAAGCGCGAGGACCTCGTGGCCCTGGGGGCGGCGCTCTTCGAGGTGGTGGCGAACGGTCAGGTGAAGATCGAAGTGCATCAACGCTATGCCTTGCGTGATGCAGCGCAGGCGCATCGTGATCTCGAGGCGCGCAAGACCACCGGTTCGACCGTGCTGGTGCCGTGATGGCCAAGCTCAAAGCGGGATTGCTGTCGCTGCGCGACCTGTTTGCCACGGCCTGGTGGATTTTCCTGATCGTCGGCATTGGTTTTGTCGTGGCCTATCAGTTTGTCGAGCCGGCGCCACCGCGCCACATCGTGATCACGACGGGGAGCGAATCCGGCGCCTACTATCAGTTTGCCCAGCGCTACGCGACCATTCTGGCGCGTCATGGCATCACGCTCGAGGTGAAGGCTTCGGCGGGCTCGCTGGATAACCTCGCGCGCCTCAAGGAGGATGCCGCGCAGGTGGGGTTCGTCCAGGGGGGCGTGATCGAGCCGCCGGACGATCCGGAGAATGAAGAGGACAACGGCCTGCGTTCGCTGGGCAGCGTGTTCTATGAACCGGTCTGGGTCTTCTATCGGGGCGACAGGAAACTGGAGCGTCTGACCGAGCTGCGTGGCAAGCGCATCGCCATCGGTCAGGAAGGCTCGGGGGTACGCCAGTTGGCACAGCAACTGCTCAAAGCGAACGAAATTGCCGTGGGCAGCAATCTGGTGGCCCTGTCCGGTCTTAAAGCGGCGGAGGAGCTGCAGCAAGGGCGGATTGATGCGGCTTTCATCATTGCCTCGGAAAAAGCGCCGGTCGTGCAGGTGCTCCTGCGTTCGCCGGGCGTCAAGCTGATGAGCTTTTCGCAATCAAGCGCCTATCAGCGCCGCTTTCCCTTCCTGACCAAGTTGACCTTCCCACACGGGGTGGCGGATCTGGTCCGCGATTTCCCGCCTGAGGATATTCGTCTGCTGGCACCGACCGCCAACCTGATCATCCGTGACGATCTGCATCCGGCCCTGCAGACCCTGCTCCTGCAGGCTGCCAGCGAAGTGCATGGGAAAACCGGCTTCTTCCAGGATGCCGGCGAGTTCCCCGCCTACAAGGACCAGATGCTGCCCTTGTCTCCCGAGGCGGCGCGTTACTACAAGTCGGGGCCGCCCTTCCTGCAGCGCTATCTGCCCTTCTGGCTGGCGGTCCTGGCAGATCGGCTGATCGTCCTGCTGGTTCCGCTCTTTGCCCTGATGATCCCGCTGCTCAAGATTGCGCCGGCGGTGTACACCTGGCGTGTGCGCTCGAAGGTCTTCCGCTGCTATGGCGAACTCAAGTTCCTCGAGGACGATCTGAAAAATCACTTCGATCCCGAGAAATTGGGTGACTATCGCGCCCGCCTCGATGCGCTGGATGACGAGGCAGCTCAGTTGCACGTGCCGCTGGGCTTCACCGACCTGGTCTATACCCTGCGCGAACACGTGAATCTGGTGCGCAGCATTCTGGCCAAGCGGGAGGCGCAGGCATGAAGGCGTTTCTCGTGGCCAATCCGAAGGGCGGTTCCGGCAAGAGTACGCTGGCCACCAACCTGGCCGGTTACTTTGCCGCGCAACGGCATGAGGTGATGCTGGGCGACATCGATCGCCAGCAGTCTTCGCGGGCCTGGCTGGGCATCCGGCCTTTCGAGCTGCCCACCATCGAAACCTGGGAAATCGGTCACGACCACATCGCGCGGCCGCCCAAGGGGACGACGCATGTCGTGCTCGATACGCCGGCCGGTTTGCACGGCAAGTTGCTCGACAAGGTGCTGAAGCTCTCCACGCGGGTCATCGTGCCGGTGCAGCCCTCCATGTTCGACATGCTGGCGACTCGCCAATTCCTTGAAGAACTGCTGGCCGAAAAAGCCGTGCGCAAGGGCAAGGCCGACGTCGCGGTGATCGGCATGCGGGTCGATGCACGGACGCGTGCGGCGGGCGAGCTGGAGCGGTTTTTTGCCACCTTCGACCTGCCGGTGCTGGCCTATCTGCGCGACACGCAGGTTTATGTCCAGGCCACGGCCGCCGGCATGACCTTGTTCGACCTCCCGCCTTCCCGTGCCGAGCGCGACATCGAGCAGTGGCAGGCGATCATCGATTGGGCCGAACGAGGCTGAGCGCTTGTCCGGTGCGCGCCAGTGCGCCGGACTGTCCGGGCCGAGCGGGGTGATCCGCCAATTTGCCTGCTTGCCGACGGTCGACCGTCGGGCAAGCGCCTATTTCATCGCTTTGAGCCAGGCCAGCGATTGGCGGTAGCTGTGCCGGATCTGGGCCGCGTCGTAGCGGTGTTCGCTGCCCACCGGGCAGGCCAGACGGGCCAGGCAGCCTTCGGCACAGGCTGAGCCCGGGCGCAGACGTTCGCCGGCGCAGCGGCTCAGATCGAAGTGCGGACCGCTCAAGGCGTCGGCCGGGCAGGCAGAGACGCACCGACGCGCCGCGCAGGTCGGACAGGCCGCGTTGGGTGCAGCCTGAGGCGTGGCCGGAAAATCGGTATCGGCCAGAACAACGGCCCGATAGGCATGCCAACTGCCCCAGGTCGCATCGACCCCGATCATCATGGGCGAAGGATGATGCCAGCCGGCCAGGCTGCCCAGGGCCTGCAGCCCGACGGGCGCCGGTCCGGGGTAGAGCAGGTGGTGGCGGGTGTCGCCCAGCCAGCGCTGGAGCGTCTGGACAGTGTGCGCGTCGATCGGGTCCGGGCCGGGCGGCCGCTGGCGCTGGACGGCCACCCACAAGGCCCGCCCGGCGTGGCCGATCAGGATCAGCTGGCGGTAGCCGGTATCCGGCAGATGCTGGCGGAGGCCGGCGGGCAGGTCGGCGAGCGGGAAGACATGCTGGCGATTCAGGCCGGCACAGTCGAGTTCGAGAAAGTCGCGGGGCGGCATGGCAAGGTGCTCAGAGCCCGACGGTCAACGGCCCCAGATAGGCCGGATTTTCCAGTGCATCGAGAAACCAGGCCAGGGCGCGTCCGATCTGACGCGAGCGCCAGGCGATATGCAGGGGCATGGGCTGGCGCCGCTCGGCCAATTGCTTCTCGACCAGATGGCCGGTGGCGAGTTCCGGTTCGGCCAGCCAGCGCGGCAGGTAGCCGATGCCCAGGCCGGCCACCTGGGCGGCCGCCTTGGCGGGCATGTTGGGCACGCGCAGGATGTCCTGGCCGTCGAGCAGGCCGACGCTGCGTGCCCGCAGTTCCTGTGAGGTATCGGCGATGACGATGGCGCGGTGGCGGCGCACTTCGCTGTTTGGAATCGGCTCCGGCACGCTGGCCAGAGGGTGGTGCGGGGCAATGGCAAAGACGAAATCGGTGCGTGTGCACAAGAGGCGCGAACTGATGCCGCTGCGTGGCGGCATGTCGCCGGGGGCCGCGATGGCCAGGTCGGCGCGGTCGGTGGCCAGGGCATCCCAGGTGCCGCCCAGGACCTCCTGCGAGAGGCGAATCTGGGTGCTGTGACCGGCCGCATAAAAGGCATCGAGCAGTGGATAAATGCGTTCGACCGGGACGATGCTGTCGATGGCAATGCGTAGCTCGGCCTCCCAGCCCGTTGCGATGCGGCGGACGCGGCGCTCCAGTTCGCCGGCGGCGCGTAGCAGGTGGCGGCCATCCTCCAGCAGGGTGCGCCCGGCTTCATTGAGCGTGGCGCGTCGCCCCTCCCGGATGAAGAGTTGCACATCGAGATCGCTCTCCAGCTTGGAGACGGCGTGGGAGAGGGCGGACGGCACGCGATGCAGGGCGGCGGCGGCGGCCGTGAAGCTGCCATGGCGGTCGATGGCGTCGAGAATTTGCAGCAGTTCGAGCGAGATCTTCATGTGAAAAATATTGAACGGAATGTCCAGAATAATTCGCTGGAATGCCCTGAACTGTACGCCTAACATGTCCTCAAAGCTACAGAGATTATTCAAGAGGATTCATCATGATTGTTCGACGCCCTGCCGAAGCCCGCGGTTTTGCCGACCATGGCTGGCTGGTTGCCCGGCACAGCTTCTCCTTCGCCAATTACTACGACCCGGATGAAATGGGCTGGGGCGTGCTGCGCGTGATCAACGAGGACCGTGTGGCACCGGGCACCGGTTTCGGCATGCACGGCCACCGCGACATGGAAATCGTGACCTACATCCTGGATGGTGCGCTGGAGCACAAGGACAGCCTGGGCAACGGGGGCGTCATCCGGCGCGGCGAAGTGCAGCGCATGAGTGCCGGCAAAGGCATCCTGCACAGCGAGTTCAATCCCTCTGCCGAGGCCGAGACCCATCTCCTGCAGATCTGGATCGAGCCGGCCCGGCGTGGCACGACGGCCAGCTACGAGCAGCAGCCCCTGGCCGTCGAGGCCCTGCAAGCCGGCTGGCGCCTGGTGGCCTCGCCGGATGGTGCGGATGGCAGCACCACGATCGGCCAGGATGCACGCCTCTGGGCGACGCAGATTGCCGCCGGGCAGGCGCGGGATATCGCCCTTGCTCCCGGCCGTCTGGCCTATCTGCATGTGGTGCGCGGTCAGTTGCAGCTGAATGGCCTGACGTTGCGTACCGGCGACGGTGCCAAGATCGCCGATGAAACCGAGTTGCACCTGAGCGCGGCAGAAGCGAGCGAAGTGCTGCTCTTCGATCTGCCGCCGGCCCCCTGATTTTTCCCTCCCCCCTCCTCCCTGACAGTTGAAAGGATTCACCATGAGCAAGATCGTTGTCGTTTTCCATTCCGGCTACGGCCACACCCGCCGCGTTGCCGAGCAGGTTGCCGCCGGCGCCCAGGCCGAACTGCTGGCCATTGATGCCGAAGGCAATCTGCCGGAAGGCGCCTGGGACACCCTGGCTGCTGCCGATGGCATCATTTTCGGTACGCCGACCTACATGGGCGGCCCGAGCTGGCAGTTCAAGAAGTTCGCCGATGCTTCGTCCAAGGCCTGGTTCACCCGTGCCTGGCAGGACAAGGTGTTCGGTGGTTTCACCTGCAGCGCCAGCCTGATCGGCGACAAGGGCGCGACCATGATGGCGTTGCAGACCCTGGGCTCCCAGCATGGCGGTCTGTGGGTCAGCCTCGGCCTGATGCCGAGCAATGCCACCGCCTCGACCCGTAACGATGTGAACAGCCTGGGCGGTTCCGTGGGCCTGATGGTGCAGTGCCCGTCCGATGCCGGTGCCGACCAGATCCCGCAGGGTGACCTCGATACGGCCACCCGCTACGGCGAGCGCGTTGCCGCCATCGCCGCCCGCCTGCGCGCCTGATGCGACGATGCACCGGCCGATGCGGGCCGGCCGGTGCGCTGCTATAGTGAAGGCATTGGCCTTCTCCTGCCGGAGCCCGCATGTCACTGACCGCTTCCCTCGCTGATCTGTCCGTTCTTCTGGTCGAGCCTTCTTCAATGCAGGCCGGACTCGTCACCCGCATGTTGCAGCACCAGGGTGTCCGCAGCATCCATACCGTGGGCGAGGGGAATGCCGCCCTGGCAGCCCTCTCCGAGTCTCAGGAAGGCTGGGTCGTGATCAGCAGCCTCTACCTGCCGGACATGGCGGGGACGGATCTGGTCATGGCCATGCGCGACGACGCGGCACTGGAAGCCGTTCCCTTCATCCTGATTTCCAGCGAGATCCGGCCGCAGGTGCTGGAACCGGTGCGCCAGTCCGGCGCCTGCAGCATCGTTGCCAAGCCTTTCAACGAACAGCAGTTGTCGCGCGCCCTCTATGCCGCTGCCGACTATCTCAATCCGCCGGATGACATCGACGCCGCAGACATCGAAAACCTGCGCGTGCTGCTGGTCGATGACAGCATGGCCTCGCGCCGGCACATCCTGCGCCTGCTGGCTGAACTGGGTATCACCCGCGTCGTCGAGGCCGAGAACGGGAAAGCCGCGGTGGCCTTGCTGCAGGAAACCATGGTCGATCTGGTGATCACGGACTACAACATGCCGGAAATGGATGGCCGGGAACTGACTGAATACATCCGCACCCAGAGCTGGCAGAACACCGTGCCGGTCTTGATGGTGACCAGCGAACAGAACATGGGCCGCCTGGCCGCTGTGGAGCGGGCCGGCGTGTCGGCGATCTGCGACAAGCCGTTCGAGGCCGGCAGCATCAGGAAACTGATCGCCGAGTCCTTGCTGCGATAAGCCGGATGACCCCTTGCCGCCCGACGAGGATCAGGGCGAGCAGGCCGAGCAGGGGATCGAAGAGCGCATCCCACAGATTGGCGAAGAGGCCGCAGGCATAGCCGGCCAGATCCACTGCCAGGATCCACAGCCAGACCGACTGGCCGCGCCAGGCCAGCGCACCGGCCACCGGGACAAGCGCGGCGAGCAGCGCCCAGGGCTGATAGCCCAGCCCGTACGGGTCGAAGGGCCCCCAGCCGCTCGTCGTCAGATAGAACGGCACCATGCAGAACAAGAGCCCCCTCGCCTGAACGACTCCAAACGGTGAGGGCGTGCGGTTGGCCAGTTGCAGCAGCGCCAGTTGCAGCAAGGTCAGCGAGGGGGCACCGAAGAAACCGTGCATGACCGGGGCAATCCCGGCAATCAGCGCGATGGCGGTGGCCGCGAGTGCCACGCGCGGGCGCAGTTCGCCCAAGGGCAGCAGGGCGGCCAGGGCGCCGAAGATGAGGCCGTGGGCGAGCAGGCCGTAGGCCGCTGTCAGGGTCATGCTCATGCTGCTTCCCCCCGCAGCCAGGCCGGTGTGAAGACAAGGTGGCGCAGGCCTTGGCCGCGTTCGCGATAGATCAGGTGCACCCGGCCATCTCGGGCGGTCAACAGGGCGGGAAAGGCAAAATCCGAGGCGCCTTCGGCTGCTTGGCTGAGCGTTCGGGCGGCCTGCCAATGCACGCCGTCGTCCGCCGAAAGCCAGAGGGCCAGCGTGGCGCTGTCGCCGGCCGGGTGGCCGGCCAGCAGCAGACGGCCATCCTGCAGACGGGTCAGGGCAAAGGGCGCGCGCGCCAGGGCCAGATCGCTGGTTTCGCCGGCTTGCCAGGCGAGGCCGGCGTTGTCGCTGATCTGGCGTTGCAAGTGCGGGGTCGCGTCCGCACGCAGCAGTGCCAGGGCGCGCGTCGGGCTGAGCGCGGTGACCGCCAGATGATGCACGTCGGTATCGCTGGCCAGCCGTGATTTCTCCAGTAGCTGGCCGCTTGGGCTGAAGCGGAACCAGGCGGCGTCGCCGCCGGACAGGCCGCTCAGGCCAAGGCCGCCATCGGCGAGCGGCAGGGCCGGCGCGACGGGGCGGTATCCGCTCGGCGTGCCGGTGTTGAGACGGCGGGGCGGCTGCCAGCGCTTGCCGCTGTCGGTGGATTCGAGGTGATGCATTTCGGCCAGGGCGCGGGCGTCGACCGCATGGGCGGCGTACCAGAGGTGCAGCCAGCCGCCTTCGGCGTGCAGGACCGGGGCATCGATGCGCCGGCTGAAGGCAAAGGTGCTGCCGGCGGTGCTTTCGCGGTTGGCGATCAGGCCGGGCGCTTGCCAGCCATTGCGTTCCAGGATGCTGAAGGCAATGGCCGGCTGTTCGCCGGGCAGCGACCAGGCCGCAGCGAGGCGACCGTCGGCCAGCTGGGTCAGGCTGGCGCTTTCAGCGTCCTGGCTTTCCGGGATGCGTTCGCCGTGCAGGGCTGGCGGCAGGGCGCTCTCCTGCGGGGCGTCGACCAGCCAGTGCGGGGCGTCGCTGGTCGGGATGCGGCTCAGCGCGGCGGTCAGGGCCAGGGCGCAGGCCAGGAGCGGCAGCAGGCGGGGCGCGAGGCGGCGGAGCGTGTCAGGCAAGGGCATGGCGGGATGCGCGGCGGCAGGTGGGGTCAGGGACGAGGGCCGCAGGAACGGCGCCGGGCATTCTAACGTGAGTGTTTGTGAAAATGCCTGCTTGCCGACGGTCGACCGTCGCCAGGCAGGCATTTTCAGTTCAGCAGCCGCGATAGACCGGGGCGCGTTTGGCCATGAAGGCATCGATGCCTTCGCCGGCATCTTCGCTCATCATGTTGCAGGCCATCACTTCGGCGGCGTAGGCATAGGCATCGTCGAGGTTCATCTCCAGCTGTTCGTAGAACATGCCTTTGCCCATGCGCACGGCGACGGCGCTCTTGGCCAGGATGCTGCCAGCCAGGCGTTCAATCTCGGCATCCAGCGCATCGGCCGGGACCACGCGGTTGACCAGGCCCTTGGCGCGCGCTTCCATGGCGTCGATGAATCCGCCGGTGAGGAGCATTTCGAGTGCGGCCTTGCGGCCCAGATTGCGCGCCAGCCCGACGGCCGGGGTCGAGCAGAAAAGTCCGACATTGATGCCGGAAACGGCAAATTTGGCGACATCGGCGGCGACGGCCAGGTCGCACATCGAGACCAGCTGGCAGCCGGCTGCCGTGGCGATGCCATGCACGCGGGCAATGACCGGTTGCGGCATCTGGGTGATCGTCAGCATCAGTTCGCCGCATTGCTTGAACAGCGCCTGCATGAAGGCCTTGTCGTGATTGGCACGCATTTCCTTCAGGTCATGCCCGGCGCAGAACGCCTTGCCGGCACCGGCAATGACCACGACGCGCACGGTCTCGCTGCCCGCAATGTCATCCAGCTCGGTTTGCAGGGCGGTCAGCATATCGACCGAGAGCGAGTTGAACTGGCTCGGGCGGTTCAGGGTCAGGGTGGTCAGCCCGTCGGCGCGGTCGGAACGAAGAACGAGGGCGTTCGGGTCGTGTGCTGTATCGGTCATGCTGTCTCCTCATGTGTTTTTAGGTGAATTCAGGAGCGTACCGCAGGGCTCGCTGCATCGCCAGCCTCCTCGCTGCGGGAGGCCGACGGTCGACTGCGGTATTGCATTGGAATGCGGGCAGGGGGCTGCTAGGATGCTCGCCTCACGCTTCAGGAATCCAGGCGATGCGTCGCTATTTTTCGTTGTCTCACATGGCCGCCGGCTTTATTGCCGTGCTGGTCGGATTTACCAGTTCTGCCGCCATCATCTTCTCGGCGGTATCGGCGCTGGGCGCGACTCAGGCCGAAACCACCTCCTGGTTCTGGGCCCTGGGTCTCGGCATGTTCGCCACCTCCGTCGGGCTTTCCCTGCGCTTCAAGGCGCCCATTCTGACCGCCTGGTCCACCCCGGGGGCGGCCTTGCTGGTGACGGCCTTGGCCGGTGTGCCGATGGCGGAGGCGATTGGTGCCTTCCTGTTTTCCTCCCTGTTGATCGTGCTGTGTGGCGTATTCGGGCTGTTCGATGCGCTGATGAAGCAGGTTCCGAAATCGTTGGCGGCGGCGCTGCTGGCAGGTGTGCTGGCGCGCTTTGGGCTGGAACTCTTTGTGTCCCTGCGCGCTGAACTGGCGCTGGTCGGGCTGATGCTCGGCGTCTATCTTGCCGCGCGCCGCTGGCTGCCACGCTACGCCGTGCCGCTCGCCTTCCTGGCCGGACTGGCCTGGGCAGCTGGCGGCGGAATGATCCGGGTGGCGGCGATCGACCTGGCGCTGGCTGTGCCGGTCTGGACCACGCCGCAGTTTTCGCTGTCGACGCTGATCGGCGTCGGCCTGCCGCTTTTTGTGGTGACCATGGCCAGCCAGAATGTGCCCGGCCTTGCCGTGCTCCGGGCCAATGGCTACACGACCCCGGCCTCGCCGCTGATCACCTGGACCGGCGTGGCCGGCCTGGTGCTGGCGCCTTTTGGCGGCTATGCCCTGAATCTGGCCGCGATCACGGCCGCCATCTGCATGAGCCCGGCGGCCGATCCTCGCCCCGAGGAGCGTTATCGGGCCGCCATCTGGGCCGGCCTGTTTTATCTGGGGACGGGGATTTTTGCCGCCACCGTGACCAGTTTGTTTTCTGCCCTGCCGCATGCGCTGATTGCCGCCATTGCCGGGCTGGCCCTGCTCGGCACCATCGGCAACGGGCTGGCGGGGGCCTTGGCGGACGAGGTGGAGCGGGAGGCGGCACTGGTGACCTTTTTGTGCACCTTGTCCGGCATTTCCCTGTTCGGGATCGGCAGCGCTTTCTGGGGGCTGCTCCTGGGGATGGCGGTGCGTCGCATGTTGCGTCCGCGTTAGGGCAGGGCGCAGGTAAAATAGCGCCCCATGACTTCCCCGCGCTACGTTCACCTCCGCCTCCACTCCGAATATTCCGTCACCGATGGCATCGTCCGCATCGGTGATGCCGTCAAGCGGGCGGCCGGCGACGGCATGCCGGCCATGGCGCTGACCGATCTGGCCAACCTCTTCGGCCTGGTCAAGCTGTACACCGGCGCCCGTGGCAAGGGGGTCAAGCCGATTGCCGGGGCGGATTGCTGGATTGCCAATCCGGATGCGCCGGAGTCGCCGTACCGGCTGTTGCTGCTGGTGCGTAACCGTGAGGGCTATCGTCAGCTCTGCGAGCTCCTGACCAAGGCCTATATCGCCGAAGGGCGGCGCGATCGGGCGGAAATTCGCCGCGAGTGGTTTGCCGAAATCGGGACCAGCGGTTTGCTGGCGCTGTCCGGGGCGCATCTGGGCGACGTTGGCGAAGCGCTGCTCAACGGCAATTTCGATCTGGCGGGCGAGCGTGCCCGTGCCTGGTCGGCGATCTTTCCGGATGCCTTCTACCTGGAAGTGCAGCGCTATGGTCAGCCGCAGCAGGAGGCCATGGTGCAGCAGACGGCCGATCTGTCCGGTGAAACGGGCATCCCGCTGGTCGCCACGCATCCGATCCAGTTCATGGAGCGCGACGACTTCCAGGCGCACGAGGCCCGGGTCTGCATTGCCGAAGGCTATGTGCTGGGTGACCATCGCCGGCCCAAGATCTACACGCCGGAGCAGTATTTCAAGTCGCAGGACGAGATGTGCACGCTCTTTGCCGATCTGCCCGAAGCGCTGGAAAACACGCTCGAGATCGCCAAGCGGTGCAATATCGAACTGACGCTCGGCAAGAACTTCCTGCCTTTGTTCCCGACGCCGGATGGCATGTCGCTGGATGATTTTCTGGTGCAGGAAGCCAAGGCTGGCCTGGAAAAGCGCCTGGAAGAACTCTATCCCGACCCCGTGCTGCGCGAGCAGAAACGGCCGGAGTACGAGGATCGCCTGGCGTTCGAGTGCAAGACCATCCTGCAGATGGGCTTCCCGGGCTACTTCCTGATCGTGGCGGACTTCATCAACTGGGGCAAGGCCAACGGCGTGCCGGTCGGCCCCGGCCGGGGTTCCGGTGCCGGCTCGCTGGTCGCCTACTCGCTGCGCATTACCGACCTGGATCCGCTGCAATACGCGCTGCTCTTCGAGCGCTTCCTGAATCCGGAACGGGTTTCCATGCCCGACTTCGATATCGACTTCTGCCAGGACAACCGCTGGCGGGTGATCGAATATGTGCGTCAGCGCTATGGCGCCGAGGCGGTGTCGCAGATTGCGACTTTCGGCACGATGTCCTCGAAGGCGGTGATCCGCGACGTCGGTCGCGTGTTCGGGCTGCCCTATTCGATGTGCGACCGCATTTCGAAACTCATCCCCATCGTCCAGAACAAGCCGGTCTCGCTGTCGGAGGCGCTGGAGCAGGAGCCGGCGCTCAAGGACATGATGGAAGACGAGCAGGATGGCGAGACCATCCGCGAACTCTTCGATCTCGCCGGTCGACTCGAAGATTTGACCCGAAATGTCGGCATGCATGCCGGCGGCGTCTTGATCGCGCCGGGCAAGATCACCGATTTCTGCCCGATCTATCAGGCGACCGGCGCGGATGCGTCGCCGGTCTCGCAGTTCGACAAGGACGACGTGGAAAAGGCCGGTCTGGTGAAGTTCGACTTCCTGGGCCTGCGCAACCTGACGATTATCGAACTGGCGGTCGAGTACATCCGCCGCATGACCGGCGAGAAGCTCGATCTGATGTCGCTCGGCTTCGACGACCCGGGGGCCTACCAGATTCTGAAGGACGCCAATACGACGGCGATCTTCCAGGTCGAATCGGAAGGCATGAAAAAGCTGCTGAAGAAGCTCGCGCCCGACCGTTTTGAAGACATCATCGCTGTGCTCGCGCTCTATCGTCCCGGCCCGCTTGGCTCCGGGATGGTGGATGACTTCATCCTGCGCAAGAAGGGTCAGCAGAAGATCGATTACTTCCACCCCGACCTCACCGCCTGCCTGTCGCCAACCTATGGCGTCATCGTGTACCAGGAACAGGTGATGCAGATCTCGCAGATCATCGGCGGCTATACGCTGGGTGGCGCCGACATGCTGCGCCGGGCGATGGGTAAGAAAAAGCCCGAGGAAATGGCCGCGCACCGCGCCACGATTGCCGAGGGGGCGAAGAAGCAGGGCTACGATCCGGCGCTGGCCGAGCAGTTGTTCGACCTGATGACCAAGTTTGCGGAGTACGGCTTCAACAAGTCGCACACCGCCGCCTATGCCGTGGTGACTTATCACACGGCCTGGCTCAAGCGTTACCACTGCGCGGCGTTCATGGCCGCCACCTTGTCGTCCGATATGGACAACACCGATACGGTGAAAATCTTCTATGAAGACACCATCGCGAACAAGGTGAAGATGCTCGGGCCGGATGTGAATGCCTCGCAGTACCGCTTCGAGCCGGTCGACCGCGAAACCATTCGCTACGGCCTGGGGGCGGTGAAAGGCACCGGCGAGCAGGCGGTGAATGTGATTCTGGAAGCGCGCGCCAAGGGCGGGGCCTTCAAGGATCTCTTCGATTTCTGCAAGCGCTGCGACAAGCGCATGGTCAATCGCCGCACCATCGAGGCCCTGATCCGTGCCGGTGCGTTCGACAGCATCGATGCAGACCGGCACAAGCTGCTTGCCTCGGTCGGCGTGGCCATGGAATTCGCCGAGCAGGCCGAGCGCAATGCCATGCAGACCAGCCTCTTCGATATCGCCGAGGTAGCCGAGGAGCATGCGCCCGAGTATGTGAACGTCAAGCCCTGGGATGAGCGCGAGCAACTGATGCAGGAGAAGACCGCCCTGGGCTTCTTCTTCTCCGGCCATCCCTACAACACCTACAAGAAGGAATTGAGCCGTTTCGTGCGTCGACCGCTGGCCCGTCTGGAGCCGGCCAAGGAGTTCACGGTGATTGCCGGGGTCGTGGTCGGTATCCGCACGCAGATGACGCGCCGGGGCAAAATGCTCTTCGTCCAGCTCGACGATGGTACGGCGATGGTGGAAGTCTCGGTCTTCAACGAACTCTTCGAAGCCGAGCGCAGCAAGATCGTCACCGACGAAATTCTGGTGATTGAGGGCAAGGTCCGCCACGATGATTTCTCCGGCGGCAATAGCGTGGTTGCCGAGCGCCTGCTCACCCTGGGCGAGGCGCGCGCCCGTTTTGCCAAGCATCTGCTGCTCAAGATGAATGGCTCGGCCGATGCCAAGAAACTCAAGTCCCTGCTCATGCCCTTTGCGCCGGGACCGGCGACGGTGCGGGTGCGCTATCGCAATGCGGATGCCGAGTGCGAACTGGTGCTGGGCGAACGGGCCCGGGTGCGGCTCGATGATCTCCTGCTGGAGGCCTTGGGCGAATGGCTGTCGCCCGAGAACGTCGATATCGTCTACAACACCTGATCGCGGACGAAAAAAAGGCCAGCATCTGCTGGCCTTTTTGTTGTTCCCCCGGTTTTACATGACCAGATCGGTTTTGAAGCCGATCCGGACGGCGCCCCAGTGGCGGCCATCGATGATGATCGGCATCGACAGATCGTTCAGGATTTCCCCGGTATCCCGCACATAGGTCTGGAAGAGCGAGGGCTTCTGGTTGCGTGCCAGCTTGAGGCCGACCGGGTCGTTGAAGATGCGCTTATGGCGGCATTTCACCAGGTCGACCGCCGGATCGCCGCTCGGTGCGTTGGAAAAGACACTGTTGTGCGCCGGCGCGTAGCCGTTGTGATCGACCGACAGCGAATAGGTCAGGCCCGGCAGTTCCTGAAGCAGCGCGTCATACAGGCGGGTCAGTTCGCTATCGCACTGATTGTCGTAGGCCGTGGTGTAGCGCTTCGGATTGGAGCCCGGAATTTCCTTGTAGGCCTGATCGAAGATATTCGTGCCACGGGACTGCAGTGTCTTCAGGATGGCCGTGACGCGATCGCGGAACGACTCGCACTTGTCGTGCAGGTCATCGAACTTGCTGTTGCCTGTGCGGAAGTCGGCCAGGGTGCATTGCAGGTCTTCCGTCGATTCGCGCAGGGTTTTTGCGGAGCCGAGGCATTGCTGCATGCGGCCGGAAATCTCGATCGAGTGGTCGCGGATTTCCTCGACCTCACGGTGAATCGCCTGATTGCTCTCGCTCAGGTTGTGAATGGCGTCGGAAATGGTGGTCAGTTGGTCCGTGGTTCGGCGGAAATCGCCCACCATGGTATTCAGATCGGTCGCCGAGGTCTCGATGTACTGATTGGCCAGGGTGACTTCGCCGACGATGGTTTCAGTCTTGTTGGCCGTATCTGCCACGAGATTGATCATCGACTGGGTGTTTTGCTGAATCACCTGGGTCGCGGTCTTGACCTTCTCGGCCAGCTTGCGGACTTCGTCAGCGACCACCGCAAACCCGCGGCCGGCTTCGCCCGCTCGGGCCGCTTCGATGGCCGCATTGAGTGCCAGCAGGTTGGTCTGGTCGGAAATGTCGTTGATCAGCGAAACGATCTCGTTGATCTTCATCGAGTTGCCGTGCAGTTCCTGCACCGTGCCCGAAAAATGCTCGATGTGCTGGTTGGTGCTGCGCATCGTCTCGGCCACCGTCTGCATCTGGGTCAGCGAGCGCTGGGCGAGATCGAGGTTGTTCTGGGTCGAGGTCCGGATGGCATCCGAATTCTGCGCCACTTCGGCGACGGCCAGATTGACGCGGTTGCTGGAATCGAAAATATCGGCAGCCAGGGACTCCTGACGTCGTACGGCATCACCGGTTTGCTGCACCAGGAAGTTCATGCGGGCGGCATCGGCGGCAATGCTGACGCTGCGCTCGCGGGCGTGCGTGATGAGGCTCCGCACGCGGCCGAAGAAACGGTTGAGATTGCTGGAAATACGGCCTGCCGGATCTTGTCCGGGCAGGCCGATATTATGGGAAAGATCGGCCTGCCCGTCGGCGATGGCCGCGATGTCACGGTCGATCTTGTCCAGCGTCTTGTTATTTCCGAACAACCCCATTTATGCCTCCTCTGCTATTTTGGTGGGGGTGCGCGGCCGGCGGTTGCCGGCGACTAGCTAGCGCGTTGCCTTGCTGCCAATCGGCCGAGCAGGAAGCCCTTGATCTCGTGAAAGGGGATCGGCTTGCCAAACACCGTGATGTCCGACGGCAGGCCCTTTTTCACAATTTCATCGTGGTCGATGGCACTAACGACAATAATATCCATTTTTGCCAGATCAGGGTTGGCGCGCAACTGTCGGATCATTTCGAAGCCGTCCATGCCCGGCATCATCAGGTCAACGATCATGATGTCCGGCGGATTTTGGCCGACCTGAACGAGACCTTCGAAACCATTGCCGACAATCCGGAGGCGGATCGGCAGGTTCCAGGTTTCGACCGTAACGCGATAAAGCGTCTGCAGGGTGGGGTCGTCTTCGGCGATCATCAGTTCGAGCGGCGCATTGCTGTCAGCTGCGCTCGGTGCCTGATTGCGGCGTTTGGCCAGCATGGCCTCGACGGAGGCCACGGGAATCCGGCGGTGTCCGCCCGCCGTTTTCCAGGCCTCGAGCACACCGTTCTCGACCATGTTCTGGACGGTGCCCAAGGAGACACCCAGGCGGATGGCGGCCTGGCGTGTGCTGAGGTATTCGGTATCAGCCATGGAAATGCATTCAGAATTACAAAAGTGCCAAATTTTAGCGCGACTTGGGCTTCATCGGCGCGTAAAAAATAGTAAATAAAAAACCCCGGCGCTTGGCGGGCCGGGGTCTTGGCGCTGCGCCCCCTTGCGGGGCAGCGAATTACAGCTTCTTGGCGTTCTTGGCCAGGTAGGCGGCGACACCTTCCGTCGAGGCAACCATGCCCGGCTTGCCCTTGTTCCAGCCGGCCGGACAGACTTCGCCGTGCTCTTCGAAGAATTGCAGGGCATCGACCATGCGCAGCATTTCGTCGATGTTGCGGCCCAGCGGCAGCATGTTGACGACCTGGTGCATGACCACGCCGTTCTTGTCGATCAGGAAGGAACCGCGCAGGGCGACGCCGGCAGCTTCGAGTTCGACGTCGTAGGCACGGCAGATGTCGTGCTTGATGTCAGCGACCAGCGGGTAGCCGACCTGGCCGATGCCGCCTTCCTTAACCGGGGTGTTTTTCCAGGCCAGGTGGGTGAATTGGGAGTCGATGGAGACGCCGATGACTTCGACGCCGCGCTGCTTGAACTCTTCCAGGCGGTGATCGAAGGCGATCAGTTCGGACGGGCAGACGAAGGTGAAGTCGAGCGGGTAGAAGAAGAGAACGACCGGCTTGCCACGGAAATCGGAGAGCTTCAGCTCCTTGATTTCGTTGTTGCCATAGACGGCGGTGGCGGTGAAGTCGGGGGCTTGCTTGCCGACGAGAACGGCCATATGAATCTCCTTGGGTAGAGTTTTGGTTTCAGGTTGGGGTAAAGGACCAATTTAACCAAGCGGGGTACGGCTGTCAAACACGCTTCGGCCTTTCCGGACTTGCCCCGGCGGGCTGACATGCTGGCATAATCGAAAGCTCCTATATAAAGAGATGGGTTCCTTGATGAACCTGCGGAGGGGTAGGCTGTGCTGAAGGCCTTGGTCTTCATGCCTGTGCTGGGGGCGGCGTTGCTCGCCGTGTTGCCGGCGGTTCGCGCCCGCGCGTTGCGTGGGGTGGCGCTCGTCATGTCCACGCTGATTCTGGCTTATGCAGCCTGGCTGGGCGTGCAATTTGATCCTGCCGGGCCCGCGTTCCAGATGGTGGAGAGCCGTGCCTGGAATGTGCGTCTGGGATCGTACTTCGCGCTCGGGGTGGATGGCATTTCCGTGCTGATGCTGGCGTTGACCGCCGGACTCACCTGGATCGTCGTGCTGATTTCTGCCCGTTCGGGTTACGGCGGCAAGTTGTACCTGTGTCTTGTCTTCCTGCTCGAATCGGCCATGTTCGGCGTCTTTTCGGCGCGGGACTGGTCCCTGTTTTACGTCTTCTGGGAAGCGACGCTGATTCCCCTCTTTTTCCTGATCGACCGGCTGGGGGGAGAAAACCGTCAGCGTGCGGCGCTCAATTTCTTTCTCTATACCCTGGGCGGTTCGGTGTTCATGCTGGTCGCCCTGCTGTTCCTGTATGACGCGGCGCCGGGGCACAGCTTTGCCATGGCCGACATGGCCGAAGGGGGGCGAGGCTTGGCAACCGGCATGCAGGTCCTGATCTTCGCCGGACTTTTTTTGGGTTTCGGGGTCAAGATGCCGGTCGTGCCCCTGCACGGCTGGTTGCCGCTGGCGCACGTCGAGGCGCCCAGCCCGGTCTCCATCCTGCTCTCCGGGGTGTTGCTCAAAATGGGGGCCTATGGCCTGATCCGGGCGGCCGAGACCCTGCCGGCGGCCATGCTCGCCTTGCAGCCGGGGCTGGCGGCGCTGGGTCTGATCAGCCTGCTCTATGGCGCGATGCTGGCCTGGCGCCAGCAGGATCTGAAGGCGATGGTCGCCTATTCCTCGATTTCCCATATGGGGCTGGTGTTGCTGGGGATTGCCACGCTCGATCCGAACGGCTTGCGTGGCGCGGTCCTGCAGATGGTGGCGCATGGTTTGACGGCAGCGCTGCTCTTCCTGCTGGTGGGCTTGCTGTATCAGCGTACGCACAGCCGCGATCTGGCCGATTGTCCGCCGTTGGCAGCGGACGCGCCGCGCCTGGCGGGCGCCCTGGCCTTTGCTTTCGTGGCGGCCCTGGGGATACCGGGGAGTGCCGGGTTCTTTGCCGAGTGGCAGGTGCTGCTGGCGGTCTGGACGCGTTGGTCGGGCTGGGTGGTCTTGCTCGGGGTGGCCCTGCTGATTGCGGCCGCCTACAGTGTGCGGGTCATCGGACAGGTGTGGCGGCCCGGTAGCGGCAGTGGCGTCCCGGATTTGTCGTCTTCGGAGCGGCTCGGTGTCGGCGTCTTGGTCCTGGCCATCGTCGGGCTCGGGGTGTGGCCGAATGGCGTCCTGAATTTGATGGCGCCGGCGCTGCAGGCGCTCGCGGCGGCGTGGCAGGGGTAAGCGATGTCGGCGCACGGAACGAACTTTGCCGATCACGTTGCCCACTGGGTCGCGCATCTCGCGCATGTGCTGCCGGCCCAGGCGCCGATCCGCGATTTCGTGCATCACAACACCCTGCACGGTTTCCAGCATTTGCCTTTTCCCGACGCGCTGGCGGCCGCGCAGGCGCTGACCGGGGCTCGGCCCTACTGGCCCGAACAGCGTTTTCGCGAGGCCCATGCGGCGGGACGCATCACCGATGCCGATCTGGATGTGGCGCTCTGCGAAGCCGGCATCGCCGATCTCGATCAGCCGGTTGTTGGTGGACTCGCTCGCCGGCAGATCCTGCTGGCGAGTTTGAAAGCCTGGTCACCGGCGCCGCCACCGCAGCATCTGGCCTGGCTGAAACAGGAAACCGGCTCGGCCGAGGCGCCGGTTTTTGCGCATTTTGCACGGTTGACCGTCGGTGAGCCCGCCGCGGATTGGCGCGAGGTGGCCCAGGCGCGCTGTCGGGGATTGTTCGATGATCCGGCGGGGGCGCCTTCCTTGCGCAGTGTGCTGCATGCCCTGACCGGCGTCGATGTGCTGGAGAGGGTGCGTCAGACCTTGCAGCGCCATCTCGCCGCCCACCTCGACCTCGGACTGGCCGCCTGGCGCAACCCGGCGCGTGAGGCCGGTTTTTATGCTGCCTGGCGGGCGTCGGCAGGCATGGATTTGCGCTGGGAACTCGATGAGCAGCACACCCTGCGCGAAGAAATCCTGCATTTGCCCGACGATCCGCTCGCCCTGCTCAGCGAGGAACTGGCCCGCGTTTTGCCCGATCCGGCGCAGGCGTACACTTACCTGGCCCGACTGGCGCTCGAGTTACCGGGCTGGTCCGGCATGTTCCTCTGGCGTGCCGATCATCCGGGCCGGGGTGATGCGACTCCGGTGGCGATGGTCGATTACCTGGCCGTTCGCCTGCTGCTGGAGCGCCTGATCTGCGAAGACCTGACGCGCCACCTGGTCGGTTATCCGATGGGGCTGGCCGATCTGGCAGCCTATTTCAACGCGCATCTGGCCGAATGCCATGTGCGCCTGATGCACGCGCGCGGCGAAGGCGGTGAGGCCTGGCTGGCCGAGGCCGCCGCTGCCATGGCGGGGGACGCCGACGATGCGCTGTGGCAGCGACTTGCCGCGTCCGCACAATTGCCACTGGCCGATCCCGAAGGGCGGGCCTGGCAACTGACGCAGTGCTGGGGCGCGCTGGGAGATGCCGCGCCGCCGGACGTGAGCACGCTGACGCCCGCGATGGCCGATGCACTCTACCGTACCGCAGACAGCCTGAGCGCGCTGCAACGCGGTGAATGCTGGTTGCTGGCCTATGAGCACCATTACCGTGAGCACGTGTTTGCTGCGCTGGCTGCCAACCGGAAGCGCAGCCCGGCGGCCCCGGAACCGGCCTGCTCGGCTCAGGTCGTGCTGTGCATGGATGACCGCGAAGAAGGCACGCGGCGCCATCTCGAAGAAATCGCTCCGGACATCCAGACCTTCGGGGCGGCCGGATTTTTCGGGGTGCCGATGTATTGGCAGGGCCTCGACGATGCGGCGCCGACCGCCTTGTGTCCGGTGGTGGTGACACCGCAGCATCAGGTTAACGAAGTGGCTGCGGCCTCGGTGCCGCCGGCCCGTCGGGCGGCGCATGTGCGTCGGCGGACGGCGCGTTTGCGCTGGCGCGAGCGCCTGTATCAGGCCACGCGTCTGCAGCCCCTGGCCGGAAGCCTGCTCGCCAATCTGGCCGCCGTGCCGGCCCTGTTCGGCCTGGCAGCAGGGCTCTTTGCGCCGGCCGGGAGCGGGGAGGTCAAGCGACGCTGGCGTGAGGCCTGGGATGGCAAACTCGACACCTGCCTCGCGCTCGATGCGTCGGCGCCGGCCGCTGCGGGCGTGCAGGCCGGTTTTACCCTCGCCGAGCAGGTCGACCGTGTGGCGGCCTTCCTGCGCACCATCGGCCTGACCTCGGCGTTCGCGCCACTGGTGCTGATGCTCGGCCACGGTTCGCACAGCCAGAACAATCCGCATGCCTCGGCCTACGATTGCGGCGCCTGCTCCGGGCGGCACGGCGGGCCCAATGCCCGCGCCTTCGCCCAGATGGCCAATCAGCCCGCCGTGCGGGCCGGTCTGGCTGCGCGCGGTATCCACATTCCCGAATCCTGCTGGTTTGTCGCCGCCCAGCACGACACCTGCGACGACAGCATCACCTGGTATGACCTGGCACAGGTGCCGGCTGTCTGGCAGGCCGCCCTGGATCGTTTGGTCGCGCAACTCGCCGAAGCGTGCCGGGCGCACGCGGTCGAGCGCTGCCGGCGGCTCGCCTCGGCGCCGCCGCGCCCGACCCCTTGGCGGGCCTTGCGCCATGTGCAGGGGCGGGCCGAAGACTTGTCGCAGGCACGGCCGGAACTCGGACATGCCACCAATGCGGCGGCCTTCATTGGCCGGCGCAGCATGAGCCGGGGGCTCTTCCTCGATCGCCGGGTATTCCTGATTTCCTACGATCCGACCCAGGACGAGGATGGCCGCATTGTCGAAAACATCCTGCTGGCGGCGGGGCCGGTGGGGGCCGGGATTTCGCTCGAATACTATTTCTCGACCGTGGATAACGCGCGTTTCGGCTGCGGTTCCAAGGTCACGCATAACCTGACCGGCGCCTTCGGCGTGATGGACGGGGGCGAATCCGACCTGCGGACCGGCCTGCCGTTGCAGATGGTCGAAATTCACGAACCGATGCGCCTGCTGGTGGTGGTCGAGCAGCAGACCGCGCGCCTGACAGAGATATTGGGGCGCCAGCCGGCTCTGCAGGAACTGGTCGGCAATGCCTGGATCATTTTGGCCGCGCAGGACCCGTCGACCGGCGGGCTGGCCCGCTATTGCCCGCGGCGCGGCTGGCTGCCCTGGTCCGGGCGGGCGGTCCTGCCGCAGGTGGCGCGCTCGCGCGACTGGTTTGCCGGTGAATCCGGGCCGCTGCCGCCGGCCTTGCTGCTGGGAGCGCATCCATGAAAGCACTGTGGCTTCATCTGGTCGATCTGGCCTGGCTGGCGCCCTTGCTGCCCTTGCTGGTCAGCGCGTACGCCGGCATCGCCCTGCTGGCCGGCAGGCGGCGTGATGATGCCTGCGAGGGGCCGCTGGCGGGGCTGATGGTCTGGGGGATGGGGGCGGCCAGTGCTCTGCTGGCCGCACTCCTGGCAGGCGCGCTGCGCTGGGGCTGGCCGGAGACTGTCCCCGGGCCGCTCTGGCTGGCGGCCGGCGACTGGTCGGTCCGCCTGAGTTTTCTGCTCGATGCGCTCTCCCTGCCGGTGGCGCTGCTGGTGGCCGTGTCCGGGGGGCTTGTGGCGCGCTTTTCTCAGCACTACCTGCATCGGGAAAGCGGCTATCACCGCTTCTTCATGCTGCTGGGCGTCTTCCTCGGCGGCATGCAACTCCTGGTGCTGGCCGGCAATGCCTTGCTCACCTTTGTCGGGTGGGAGTTGTGCGGGATCGCTTCCTTCCTGCTCATCGGCTACGCCTGGCAGCGTCCGGTGGCAACCGGGCACGCGTTGTTCGCGTTCGTCACCAACCGGATCGGCGACACCGCCTTGTTGTTCGGATTGGGCCTGGCCGTGGCCTGGGTGGGCAGCGTGGCCTGGGCCGATTTGCTCGCGCCCGGGCAATTGAGCCGGGTCGATGCCCGCATCCTGGCCTTGGGCTTTGTCCTGGCAGCGTTGGTCAAATCGGCCCAGTTGCCGTTTACGCCGTGGCTGGCGCGCGCCATCGAGGGGCCGACGCCGTCCTCTGCCATTTTTTATGGTGCGATTCTCGTGCATGCCGGGGTCTTTCTGCTGCTGCGCCTGTTTCCCTTGCTCGTGCAGGTGCCGGATCTGCTGCTTGCCCTGGTCATGGTCGGGGCGCTGACGGCGGCGTATGCCTGGCTGGTCGGGCTGGTGCAGACCGACATCAAATCCTCCCTCATTTTCGCCACGGTCTTCCAGGTCGGGCTCATGGTGCTGAGCATCGGTCTGGGCTGGACGACGCTGGCGACCGTGCATTTGTGCCTGCATGCCGCCTGGCGCCTCGGGCATTTCCTGCGTTCGCCGTCCTGGTTGCAGGTGGTCTCGTCACGACCGGCGGCGCCGCCCGCCTGGCTGGCGCGCCAGCAGTGGCTGTATACCGCCGCCCTGCAGCGCGGCTGGCTGGATCGGCTGGCCGAAATTCTGCTCCTGCTGCCGACCCTCGGCTTTGCCCAGGATATCCGTCGCCTCGAAAGCCGTTTCATCGACCGGATGATCGGTGAGGTCGGGCAGGGCAAGGCGATTGCGCCGGGGCGTCCGCTGGTCACGGCGGATGGCGTGCCCGGCCGGACCCTGGCGGCGCTGTCCGCGCTGTGCCAGCGGCTGGAGGATCGCTTGCTGTTGCGCGGACGCGGCGGGCTGGCGGAGCAGGCCCTGCGCCAGTTGGGGGCTTACCTGCGGACGCTGGAAGGGCTGCTGGAACAGCCGCGTTATCTGATGATGGCCGTGATGGCCACCTTTGTGGTGATCCTCTGATGGGCTTCAGTGAACTCTACTGGTTCGAGCAGGCGCGCCTGCCCTGGCTGTTGTGCCTGCAAGTCCTGCCTGTGCTCGGGGCCGGGGTCGTGCTGGCGCTGGGCGAGCGCGCAGCGGCCGTCATCGTCGGCAAACTGGTGGCGCTCCTGGAACTGGCGCTGGCGGCCCATGTGGCCTGGTATCTGGATGGGCGCTCGCCGGCCTTTCAGTTTGCCGAATGGTGGGCGCCGCTGGCCTATCACGTCGGGGTGGATGGGATTGCCGTTGTGTTTGTGCTGGCGGCGGCGCTGCTCACCTTCCTGATGACGCTCTATGGCATGAGCCGCGGCATGATTTCGCCGGGCCGCCTGTTTGCCGTGCTGCTGCTGGCCGAGGCCGGCCTGATCGGCATGCTGGTGACGCTCAATATCGCCTGGTTTGCCGCCTATTCCGCACTGGAATTGTGGGCGGTGGTCTATCTGCTGCGTCGCTGGGCCTCCTCGCGGGCCGAAGTGCAGGCACTGGCCCGTTTCATCCAGTACCAGGGCTTCGGCTGGCTGTTGTTCGTGGCCGGTTGCGTGGTACTCGGCTGGGGCTTTGCCGATGCCCATGGCGGGCGCTGGAGTTTCGATCTCTTCGATTTGCGCGGCACGCTGCCGCCGGGCCGGTTTCAGACGGCTGCCTTCTACCTGCTGTTTTACGGGCTGGCTGTCCGGACGCCGCTTTTTCCCCTGCATGGCTGGTTGCCCAACATGGCCCAGCACGGCCTGATCGCCGTGGCACCCGCCCTGATGGTGGGGGTCAAGGTCGGCATTTTCGGCATGCTGCGTTTTGTCCTGCCGCTCACGCCAGAGGCCGTCCTGGCCTGGCAGCCGTATGTCGTGGGTTTTGCCATGGCCGGGGTCTTTTTTACCGCGGCCCTCGCTGTGCAGCAGCGCAATCTGCGCCGCCTGCTCGCCTTTGCCGTGGTCAGCCATACCAGCCTGCTGGTGATCGGACTGTTCAGCCTGCATGCGGCGGGGATTCAGGGCGCGGTGCTGCTCTCGGCCAACTTTGGCCTGGCCGTGACCGGGATGTGGTTTGTTGTCGGTTTTGTGTTCCGCCGCACCGGTACCACCGAACTGGGAGAACTGTCCGGCCTGTTCGAGCGCATTCCCTTCCTGGCCATCGCCTTCCTGATCTTCGGTCTGGCCATTGTCGGCATGCCCGGTACACCGGGCTTCGATGCCGCCCATTTGGTGCTTGAAGCGGCCATCGACCAGTTTGGCGCCCTGTCGACGGTGGCCACGGCGCTCGGCAACGTGGCGGCAGCCGGCTTTCTGCTGTGGGCTTTTCAGCGTGCCTTCCTGTCGCCATCAAGCGACGGACACGATGTGGATCGCACCTTGCCAATGGAGTATCTGGTCTGCGGGATCGCCCTGCTGGCGCTGCTGCTCACCGGCTTTCTCGCGGAGCCCTGGCTGCAATTGACCGAGGCGGCCAGCGAGGCCGCAGCGGCGAGGTTTGCGCGATGAGTTTGCCCTGGTTGTCCATTCTGTTTCTCGGTCCCTTGCTCGCGGCGCTGCTGGTGGCGCTGGCGCCGGTGCGCTGGGCGCGCTGGCTCGCTGCGGCGAGCATGGGCGGCAGCTTGCTGGCCGCGGGGGCGGCCTTGCTCGCCTTTGTGCCGGCCGGGGCGCGCTTCCAGCTCATCGAGCGCATGCCTTGGGTGCCGATGCTGGGCATCGATTACTTTCTGGCGGTCGACGGCCTGTCCGTGCTGTTTTTGCCGGCCACGGCCTTGCTCTTCCTCGGTACGCTGGTGGTGGGGTGGCGGCAGCCCGGGCTGCGCGATGGGCGCGGGGTGGCGGTCAGCCTGCTGGCGCTGCAGTCGATCACCGTGGGCGTGTTCTGCGCCATGGATCTCGTGCTCTTTTTCCTGTGCTGGGAATTGAGCATCCTGCCGGTCTATGCCCTGCTCTGTCAGGCTGGCGTGACAGCCGGGGCGCGGGCGGCGGCGACGCGTTACGCCTTACTCATGCTGGGCGGCGGTTTCCCGCTGTTGCTGGCCATCGTGATCCTGATCGGGGGGGCGCCGGCCGGGGCGGCCGATCTGCCGAGCCTGCTTGCCGAACCGCTGCCGCTGGGCCGCCAATACCTGATCCTCGGGCTGGGTCTGCTGGCCTTTGGCCTGAAAGTACCGCTGGTGCCGCTGCATACCTGGCTGCCGCCGATTGCCCTGGCCGGGCCGGGCGGGCTGACGGCGCTGCTGGTCGGCTTGAAGATCGGCGCGTATGGCCTGATCCGCTTTGCCCTGCCGCTGGCGCCCCAGGCGGCGGCGGATGCCTACTGGCTGCTGGCGGGCCTGGGCACGGTGAGCGTGATTTATGGGGCAGTGGGCATGCTGGCGCAGAGCAATCTGCGCGTTGCCATGGCCTACAGCAGCATCAGCCACGTCGGTCTGGTCGTGCTTGGGGTGGCTTCCCTGACGGTCGACGGTGTTTTGGGGGGCATTTCCCTGCTGCTCAATTTCGCGCTGGCGACGGGGGGGAGTTTTCTGCTGCTGGCCTGTCTGCATCAGCGTACCGGTTCGACCGATGTGGCGGCACTCGGCGGCATTGTTCAACGGGCCCCCTGGCTGGCAGCCGGGGTGCTGTTCTGCGGGCTGGCCGGGATCGGCCTGCCGCTGACCAGCGGCTTTCACGGCGAATGGATGCTCATTGCCGCCACCCTCGGTCGCCATACCGGGGCCGGCATGGCCGCCTTGTTCGGGCTGGCGATTGGTGCCTCCGCGTTTGTGGCGCTGTATCGGCAGGCGTTTTGGGGTGAGGTGCGGACTGCGCCGGTTGCCCCGATGCAGGATCTGACCGGACGCGAACGTGCCGTGCTGTGGAGCCTGTTTGGCCTGATCCTGGTGATCGGCCTCTATCCGGCGCCCTGGCTGGATATCGTGCGGCCGGCCGCACAGGCCTGGGCGGCGGGGTTTGGGCGTTGAAGCGGGGCGTTGGGGCGGGGCGCTTTGCCCCGCGTCGATCATCAGGCCTTGCGGACGAATTCCGTTTTCAGTTGCATCGCGCCAAAGCCGTCGATCTTGCAATCGATGTCGTGATCGCCGTCGATCAGGCGGATGTTCTTGACCTTGGTGCCGACCTTCACCACTGAAGACGAGCCCTTGATTTTCAGGTCCTTGATCACGGTGACGCTGTCGCCGTCCTGCAGCACGTTGCCGTTGGCGTCCTTCCAGACACGGACTTCCTCGACGCTTTCAGCCGCTTTGGCCGGCCATTCATGGGCGCATTCCGGGCAGATCAGCATCTCGCCGTCGGCATAGGTGAATTCGGAGGCGCATTGCGGGCACGGGGGCAGTTGGCTCATGTCAGGCTTTCATCAAAGTTCATCGCCGCCCAGCAGGTCGGGCAGCAGGGCGCGTGCGCGTTGGCACGCCGTCAGGAAGTCCGGGCAGACGTTGGCCTCGCCCAGATGGTCCAGGAAGCCGGCGCGCCGCAGGAGCGAGCCGGGTTGTGCGTTGAGGCCGCAGAGTAGCAGGGTGCAGCCACGCATGTGCAGTTTTTCGCGCAGGTTTTCCAGGCCTTCGAGGCCGGTGGTGTCGAGCTGCACGAGCCGGGTGACATCGAGGATGACGACCTCGGGGTGACCGGCGCGCGGGTCGAGCAGGTCTTCCAGTTTGTTGACCGCGCCAAAGAACAGCGAGCCGAAGACTTCCCAGGCGGCCACGCGCAGGCTGCCATCCGGGTATTGGCAGCGGGGCTCGTCGGCCAGTTCCGGCAGGGTGCGGCGCTCGATGCGGGTGAGTTCGGACATGCGGTAGATGAAGAACAGGCAGGCCAGCACCATGCCCAGCTCGACGGCAATGGTCAGGTCGAAAACCACGGTCACGAAGAAGGTCGCGAGCAGGATGATCCGGTAGTTGTAGGAGTAACGGCGCAGTTCGCGGAATTCGTGCCATTCTCCCATGTTGACCGCGACCACCATGACGATGGCCGAGAGGGCGGCGAGCGGCACGTAGGCAGCGAGCGGTGCGGCCACCAGCACGATGCTGAGCAGGATGAGCGCATGGATGATCCCGGCAATCGGCGTGCGGCCGCCGGTGCGCACGTTGGTGGTCGTGCGGGCGATGGCGCCTGTTGCCGCAAAACCGCCGAAGAGCGGGGCGGCCAGATTGGCCAGGCCCTGGGCGATCAGCTCCTGGTTCGGGTCGTGACGATCATCGATCTGGCTGTCGGCCACGCGGGCCGAGAGCAGCGATTCGATGGCGCCGAGCAGGGCAATGGTCAGCGCCGGCGAAATCAGCTTGCCGAAATCGTGGATCGAGAGCGGTGGCAGCCCGATTGGCGGGACTTCCTGCGGAATGCCGTTGAAGCGGCTGCCGATGGTTTCGACGGGCAAATCGAGCAGGGCCGCCAGCACGGTGCCGCCCACGAGCACGACGAGCGGGCCGGGCGCCCGGCGCAGGAGTGCGATCCGTTGGGCCAGCCGGTTGTAGGAGAGCAGGACGGCGAGGCAGGCGGTCGACAGGCCCAGGGTGGGCAAATCCACGGTGTGAGCATGGGCGGCCAAGGTCTTCAGGCGGAGGAAAAACTCGGCGGGCAGGGTGTCGATTTTGAGGCCGAAAAAGTCTTTCAGCTGCGCCAGGAAAATCACCACGGCGATGCCGTTCGTGAAGCCGATGACCACGGTGACCGGAATGAAGCGAATCAACTGGCCCATCCGGGCAATCCCCATGGCGAGCAGCATCACGCCGGCCAGCATGGTGGCCCCGAGCAGGTTGCCGAAGCCGTGGGCGGCCACGATGCCATAGACGATGGGAATGAAGGCGCCGGTCGGGCCGCCGATCTGGACGCGGGAACCCCCCAGGGCCGAGGTGATCAGGCCGGCGATGATGGCCGTCCAGATTCCCGCGCTCGGCGAGCAACCAGAGGCGATGGCGAAGGCCATGGCGAGCGGGAGGGCGAGAACGCCGACCGTGATCCCCGCCGCGAGATCCTTGCCAAACTGCGCACGCGTGTAGTCGGGCAGGCAATCGAGCAACTTCGGGCGGAAGGCGATCTTCATGGCAGAGGCTCAGCAGGTGAAGCGGAGCATTGTATGAGCACCTGCTTATCTGTCAATGTTAATCATATGTTAATATGATGCAATAAAGATAATCACGGAGGTCTTATGGAGAACCGCACTGCCCGCTTGACCTTGCTGATCGATCCCCGCAAGAAAAAGCTGTTTGAGGAAATTTGTGCCGCCAACGACCTGACGCCGTCACAGGTCGTGCGGCGTCTGGTTCGTCAGTACATCATCGAGCACGCCGATGGGCGTGACTTGCCGGAGTGGCTGAAGCCCGGCGCGGCCAAGGAGTAATCAGGCGGCAGGCGGCTCGTCCTCGCGCTGAGCGGGCACCTGGCCGCGGGCGCGGAGCAGGGCGTCGTACTTGGCCTGCATTTCTGGTGCCTGCTTGGCCAGTTCGCGCAGGATGCGTCCGACGGCCCAGATCATGACCGCGACGCCACCGGCAATACTGACCACGGCTTCCGCCATTGATCCGGGGAAGCTTTCGATCAACGCGCCCTTGCCAATCGCAAACCAGCTGGCCCCCAAGGCCACGCAGGTCAGGCCAAAAATATCGATCAGGCCGAACAGGAAAATCGCGCCGGTCAGGCGGGGGCGGGGGGCGGTCAACGGGTTCTGGAGCATGGCGGTGGCTATAATGCGCGGATTGCGCATTTTGCCTTAAGGAACGCTCCGATGCCCAAGAATTCCCGTCTCCTGCCGCTGCTTGCCGTTCTCTGTGCCGCCGGATTGGCCCACGCCGAGATCAAGGTGGGGGTGATTGCCTCCTCAACCGGTCCCACCGCCGTGGTCGGCATTCCGCAAAAGAATACCGTCGCCCTGCTGCCGACCGAGATTGCCGGCCAGAAAATCGAATACATCGTCCTCGACGATGCCTCCGATCCGACCAATGCCGTGACCGGTGTGAAGAAACTGCTCACCGAACACAAGGTGGATGCCCTGATCGGGCCGACCACGACGCCTGCTGCGCTGGCCATGCTTGATTTCGTCGCCGAGTCGAAAACGCCGCTGCTGACTACTGTCGGCTCCGCCGCCATCGTGCAGCCCATGGACGAGAAGAAACGCTGGGTGTTCAAGACGACCCAGAACGACGACCTGATCGCCGATGCGGTGATCGCCCACATGCTGGCCAATGGCGTGAAGACGGTGGGTTTCGTCGGTTTCAACGATCCCTACGGTGAGAACTGGTTCAAGGTTTTCTCGACGCTTGCTGACAAGGCGGGCATCTCCCTGGTGGCCAATGAACGCTACAACCGCACCGATCAATCCGTGACCGGTCAGGTCCTGAAGCTCATTTCGGCCCGCCCGGATGCTGTGTTCATCGCTGCCACCGGTGGCCCTGCCGTGCTGCCGCAAGCCGGCCTGCTCGATAAAGGCTACAAGGGCAAGGTTTATCAGACGCACGGCGTGGCGACTAATGACTTCATCCGCCTGGGCGGCAAGGCTGTCGAAGGCACCCTGATGGCGGGCGGCCCGATGCTGGTGGCCGATGACCTGCCGGCGGGCAACCCGATCAAGGCTATGGCGCTGGGTTACATCAAGGCCTACGAGGCGAAGTATGGCGCCGGCAGCACCTCGACCTTCGGCGCCAACACCTGGGATGCTGGCCTGCTGCTGCAAAAGGCGGTGCCGGCCGCACTCAAGAAGGCCAAGCCGGGAACGCCGGAGTTCCGCAGTGCACTGCGCGAGAGTCTGGAGGGGGCCAAGGAAGTGGTGGGGGCTCAAGGGGTCTTCAACATGACCGCCCAAAACCACAACGGCATGGATCAGCGTGCCCGCGTGATGATGACCGTGAAGGGGGGCAAATGGCTGCCGCTCAAGGACTGATCCGCGCTGTCACGGGCGCGCTGCTGGCGCTGGGCCTGCTCGCGCCGGTGCACGCCGAGCCTGCCGCAACCCAGGCCCTGCCGGTGGTCGAAATCCACATGCCGTCGCCGTGTCTGGCCTGCATCGATTGGGGCGCCTATCTCGCAGATAACGGCTTCAAGGTGGTTTACAAGGAAAGCACCGACATGGCCGCCGTGAAAAAGCGCCTCAAGGTACCGGCCGCCGTGCAATCTGCGCACACGGCCGTGGTCGGCGGCTATTTCGTCGAAGGCCATGCCTACGCCGAGGACATCCACGAACTGCTGCGTGACCGCCCGAAGGCGCGTGGCATCGCCGTGCCGGGCCTGCCCATCGGTGCCCCGGGGCGGGAGTATTCCAACCCGACCTGCGAAACCGCCTGCACCACCCTCGATCTCACCTCCGGCGAGCGTCCGCCCAAGCGTGAGCTCTTCGACACCCTGCTCGTCCTGCCCAACGGCAAGACCAAAACCTGGGCCCGTCACTAGGTTGACCGTCGGGCCGGCCAGGGCTGGCCCGACATCCTGCAGCACCCGTGCTGCGTCAGCGCTGCCGGATCGACGTCGTCTTTAGCCCAGCCCCAGTTCCCCATACATCGCCATTGCCCAGCGCAGATCGTCATCGTCCGGCTGCGGATTGTGGCGTTGCGTCACCTGCTGCTGGATCAGGCCGTCGCCGCGGCGGCGGTAGCGGGTGTCGATGCGCAGCATTTCGAGCGGCGTGGCGCGCTGGATGATCTGGCAGGTGCTGTCCGGCAGTTCAGCGGGCGTCGCGTGGCCCTTGATCCGGGCACTGATGTGATCGGCTGCAACATGTCCTTGGCGGGTGGCCATCTGGCCGGTTTTGGGGTAGGCGCCGAAGAGTGGCGAGATGCGCCCGACTTGATCGCCGATCAGGAAGATCCGCTCATCGTCCGGCCATTGCAGACTGTCCGGATTGACCTTGGCCCAGCCATCCCGGTCACAGAAACCGCTTTCCTGGCTCAATCGGGCAGCCCGCTGGGGCGGCATCAGGATGGCCTGCTTGTAATCCACCGTGTCGAATTCCGTGCTGACGCGTTGCCGGCCGGGGTCGATCTGGCGAATCGCGGCTTGCGGGACATAGGTGATCATGTGCCGGTAGGTATCGCGAAAGACGCGCTCGAAAGCCGGCATGGGCGGGTTGGGGTCGAGGATGACGAGGTGGGCGTTGGTCTGCGTGCGGCTCAGCCAGTCAGCCAGCAGTACCGCCCGCTCGTAGGGCGCAGGGGGGCAGCGGTAGGGCGCGGGGGGCAGGTTCATGAGCAGCGTGCCGCCCGTGAAGCGGGCCAGCGCGGTTTTTAGCGCCTGCAGGCTGGTCAGGCCGGTGAAACCGCTGGGTGAGGTCTGGCGCATCTGTTCGGTGGTGGCTGTGTCCTGCCCGATCCAGGGGCTGAAGTCTTCCTCGATGCCGGCCGCGACGATCAGCCAGTCATAGTTCAGACGGGTGCTGCCCAGATGAACGCGGCGCCGGGTGGGGTCGATGCCTGCCACGCGCGCCTGCAGGAAGCGGTAGCCCTGGCGGGCGGCAATCTGCGTGTAGTCCTGCTGCATCAGCGTCGCGGGCGGTAGCCCGACCAGCCAGCGATTGGAGAGCGGCAGGCTGGTGAAGGCCGGATTGGCGTCAATGAGCAGCACCTCGGCGTCCGGCTGCTGCTGGCGCAGGCGTCGGGCGGCGGCGAGGCCGCCCCAGCCGCCGCCGATCACGACAATGCGCGGCGCAGCAGGCTGGGCGCGCACCAGGCCAGGCAGGGCCAGGCTGCTCAAGAGGCCGGTGAGGAGTCGGCGACGGGTGGCGGCCGCCGTGTCAAGGGGGCGGAGGTGTGGTTTATGCACAGAAACGGAGCGTCTTTTCGAGGAATGTCAAGGGCGATTCAGTGGGGCCTGCCCTAAAGATGTGCATAGTTTAATTTCATTAAAAATCAATGCTTTATGATCTGGCTCAAGTTTTGGGCAGGGTAAGAAAAATCCTTTGTGGTCCGTGACTTAGCGTTTGCGCCCCCGCTGAATTCACAGACTTATCCACAGGTTTTGTGGATAGATGGCAAACCCTGATTCGGGAAGGGGGATTGGGGCCTGTCTTTAAAGTGTCACTTTAAGTTCATGTGCGGGTGCACAAAAGAAAACAGCCCGCGCGACACGCTGTCGGGCGGGCTGTTTTGGGCGTGGGGTGCGTCGCTTACTTGACGCGCATCCCCGGCTGCGCGCCGCTGTCCGGCGAGAGCAGGAAGATGCCCGGGGTCTTGCCGTCCGGGTCGGAAGCGGCCATGACCATGCCTTCGGACATCCCGAACTTCATCTTGCGCGGGGCCAGGTTGGCGACCATCACGGTCAGGCGGCCGATCAGCTGGGCCGGATCGTAGGCGGCCTTGATGCCGGCGAAGACATTGCGCGTCTTCTCTTCGCCGATGTCCAGGGTCAGGCGCACCAGCTTGTCAGCGCCTTCGACGTGTTCGGCGTTGGCGATCAAGGCGATGCGCAGGTCGACCTTCATGAAGTCATCGATGCTGCACAGGCCGTCGGCGACCGGGGCGGCTTCCTTCTTGGCGGGGGTTTCAGCCTTGGCAGCGGTTTTGGCCGCCTGTTTGGCGTCGACCGCCGGGGCCTCGGTGGCCGGGGCGAGCGACTGCTTGTTGGCCTCGATCAGTTTCTCGATCTGCTTCGGATCGACGCGGGTCATCAGGTGGTTGTAAGCGTTGATCGCGTGGCCGGCGGCGAGCAGGGTCTGGCTGTCGGCCCAGGTCAGCGGCGCGATGTTCATGAAGGCTTCGATCTTTTCGGCGACGGCCGGCAGGATCGGCTTCAGGAGCACGGTGAGCAGGCGGAACAGGTTGAGCGCGTTGGAGCAGGCGGCGTGCAGTTCGGCGTCCTTGCCTTCCTGCTTGGCCAGTTCCCACGGCTTGACGCTATCGACGTACTGGTTGGCACCGTCGGTCAGGGCCATGATTTCGCGGATCGCCTTGCCGAATTCGCGGGCCTCGTACAGCTCGGCAATACGCGGGGCCGCCTCGCGGATGGCGCGGCTGGCCGGCAGGGATTCATCGGCCGGGGCCAGCTGGCCGTTGAAGCGCTTGGCGATGAAGCCGGCCGAGCGGCTGGCGATATTGACGTATTTGCCGACCAGATCGGAATTGACGCGGGCGGTGAAGTCATCGAAGGAGAGGTCGATGTCTTCCATGGTCGCCGACAGCTTGGCGGCGAAGTAGTAGCGCAGCCATTCCGGGTTGAGGCCGTTGTCGATGAAGCTCTGCGCGGTGATGAAGGTGCCGCGCGATTTCGACATCTTGGCGCCGTCGACCGTCAGGAAGCCGTGCGCGAAGATCTTGCTCGGCGTGCGGAAGCCGGCGTGTTCCAGCTCGGCCGGCCAGAACAGCGCGTGGAAATAGAGGATGTCCTTGCCGATGAAGTGATACAGCTCGGTGGTCGAATCCTTCTTGAAGAACTCGTCGAAATCGAGGCCCTTCTGGGCGCACAGGTTCTTGAACGAGCCCATGTAGCCGATCGGTGCATCGAGCCAGACGTAGAAGTACTTGCCCGGCGCATCCGGAATCTCGAAGCCGAAGTAGGGCGCATCGCGCGAGATGTCCCAGTCGGTCAGCTTGTTGTCGCCCGGCTCGCCCAGCCATTCCTGCATCTTGTTGGCGGCCTCGGCCTGCAGCACGCCGCTGCTGGTGTACTGACGCAGGAAGCTTTCGCAACGCGGGTCGGAGAGCTTGAAGAAATAATGGTCGGAATTGCGCAGTTCCGGCTTGGCACCAGAGACGGCGGAGAAGGGCTCGATCAGGTCGGTCGGCGCATAGGCGGCACCGCAGACCTCGCAGTTGTCGCCGTACTGGTCCTTGGCGTGGCACTTCGGGCACTCGCCCTTGATGAAGCGATCCGGCAGGAACATCTGCTTGACCGGGTCGTAATACTGCTCGATGGTGCGCACCTCGATCAGCCCGGCCGCCTTGAGCTTGCCGTAGATGTCGTTGGCGCAGGCGCGGGTTTCCGGTGAATGGGTGCTGTAGTAATTGTCGAAGCCGACGTGGAAGCTGGAGAAGTCGCGGAAGTGCTCGCCATGCACGCGCTCGATCAGCTGTTCCGGGGTGATGCCTTCCTTCTCGGCGCGCAGCATGATCGGCGTGCCGTGCGTGTCGTCGGCGCAGACGTACCAGCATTCGTTGCCGGACATCTTCTGGTAGCGGACCCAGATATCGGTCTGGATGTACTCGACCAGGTGGCCGAGGTGGATCGCGCCGTTGGCGTAGGGCAGGGCGGACGTGACGAGAATCTTGCGCGGCATGGGCAGGGTCTTGCGAAAAGATGAAAGGGCTGATTTTACCGCGAGCCGGGGCCCTGCGCCGAGTTTGACGGCACCGGGTGTTGGATTCGGACAAAAAACCGCCAAAACCCATGTGGCCGGCGGGGATTCCAGCCAAATGCGTATTGCGTGTGCATGGCCCTCGGGGGCAGAATAGGCGGCTGCAGGAGGGGGATGAATGAACTTTGCCATTGTCGAAGATAGCCGCAGCCAGGCGGAAGTGCTCAAGGCCTTGTTGAAAAGCGAGGGGTATCAGGTCGAGGTGTTTGCCGAAGGGCAGGCCCTGGTCGATGCCCTGGCGACGCATACCTTCGACTTTTTCGTCGTGGACTGGACCTTGCCGGACATTGGCGGGGATGAAGTCCTGAAGGCCATTCGCGCCCGTTGCGGCTGGGATGTCCCGGTCGTCTTCTGCACGGCCCGTACCGACGAAGAAGATGCGGCAGACATTCTGCGTCTCGGCGCCGACGACTACATTCCCAAGCCGATTCGCTACATGGAATTCATGGCGCGTATCCAGGCCATCCTGCGCCGCCGCAAGCCGGTTGCCCCGGCCCAGATTCGCGTTGGTGGCATCGAACTCGACCCGAGCGGTCGCCGCGTTACCCTGGCGGGCCAGGAAATTGACCTGACCCAGCGTGAATTCGACCTGGCGGTGGTCTTCCTGCAGAACGTCGGTCGCGTGCTCGGCCGCGATGAACTGTTGTCGACCGTCTGGGCCCGCGAGGCCGATGTCGATACGCGCACCGTCGATACCCACACCAGCCGCCTGCGCAAGAAGCTCGGTCTGGCCGGCGAAAGCGGACTGATGCTGACCTCTGTGTACGGTCAGGGCTACCGTCTGGATACGGTCAAGGCCTGAGCGTAGTGCGCCGGTTTCGGGTTATACTTTACAAAATTGCTCGGGTATTTCCGGGCGATGTGTTTCCCTTTCCGGAGTTGTCATGCCCTTCACTGAACAGGATATCAAGGCTGCCTTGTCGGCGGCGGTCGACCCCAATACAGGCAAGGATTTCGTCAGCGCCAAGGCGCTCAAGAACCTGAAGATCGACGGTGACGATGTCGCCTTCGACATCGAGCTGGGTTACCCGGCCAAGACCCAGATTGACCTCATCCGCAAGCAGGTGATCGCCGCCGTGCGCGCCGTGCCGGGTGTCGGCAACGTCTCGGCCAACGTCTATTGCAAGATCGTGGCCCACGCCGTGCAGATGGGCGTCAAGCTCCTGCCGGGCGTCAAGAACATCATCACCGTGGCCTCCGGCAAAGGCGGCGTCGGCAAATCCACCACCGCCGTGAACCTGGCCCTGGCCCTGGCCCAGGAAGGCGCCTCCGTCGGTCTGCTGGATGCCGACATCTACGGCCCGTCGCAGCCGCAAATGCTCGGCCTGGCCGGGCAGCAGCCGGAATCCAAGGACGGCCAGAGCATGGAGCCGCTGGAGGCCTATGGCGTCAAAGCCAACTCCATCGGCTTCATGGTCGATGTCGAAACCCCGATGGTCTGGCGCGGCCCAATGGTCGCCCAGGCGCTCGACCAGCTGATCGGGCAGACCAACTGGGGCGGCGTCGATTACCTGATCGTCGACATGCCGCCGGGTACCGGCGACGTGCAGCTTTCGATGGCGCAGAAGGTCCCCGTGACCGGTGCCGTGATCGTCACCACGCCGCAGGACATCGCCCTGATCGACGCCCGCAAGGGTCTCAAGATGTTCGAGAAGGTGAATATCCCCATCCTCGGCATCGTCGAAAACATGAGCATCCACATCTGCTCCAAGTGCGGCCACGAAGAACACATCTTCGGCCACGGCGGCGGCGAACAGATGTGCAAGGACTACAACGTCGAGTTCCTCGGCAGCCTGCCGCTCGAAATGAGCATCCGCCTGATGGCCGACGGCGGCAAACCCACCGTGGTCGGCGAGCCGGCATCCCGCACCGCCGAGATCTACCGCGCCATCGCCCGCCGCGTCGCGATCAAGATCGCCGAGAAGGCCAAGGACATGAGCTCGAAATTCCCGAACATCGTGGTGCAAAACACCTGATATTTGTCGACATTTTCAGGCACAAAGGCGGGTAAAATCCCGCCTTTGTTTTTTGTCGATCGCGAACGAGAAAATGGCCATCAAATCAGATAAGTGGATTCGCCGCATGGCGCAGGAACACGGCATGATCGAACCTTTTGCGCCGGATCTGGTGCGCGAGGTCAATGGCCAGAAGATCGTCTCCTACGGCACCTCCAGCTACGGCTACGATATCCGCTGCGCCCGCGAATTCAAGGTGTTCACCAACATCAATTCGACGGTGGTGGATCCGAAGAACTTCGATCCGAAGTCCTTCGTCGAGGTCGAGTCCGATGTCTGCATCATTCCGCCGAACTCCTTCGCGCTGGCCCGCACCATGGAGTACTTCCGCATTCCGCGTTCGGTGCTGACCGTCTGCCTCGGCAAATCGACCTATGCCCGCTGCGGCATCATCGTGAACGTGACCCCCTTCGAGCCGGAGTGGGAAGGCCATGTAACGCTGGAGTTCTCCAATACGACGCCGCTGCCGGCGAAGATTTATGCGGGCGAGGGCTGTGCCCAGGTCTTGTTCTTCGAGTCGGACGAGATCTGCGAAACCTCGTACAAGGATCGTGGCGGTAAGTATCAGGGTCAGGAAGGCGTGACCCTGCCCAAGATCTGACCTCAGGCTGTCACGAAAACGTCTTACTGTTCGACCCGCTGCGGCGGGTCGCCGCTTTTCAAGGATTCAACATGCGCTTCCACTTCCCCGTCATCATCATTGACGAAGACTTCCGTTCGGAAAACGCTTCCGGCCTTGGTATCCGTGCGCTGGCCGAAGCGCTGGAGAAGGAGGGCCTGGAGGTGCTGGGCGTGACCAGCTACGGCGACCTGACCTCGTTTGCCCAGCAGCAGAGCCGTGCGTCGGCCTTCATCCTCTCCATCGACGACGAGGAACTGGCGCTGGAGCCGGAGGAAACCCTGATGGAACTGCGCTCCTTCGTCGAAGAAATTCGCCACAAGAACGCTGAAATCCCGATCTTCCTGCACGGCGAAACGCGTACCAGCCGCCACATCCCGAACGACATCCTGCGCGAGCTGCATGGCTTCATCCACATGCATGAAGACACGCCGGAGTTCATCGCCCGCAACATCAAGCGCGAGGCCAATGCCTACCTCGACAGCCTGCCGCCGCCGTTCTTCCGCGCGCTGACGCATTACGCTGCCGACGGTTCCTACTCCTGGCACTGCCCGGGTCACTCCGGCGGTGTGGCCTTCCTGAAGAGCCCGGTCGGCCAGATGTTCCACCAGTTCTTCGGTGAAAACATGCTGCGCGCCGACGTGTGCAACGCGGTGGAAGAACTCGGTCAGCTGCTCGACCACACCGGTCCGGTGGCCGCTTCCGAGCGCAACGCCGCGCGCATCTTCAACGCGGATCACCTGTTCTTCGTGACCAACGGCACGTCGACCTCGAACAAGATCGTCTGGCACTCGACCGTGGCGCCGGGCGACATCGTGGTCGTCGACCGTAACTGCCACAAGTCCAACCTGCACGCGATCATCATGACCGGCGCGATCCCGGTCTTCCTGATGCCCAAGCGCAACAACTTCGGCATCATCGGTCCGATCCCGAAGAGCGAATTCGCCTGGGAAAATATCCAGAAGAAGATCGACGCCAACCCCTTCATCACCGACAAGACCGCCAAGCCGCGCGTCCTCACGATCACGCAGTCCACCTACGATGGCGTGCTCTACAACGTCGAGGACATCAAGGAGATGCTGGACGGCAAGATCGACACCCTGCATTTCGATGAAGCCTGGCTGCCGCACGCCGCCTTCCACGACTTCTACGGCGATTACCATGCGATCGGTGCCGACCGCCCGCGCTGCAAGGAGTCGATGATTTTCTCGACGCAATCGACGCACAAGCTGCTCGCCGGCCTTTCGCAGGCTTCGCAGATTCTGGTGCAGGATTGCGAAGCGCGTCAGCTTGACCGCGACGCCTTCAACGAAGCCTACCTGATGCACACCTCGACCTCGCCGCAGTACTCGATCATCGCGTCCTGCGACGTCGCGGCGGCGATGATGGAAGAGCCGGGCGGTACCGCGCTGGTTGAAGAATCGATTGCCGAAGCCCTCGATTTCCGTCGTGCCATGCGCAAGGTCGACGAGGAGTGGGGCGCCGATTGGTGGTTCAAGGTCTGGGGCCCGGACGACCTGTCCGAAGAAGGCATCGAAGAGCGCGAAGCCTGGATGCTCAACCCGGGTGACCGCTGGCACGGCTTTGGCCAGTTGGCCGATGGTTTCAACATGCTCGACCCGATCAAGGCGACCATCGTCACCCCGGGCCTCGACGTCGATGGCGACTTTGCCGATGAATTCGGCATCCCGGCGGCGATCGTCACCAAGTACCTCGCCGAGCACGGCGTGATCGTCGAGAAGTGCGGCCTGTACAGCTTCTTCATCATGTTCACCATCGGCATCACCAAGGGCCGCTGGAACTCGCTGGTCACCGCACTGCAGCAGTTCAAGGACGACTACGACAAGAACCAGCCGCTGTGGAAGGTGCTGCCGGAGTTCGTGCAGAAGCATCCGCGCTACGAGCGTGTCGGCCTGCGCGAGTTGTGCACCCAGATTCACAAGGTGTACAAGGAAAACGACATCGCCCGCCTGACCACCGAGATGTACCTCTCGGACATGGTGCCGGCCATGCGCCCGTCGGATGCTTTCGCCAAGATGGCGCACCGCGAGATCGAGCGCGTGCGTCTGGACGATCTCGAAGGGCGTATCACCTCGGTGCTGCTGACCCCGTACCCGCCGGGCATCCCGCTGTTGATCCCGGGCGAGCGCTTCAATGCCACCATCGTCCGCTACCTGAAGTTCGCGCGTGACTTCAACGCCCGTTTTCCGGGCTTCGAGACCGACATCCACGGCCTCGTGAAGCGCGAGGACGGCGAGTACTACGTGGATTGCGTGCGCTGAGACGAACGCGCTGCCGCTGACAAGCGGCTCAACAAAAAGCCCGCGATGATGCGGGCTTTTTTTTGCTACCGCCGTGGCGTTAACCGGCGGTCATCGGCGGACGCGAGCGGTAGAACGGATTTCGGCCCTGTCCGACGGTCGACCGTCGGACAGAGGCCAAAACCAGCTTACTGGCCGACGGACTGCAGTTCCTTCCACTCACCGCCTTCAACGCGGTAGATGGTGATGCCGCCATCCTTCAGGTCGCCCTTCTCGTCGTATTCGAGATTGGCGGTGGTGACGCCGGCGAGCTTGGTCTTGGCCAGCTCCGGCAAGTACTTGGCCGGATCGGCGCTGTCGGCACGACGCATGGCGCCGGTCAGGCTCTTCGCGGCGTCGTAGGAATACGGCGAATAGACTTCCACCTCCATGTTGAAGCGGGCCTTGTACTTCGTGGCATAGGCGGCCCCGCCCGGCATCTTGGCGAGCGGCAGACCGGCCAGCGAGGCGATGGCGCCCTCGGCGGCAGCGCCCGCCAGCTTCAGGAAGTTGGGCGACTTGATCATTTCGCCGCCGGCGAAGGTGGCATCCAGGCCGAGTTCCTTCATCTGCTTCATCATCGGGCCGCCCTGGGCATCGGCGCCGCCGAAATAGACGAGGTCCGGCTTGGCCGACTTGATGCTGGTCAGGATGGCCTTGAAGTCGACGGCCTTGTCGTTGGTGAATTCGCGTTTGACGATCTCGCCACCGGCCGCCTTGGCGGCCTTCTCGAACTCATCGGCCAGGCCCTGGCCGTAGGCGGAGCGGTCATCGACAATGGCGATGCGCTTGAGCTTCAGGGTCTCGACCATGAAGCGGCCGGCCACGGCGCCTTGCTGGGTGTCCGAGGTCATGGCGCGGAAGGTGGTCTTGAAGCCCTGCGTGGTATAGGCCGGCGAGGTCGCCATGGCGATCTGCGGAATGCCGGCTTCCATGTAGATGCGGGAGGCCGGGATCGAGGTGCCGGAATTGAAGTGGCCGAGCATGCCCTGAATCTTGGCATCGACCAGCTTCTGGGCGACGGCGGCGCCCTGCTTGGGATCGGCCTGGTCGTCCTCTGAAATCAGTTCAAAGCGGACTGGCTGGCCGGCCAGCTTGGGCTGCTCGGCATTTACTTCTTCCAGCGCGAGGACGATGCCGTTCTGCATTTCCTTGCCGTAGTGGGCCTGCGCGCCGGTGAGCGGGGCGGCGAAACCGATCTTGACGACCTGGGCCGGTGCTGCAGCCGGTGCGGCGGCTTGTTTCGGGGCTTCCTGCTGGCCGCAGGCAGCGAGCAGGGCGCTGGCCACGGCGGCCGCGGTGAGTTTCAGGGTAAGGCGACGATCCACAAAGACCTCCTGATGGCAGGGCTGTCGGTTAAGGGAAAAACGGGCAGTCTAGCGGGCGGGGTGGCCCTGCGAAAGCAGGGTTGTCCCGCACTCAGCGACGCCGATAGGTCACGAATGCGCAGGCCGGGCGGGCCTCGGTGGCGGGCAGGTCATCGCGCTGCGTCACCTCCCAGTCGCTGGCCGGGATCTCCGGGAACCAGGCGTCGGCCTCGGGCTGCAGGGCGACCTCGGTGATTTCCAGGCGCTGTGCCAGCGGCAGGGCCTGGCGGTAGATCTGCTCACCGCCGATGATGAAAGCGGTCCCGGCGGTCGACGCCAGGGCAAGGGCGTTTTCCAGCGAATCGGCCAGTTCTGCGCCGGGGGCGGCGTAATCGGCCTGGCGGCTGATCACGATATTGCGCCGTCCGGGTAGCGGGCGAAAACGCGGCGGCAGCGACTCCCAGGTCTTGCGGCCCATGATCACGGTTTGTCCGGCGGTGAGGGTGCGGAAATGCGCCATGTCTTCCGGAATGTGCCAGAGCAGCTGATTGTCGCGGCCGATGGCGCGGTTTTCGGCAACGGCGGCGATGAGGACGAGTTCGGTCATCTCAGGACATCCGGAATTGGCGCAGGTGAGTGATCAGGCCGGCCGTCGAGCTGTCCAGCGTGTGATCGTCGGCTTCGCCCCGGACGACCGGGGTCAGGCGGCTGGCCAGGACCTTGCCCAGCTCGACGCCCCACTGATCGAAGGCATTCAGGCCCCAGAGCACGCTCAGGCAGAACACCTTGTGTTCGTAGAGGGCGATCAGCTGGCCCAGCGTGTAGGGCGTCAGTTCGCCGAGGACCAGCGTGGTCGAGGGCTGGTTGCCGGGGAAGGTGCGGTAGGGCAGCAGGTGCTCGGGAATGCCGCTGGCGCTCGCCTCTTCCGCGGTCTGCCCAAAGGCGAGCGCGGCCGATTGGGCGAGGCAGTTGGCGAGCAGGGCCGTGTGATGGCCGTGCAGCGGGTAGTCGGATTTGCCGAGGGCGATGAAGTCGCTCGGGATCGGCTGCCCGCCCTGATGCAGAAGCTGGAAGAAGGAGTGCTGACCGTTGGTGCCGGCCTCTCCCCAGATGATCGGGCAAGTCGGCACATCGACCGGGTCGCCGGCGCGGTCGTACAGCTTGCCGTTGCTTTCCATTTCCAGTTGCTGCAGGTAACGCGGGAACAGCGAGAGCGACTGGCTGTAGGGAAAGATGCCGTGGCTGGCGGCGTTGAGGAAGTCGGTATTCCACAAACTGAGCAGGGCCAGGGTCAGCGGCAGGTTGGCTTCGGCCGGGGCTTCGAGGAAGTGGCGGTCGAGGTTGTGGGCGCCGGCCAGCAGTTCGGTGAAATTGCGGTAACCGACCGCCAGCGCAATCGGCAGGCCGATGGCGGACCAGAGCGAAAAGCGACCGCCGACCCAGTCCCAGAATTCGAAGACGTTTTCGTCGGCGATGCCAAACTCGCGGGTGGCCTTGAGGTTGGTCGAGGCGGCGACGAAATGCTTGGCCACGGCCTCCGCCGTCTGCCCGGCGGCGGCGAGCAGCCAGTCGCGGGCGGTGCGCGCGTTGGTCAGGGTTTCCAGGGTCGAGAAGGTCTTGCTGGCAACAATGAACAGCGTCGTGCGCGGGTTCAGGTGGGCCAGCGTGCTGGCCAGGTCGGCACCATCCAGGTTGGAGACGAAGTGGACCTTGATGTCGAGCTGGTGCTGGGCCGAGAGGGCCTGCACCACCATGCGCGGGCCGAGGTCGGAGCCGCCGATGCCGAGATTGACGACGTCGGTAATGCAGTCGCCGGAATAACCGCGCCAGGTACCGCTGTGAATGGCATCGCAGAAGGCCGCCATGCGGGAGAGCACGGCTTTGACTTCGGGCGGGGCGCTGTCGCCGGCGCGCAGGTCCATGTGACGGACAGCGCGGCCTTCGGTGTGGTTGATCGCCTCGCCGGCGCGCAGGCGAGCGGTCCAGGCGTCGAGCCTGAGCTCCTGGGCGAGCTGGCGCAGCCGGGCCAGCGTCTCTTCGGTGACGCGCTGCTTCGAGAAATCGAGCAGCAGTTTGCCGTGGCGCAGGCTGAAGTGATCGAAGCGGGCGGGGTTGCCGGCAAACAGCTCGCGCAGATGCGTCGGGCGCAGGCTTTGGGCGTGTTCAGCGAGGGCTTGCCAGGCGGGCAGGGTACGCAACATGAGGTGTCCTCAGACGGCAACTGGGGCCGCGATGTGCGGATGCGGGTCGTAGCTTTCGAGGCGGAAGTCCTCGAATTTGAAGGCGAAAATGTCGTTGACCGCCGGATTGATCCACATCGTGGGCAGCGGACGCGGCGTACGCGTCAGTTGCAGACGGGCCTGCTCGACATGGTTCGAGTACAGGTGGGCGTCACCCAGGGTGTGCACGAACTCGCCCGGCTGGTAGCCGCATACCTGCGCCAGCATCAGGGTCAGCAGCGCGTAGCTGGCGATGTTGAACGGCACGCCGAGGAAGATGTCGGCGCTGCGTTGATAGAGCTGGCAGGACAGCTTGCCGTCGGCAACATAGAACTGGAAGAGGCAGTGGCAAGGCGGCAGGGCCATGTTGTCCACATCGCCGGGGTTCCAGGCCGAGACGATGTGGCGGCGGGAATCCGGATTGTGCTTGAGGCTATGCACCAGTTGGCTGATCTGGTCGACCAGGCGGCCATCCGGGGTTTCCCAACGGCGCCATTGCTTGCCATAGACCGGCCCGAGGTCGCCTTGCGCATCGGCCCATTCGTCCCAGATGCGGACGCCGTTGTCCTGCAGGTATTTGATGTTCGTGTCGCCCTGAAGGAACCAGAGCAGTTCGTGAATGATGGACTTCAGATGCAGCTTCTTGGTGGTCAGGACAGGGAAACCTTCGCTCAGGTCGAAACGCATCTGCCAGCCGAACACCGAGCGGGTGCCGGTACCGGTGCGGTCTGACTTATCGTGCCCTTTGTCGAGAACGTGGCGCATCAGGTCAAGGTATTGCTGCATGGTCGGCAAGTCCGGAACAAAACCGCCATTTTAGCGCGACCTGATGGCAATCACATGGAGTTAATGTATGACTTATGAATTTGTAATGATGTGTGAAGAAAATCGATAATCCGGTCCGTTTCTGGGTAGACTATTCGCTTGCGCCCACTGTATGACAGAGGAAAGGATGATCAAGGGTTTCAAAAAACTGAAGGCCGTATTTGGCGGGCATTCAGATCACCCGCTGGCCGATGCAGAGGGCCTGCGCCAGGCGCTGGCAGATTTGCCGCTGAGCGCGCCGCTGAAAACCCTGCAGGAAGTGATCGTCTGGCTCGAGTCGCTGGCCGCTACGGAAGATGTGCCGGTTGATCGGCGTTTCGATATCGTCCGCCAGTTCGAGGCGGTGATGCAGCCCTTGTGGCGCCACCTGTTGGCCTTGTATTTCCAGAATCTGAGCTTGCACCGTGCCGAGGTGGAAACCTTGTGGACGAGCGCCCATCGTTTCTGGAGCCTGGCCGCGGACGCTTACGAGTTGTGCGGGCAGCAGCTCGCCCGGCAGACTGACCGGGAGATGCAGGCCGGTGTGGCCACCCATGCGCTGGGCGCGCTGCGCATGCAGTTCAAATGGCGTTGTTTCTGTTATGGCCCGATCCCGGGTGATACCTGGTCCCGCATGGGGCGGATTTTGCTGGCGGCTGAATCGCTTGGGCTGGATGTCCTGCAGGTTGATCAGACCACAGCTCGGGACAAGCGCTCCGTGCGTGCCGAATACGTCATGGCCGTGGCCTCTCAGGTGGCTGCCATGGACTGTCTCCATCCGGTCGAGATGGAGATCGCCGAGCGTTTGATCACCTATTGCCAGCCTGCTTTCGTCTTCGGCCCGGATGCCGAGCGGGAGAGTGTGTATTGGGTCGATCCGGCGACCGACTTGCCCCCGCAGCGTCTGGCGCGCTTGCCGGCCACCTTGTGCGAAACGCAGCGCTTTTTCCGTCCGGCGGGCGCCAGCGAAATGTTGCTGACGCTGACCCAGCAGCTGGGGCAGGGGGTTCTCCCGGATGGCTTGAATTTGGGCGGGGAATACGCGCCCCGTGTGCTGCAGGGCGTGATCCGTCATCTGATGGGACATCTGGCGGCGGTGCCGCCGCAGCGGCGCCATATACGCCATGCGGTGGCCAATCAGATGAATGTACGCCTGGGCCTGGGGCCGGTTTCCGCCATTTTTTCGAGTGCAGGCCTCTCGCCTGCGCCGGCTGAGCGCTGGCTGGTCGAGAACGTCAGTCAGGGCGGATTTGGCGCCCGCCTGCAGCGTGTCGATGGCAACACCATCAGCGTGGGCACCTTGCTGGCTGTTCAGCCTGAAGGCGGGGCAAACTGGCTGGTGGGCGTGGTCCGACGCTGTCAGCGCCGGCCGAATGGCGAAGTCGATGTCGGGATCGAGACGCTGGCCCGGCGCGCCGAAACCATGCATTTCGTGCCGATGGCGCGGGCCGCCGGGCGCAATATGGGGATGGTGCAAGGCCTGGTCTTGCGCGAGGGGGGGGATCCCGCCGAGTGGCGGGTGGTCTTGCCCCACGCCACGTATGACCCGCGCGATGCGCTGGCCTATGTCGATGCAGACGGTCGCCTGCAGCGTCTGGCGCCGGTTGGCCTGATCGGGCGCGGCAGCGATTACGAACTGGCTGCCTATCGCCCGCAGGGCCTTTGATTACTTCGGGCGTTGTGCCGATTTCGGGCGGAATGCCCGAATGACCGATTCGTTGGTTTCGGCATACGGCCCGCCGATCAGATCGATGCAGTAGGGCACGGCGGCAAAAATGCCGGCATGGACCACATTGCCTTCAGCGTTACGCACCCCTTCCAGGGTTTCCTGGATGGATTTGGGCTGGCCCGGCAGGTTGATGATCAGGCATTGTTTGCGGATCACGGCCACCTGACGCGACAAAATCGCCGTCGGCACGAAGTTCAGGCTGATGCGGCGCATCTCTTCGCCAAAACCCGGCATTTCCTTGTCCGCCACCGCGAGCGTGGCTTCGGGCGTGACATCGCGCAGGGCCGGGCCGGTGCCGCCAGTGGTCAGCACCAGGTGGCAGCCTTCCTGGTCCGTCAGTTCGATCAGGGTGCGTTCAATGGTCGGCTGGTCATCGGCGATCAGGCGGGTGATGGCCGTCCAGGGGCTGGTCAGCGCAGTGCCCAGCCAAGCCTGCAGGGCGGGCAGGCCCTTGTCTTCATAGACGCCGGTCGAGGCCCGGTCGCTGATCGAGACCAGGCCGATGCGCAGGACTTCACTCATCGTCGAATTCATCCATGGCATCGTCGTCGGCCACCGACACCTTGCCTTCTTCGAGGTCGCGCAGGACCTGGAAGAGGGCGCGGAAATTCTTGGGCGGTTTGTTCTGCTCTTTTTCCTTCAGCGCATTGCGGCGTAATTGACGCAGATGCTGCAGGTCGACCGCCGGCCAGGTGCTGGCGATTTCGCTCAAGACCTGTTCATCTTCCAGCAGGCGGGTGCGCAGGCGCTCCAGGCGGTGGAAGCGGGCATTCTCGGCGGCAGATTCGCCGCGCAGCATGGCCAGGCCGGCGCGGATCGGGGCGTCGTCCTCGTTGCGCAGCAGTTTGCCGAGGTACTGGATCTGGCGGCGGCGGGCACCGTGCGCCGTGATGCGCTGGCAGTCACGGACGGCGCTCAGGATGTGCTCCGGCAGATTGATGCGCTTGAGCTGGCCGACGGACAACTCAACCAGTTCGGCGCCCAGGTCGCGCAACTCGTGCATGGCCTCCTTCTGCTTGGTTTTGGAGGGGCGGCCGGTATGTTCGGTGAAATCTTCTTCTTGCATGGTGCGCGAACGGGGGAAGCAATAGTGGGCTGCTATGATAGCGACTTTCCCGTTTTGACGCCTTTCCCATGTCCGATACTGCTACGTTTTCCTATTCCCATGCCGACCTGCAGCAACTGGCCGAGGATGTGCTCCGCCATGCTCAGGTCAAGGGCGCGTCGGCCTGCGAGGTCGATGTGTCGGAAGGCTTCGGGCAGTCCGTCACGGTGCGCTGCGATGAGGTCGAGACCATCGAGTTCAACCGCGACAAGGGCGTGGGCATCACGGTCTACGCCGGTCAGCGCAAAGGCTATGCGAGCACCTCCGATTTCTCGCCGCAGGCCTTGCGGGATACCGTCGAGGCGGCGCTGAACATCGCGCGCTTTACCGCAGAAGATTCCTGCGCCGGTCTGGCCGACGCGGCCTTGTTGGCCAAAACGGTGCCGGAACTGGATTTGTACCATCCCTGGGCGTTGACCGTCGAAGAGGCGATCGAGCGGGCGCGTGCCTGCGAGCAAGCTGCTTTCGATGCCGATCCGCAGATTTCCAATTCCGAGGGGGCGTCGATTTCGACGCAGCAGGCGCATTTCATTTCGGCGAACAGCCTCGGCTTCATGGGGGGCTATCCGACCTCGCGTCACTATATTTCCTGTTCGGTCATCGCCGGCGAGCAGGATGCAATGCAGCGCGATGACTGGTACACCACGCACCGCGATGCCCGTCGTCTGGATGCGCCGGGCGAAGTGGGGCAGCGCGCAGCCCAGCGTGCCGTGGCGCGTCTGGGTGGGCGTAAGGTCAAGACCGGCGAGTATCCGGTGATTTTCGAGGCCCCCATCGCGGCCGGTCTGCTCGGCAGCCTGGTGCACGCGGCCAGCGGCGGTGCCCTGTATCGCAAATCCTCCTTCCTGCTGGATCAGCTGGGACAGCGTATTTTTCCGGAATTTGTGCAGATTTCCGAGCAGCCGCATGTGCGCTGCGGTTTGGGCAGTGCCGCCTTCGACAATGATGGCGTGGCCACCCAGGCAAGGGATGTGGTGAAGGATGGTGTCCTGGCGGGCTATTTCCTGTCGGTCTACACCGCACGCAAACTCGGCATGCAGACGACCGCCAATGCCGGCGGTAGTCACAACCTGATCCTCGAGCCGGGCGAGCTCGATCTGGCCGGGCTGATGCAGCGCATGGGGCGCGGCCTGCTGGTCACCGAACTGCTGGGGCACGGCATCAACTATGTGACGGGCGATTACTCGCGCGGTGCAGCGGGCTACTGGATCGAGAATGGCCAGATCGCTTATCCGGTGGAGGAAATCACCATCGCGGGCAACTTGCGCACGATGTTTGCCGGGGTGCAGGCGGTCGGTCGCGATGTGCTGATTCGCGGCAGCAAGCAAACAGGTTCCATCCTGCTCGACAAGATGACCGTGGCCGGTGAGTGATAAGGGTTTTCCGCATATTCCGGGAACACTGACTTTCGTTAGAATGTCCTAGCGATAGATCCACCCCAACCCAAAATACTGGAGGAGACACCATGCAACGTCGCGATTTTCTGAAGAAGGCTTCCCTCGGTGCCGCTGCCGGCGCAGCCGCTACCGTCGCCGCACCGGCCATTGCGGCTGAACTGCCGACCATCAAGTGGCGCCTGACGTCCAGCTTCCCGAAGAGCCTGGACACCATCTACGGTGGCGCTGAAGTGCTGGCCAACCGTCTGCGCGCCATGACCGGTGGCAAGTTCGACATCCGCGTCTTCCCGGGCGGTGAAATCGTCCCGGGTCTGCAGGCGCTGGATGCCGTGCAGCAAGGCACCGTCGAGTGCTGCCACACCTGCTCCTACTACTACGTCGGCAAGGACAAGACCTTCGGTTTCGGTACCGCCGTGCCGTTCGGCATGAACGCCCGCCAGATGAATGCCTGGATCTACTACGGTGGCGGTCAGAAGCTGCTGGACGAGTTCTACGGTAACTACAACGTCGTCTCCTTCGCGGGCGGCAACACCGGCACCCAGATGGGCGGCTGGTGGCGCAAGGAAGTGAAGACCCTGGCTGACCTCAAGGGCGTGAAGATGCGTATCGCCGGCCTGGGCGGCACGGTCTTCTCCGAACTGGGCGTGGTGCCGCAGCAGATCGCTGGTGGCGACATCTACCCGGCGCTGGAAAAGGGCACCATCGATGCGGCCGAGTGGGTTGGTCCGTACGATGACGAGAAGCTGGGCTTCTTCAAGGTTGCCAAGAACTACTACTACCCGGGTTTCTGGGAATCCGGCCCGACCATCCACTTCTTCGTGAACAAGAAGGAATGGGACAAGCTGCCGAAGGAGTACCAGGAAGCCTTCCAGGCAGCTGCGTACGAATCCAACGTCACGATGATGGCCGAGTACGATCACAAGAACCCGATCGCCCTCTCCAAGCTGTTGCAGAATGGCGTCAAGCTGCAGTCCTTCTCCGACGAAATCCTGAACGCCGCCTACAAGGCCGCGCAGCAGGTGTACAGCGATGAAGCCGCCAAGAACCCGGCCTTCAAGAAGATTTACACCGAGTGGGAAAAGTACCGCAAACAGCAGAATGCCTGGTTCAGCGTCGCCGAAATGCGCATGGACCGCTTCCTGCAGTCCCGCAAGTAATCCCGGCGGTCGACAACAAAAAACCCGCGAATTTCGGTTCGCGGGTTTTTTTACGCCTGATGTTTTAGGGCGAGCACCGTGGGCGGTGTTGTCAAACGTGGTCTTGGCTCAGTTTTCAAGCAGGCTGCGCAGCATCCAGGCATTCTTCTCGTGGATCTGCATGCGCTGGGTCAGCAGGTCGGCCGTCGGCTCGTCGCCGGCCTTATCAACCAGCGGGAACAGGCTGCGTGCCGTCTTGGTGACGGCTTCCTGCCCGGCAACCAGTTGCTTGATCATCTCTTCGGCGCTGACCTTGCCTTCGCTTTCCTTGATCACGGTGAGCTTGGCAAATTCGCGATAGGTGCCCGGCGCCTGAACGCCCAGGGCGCGAATCCGCTCGGCAATCAGGTCGAGGGCGTTCCACAGTTCCGTGTATTGGTCCATGAACATCACGTGCAGGGTATTAAACATGGGACCCGTGACGTTCCAGTGGAAGTTATGGGTTTTGAGGTAGAGCGTGAAGGAGTCCGCCAGGAGGTGGGAGAGGCCTTCTGCAATCTTTTCGCGGTCTTTCTTGCTGATGCCGATGTCCATGATGGTCCTTTCTTCAGGTTGAAATCATCTTGACGTCATTGTGCGACGATGGGTTCCCGCTTGCCAATGAGTTCTCGTGATGCCCTTGATTGGCTGGGCCTATGGCAGGCATAAAAAAAGCGGAGGGAAAGCCCTCCGCTTTTTGGGGTGTTGGCGCCTTGCGCTTACTTGCCTTCGTTCTGCTGTTGCAGATTCTTCAGCAGGTCGGCAGCGCTGTCGTCGGACTTCTCGCCGCTGTCCTCGTCGCCTTGCATCAGCGTATTGAGTTCAACGGTGCCTTGCGCATCGATGGCGGCCTTGGCGGCCGGGTCACCGTAGCTGACCAGGTTCGGGAAGATGATGATCAGGGCCACCATGATGATCTGGATGCAGACGAACGGGACAGCACCCCAGTAGATATCGGTGGTCTTGATCGACGGCGGCGCGACCGAACGCAGGTAGAACAGCGCGAAGCCGAACGGCGGGTGCATGAACGAGGTCTGCATGTTGACCGCAAGCAGCACGCCGAACCAGATCAGGTCGATGCCCAGCTTGTCGGCCACCGGTGCCAGCAGCGGCACGATGATGAAGGACAGTTCGAAGAAGTCCAGGAAGAAGGCCAGGACGAAAACGAGGATGTTCACCACGATCAGGAAGCCGAGTTCGCCGCCCGGCAGGGAGAGCAGCAGGTGTTCCACCCACAGGTCGCCGTTGACCGCACGGAAGACGAGGCCGAAGACCGTCGAGCCAACCAGGATGAAGACGACGAAGGAGGACAGCTTGCCGGTCGTCGCCATGGCTTGCTTCAGGAGCTTCCAGTCCAGACGCTTGCGGAGCAGGGCCATGATCAGCGCGCCGGCCGCGCCCATTGCGCCGCCTTCGGTCGGCGTGGCGATGCCGAGGAAGATGGTGCCGAGAACCAGGAAGATCAGGGCGAGCGGCGGCACCATGGTGGTGATGACGCGCAGCAGCAGCTGGGCCCCGCGCAGGGTGCGGGCTTCCGGCGGAAGGGCGGGGGCGGCGGCAGGCTTGAAAATGGTCAGCAGAGCGACGTAACCGACGTACAGCCCGGTCAGTACGAGACCCGGCACCATCGCGCCTTCGTACATGTCACCGACGGAGCGACCCAGTTGGTCGGCCATGATGATGAGCACGAGCGAGGGCGGGATGATCTGAGCCAGCGTGCCGGAAGCGGCAATCACGCCCGAAGCCAGGCGCTTGTCGTAACCGTAGCGCAGCATGATGGGCAGCGAGATCAGGCCCATCGAGATCACCGAGGCGGCCACCACGCCGGTCGTGGCAGCGAGCAGGGCGCCGACGAAGATCACGGCGTAGGCCAGGCCGCCACGCATCGGGCCAAAGAGCTGGCCGATGGTGTCGAGCAGGTCTTCCGCCATGCCCGAGCGCTCAAGAATCAGCCCCATGAAGGTGAAGAACGGGATGGCCAGCAGGGTGTCGTTGGCCATGATCCCGAAGATGCGTTCAGGCAATGCTTGGAACAGCGCGGGCTGCAGCAGGCCCAGTTCGATCCCGAGCAGGCCGAAGACGATGCCGTTGGCGGCCAGGGCAAAGGCCACCGGGTAGCCGAACAGCAGGAAAAGTACCAGGGCGCCGAACATCAGGGGCGCCATGTTGGCGATGATCCACTCCATTATTTTGCCTCCTGTGCTTTGGCGGCAGCGATGGCGGCGGCCAGTTCTTCTTCTGCCGACGGTGCGCTGTCCTTGGCGTTCGGGTCGCTGATCAGCCCTTGCAGGTAAGCGAAGCGCTTGATCAGTTCGGAAATCCCTTGCAGGGCGAGCAGCGTGAAGCCGATCGGCAGCAGGATCTTGACCGGCCAGCGAATCAGGCCGCCGGCATTGGCCGACATTTCGCCGATATGGAAGGATTCATAGACGATCGGGATGGAGAGCCAGAGGACGAGGATCACCATCGGCAACAGGAAGAAAATGGTGCCGATGATGTCAATGACCGCCAGGCCGCGTGGGCCGAAGCGGCTGGAAAGCACGTCGATGCGGACGTGTTCGTTTTTCTGCAATGCATACGGCGAGCAGAGCAGGAAGACGGCAGCAAACAGATACCACTGGATTTCCAGCAGACCGTTGGAGCTGTAGTCAAAGATGAATCGAACAACGGCGTTTCCTGCACTGACAATCGTCATCAGCAGGATGAGCCAGAACGCGCCTTTGCCGACACGTTCGATGAGCGTGTCGATCAGTTGCGAGAGCTTCAGTAGAAGGGACACTTAAAATCCTCCTCGGTTGGTAAAATTCCCGGCTTCTAGATATGGCCGGGATAAGTGCTTGAACACGGTCAGAAATTTACTCTGAAGGAAGCAGGCTGCGACATGGTGGAAATCCCTACAAATACGGCAACGCATCTCTGTCTCGTCCGGCATGGCGAAACGGAGTGGAACGCGGCGCGGCGGATTCAGGGCCAGATCGACATCGGCTTGAACGAGGTCGGCTGCCAACAGGCGCGGGCGGCGGGAGTTTGGTTGAAAGGGGCTGGCATTGTCGCCCTTTACAGTAGTGATCTCAAGCGTGCCTGGACGACTGCGGAGGCAATTGGCAAGGCGCTGGGCTTGTCGCCGGTGGCGGTGCCGGCCATGCGTGAGCGCCGTTACGGGGTGTTCGAAGGGCTGACCTACGACGAGGCGCGGGCGCGTTATCCGGATGGCTACGCGGCCTTTGAAGGGCGCAATGCCGCGTATGCGTTTGAAACGGGCGAGAGCCTGGCGGAGATGTTTGAGCGTGTGACCACGGCGCTCAAAGCCATTGCGGCGGCGCATCCGGGCGGCAAGGTGGTGGTCGTCCTGCATGGCGGCGTGCTGGATGTGATCAACCGTTTCGTGCGCGGCAGTTCGCTCGAGGCGCCGCGCGATTTCCTGATTCCGAATGCCGGGATCAACTGGATCTCGACGGTCGACGGTGTCTGGCAGCTTGAATCCTGGGCGCAGACAGACCATCTGGCGCCGGGTGCGCTGGATGAACTTCCTTCGTGATAAAATCTTCCCCCTTTTCTTCAATGGCTTGAGGCATCTCCCCATGTTTTCCGCGAAAGACACCCTGGCAACCGTTGATTCCGAACTCTGGCAGGCCATCACGGCCGAGAACCAGCGTCAGGAACATCACATCGAACTGATCGCGTCTGAAAACTACGTCAGCAACGCTGTCATGGAAGCCCAAGGCTCCCAGCTGACCAACAAGTACGCCGAAGGTTATCCCGGCAAGCGCTACTACGGCGGTTGCGAGCACGTCGACGTCGTCGAGCAGATCGCCATCGATCGCCTCAAGTCCCTGTTTGGCGCGGATGCCGCCAACGTGCAGCCGAACTCCGGCTCCCAGGCCAACCAGGCCGTCCTGATGGCCTTTGCCAAGCCGGGCGACACGATCATGGGCATGAGCCTGGCTGAAGGCGGCCACCTGACCCACGGCATGCCGCTGAATATGTCCGGCAAGTGGTTCAATGTCGTCTCCTACGGTCTCAATGAGCAGGAAGAGATCGACTACGACAAGATGGAAGCCCTGGCCCGCGAGCACAAGCCGAAGATCATCGTGGCCGGTGCCTCTGCGTACGCCCTGCGCATCGACTTCGAGCGCTTCGCCAAGATCGCCAAGGAAGTCGGCGCCATTTTCTGGGTCGACATGGCGCACTACGCCGGCCTGATCGCCGCCGGTTACTACCCGAACCCGGTGCCGCACGCCGACGTCGTCACCTCGACCACCCACAAGACCCTGCGTGGTCCGCGCGGTGGTGTGATCCTGATGAAGGCCGAGCACGAAAAGGCCATCAACTCCGCCATCTTCCCGGGGCTGCAAGGCGGTCCGCTGATGCACGTCATCGCCGCCAAGGCCGTGGCCTTCAAGGAAGCGGCTTCCCCGGCCTTCAAGGCTTATCAGGAACAGGTCATCAACAACGCCCGCGTGATGTCCCGCGTGCTGGCTGACCGTGGTCTGCGCATCGTTTCCGGCCGTACCGAAAGCCACGTTTTCCTGATCGACCTGCGCGCCAAGAACATCACCGGCAAGGATGCCGAGGCTGCTCTGGGTCGTGCACACATCACGGTCAACAAGAACGGTATCCCGAACGACCCGCAGAAGCCGTTCGTCACTTCCGGTATCCGCATCGGTTCCCCGGCCATGACCAGCCGCGGTTTCACCGAGATCGAAGCCGAAGAAATCGCTCACCTGATCGCCGACGTGCTGGATGCGCCGAACGATGAGGCCGTGGCGGCCACCGTGCGCGACAAGGTCGCCGCACTGTGCAAGCGTTTCCCGGTCTACGGGGCCTAAGTCGCCGTGAAGTGCCCTTTCTGCGGCCACGACGAGACTGCCGTTGTCGACACGCGCTTGTCGGACGAAGGCGATATCGTGCGTCGCCGCAGGAAGTGCAACGTGTGCGACAAACGCTTTACGACCTACGAGCGGGCGGAAATCCGCCTGCCGCAGGTGGTCAAGAAGAACGGCTCGCGGACCGAGTTTTCCCGCGATAAATTGCGCGCCAGTCTCGATCTGGCCTTGCGCAAGCGACCGGTTTCCACTGAACTGGTGGATGCAGCCGTCGCTGAAATTGAAGAAAAGCTGCTCACTGCCGGTGAGCGCGAAGTGACCTCGCAGCAGGTCGGCGAACTGGTCATGCGCGAGTTGAAGAAACTCGACAAAGTGGCCTATATCCGCTTCGCCTCCGTGTATCGGAATTTCGAAGACGTGGATGCCTTTTCCAAGGCGATCCGCGAAGTCTCGCCCGCTTCTCCACGCAAAAAATGAGTTTTTCCGCCGTCGATCACGGCATGATGGCGCGCGCCCTCCAGTTGGCGGAGCGGGCGCTATGGACCACCTCGCCCAACCCCCGGGTGGGTTGTGTGCTGGTGCGCGATGGCGAGATTGTCGGTGAAGGCTGGCATGTGCGCGCCGGTGAGCCGCATGCCGAAGTACATGCATTGCGTGCTGCCGGTGAACGGACACGCGGTGCGACGGCTTATGTGACGCTGGAGCCCTGCAGCCATTACGGCCGCACGCCGCCCTGTGCGGAAGGCTTGATCGCCGCGGGCGTCTCCCGTGTGGTGGCCGCCATGGAAGATCCCAATCCGCTGGTGGCGGGGCGGGGCCTGGCCATGCTGCGTGCTGCGGGCATCGACACGGCCTGTGGTCTGTTGGCGGAGGCGGCGCAAGAACTGAACATCGGGTTTGTCTCGCGCATGACGCGGGGCCGGCCCTGGGTGCGCCTGAAAACGGCGGCCAGCCTGGATGGCAAGACCGCGCTCAATAACGGCGTCAGTCAGTGGATCACCGGCCCGGATGCACGCCGCGACGGCCATCGCTGGCGGGCCCGTGCCTGTGCCATCCTGACCGGCATCGGCACCGTGCGTGACGATGATCCGAGGTTGGATGTGCGCGAGGTGGAAACAACGCGCCAGCCCTTGCGGGTGATCGTTGATAGTCGCCTGGAAACGCCGCCGACTGCCCGGATTTTGCAGGGCGGCCCGGTCTTGCTGGCGGCGGCGGTCGACGATGCAGAACGGGCCAATTTGCTCAAGGCGGCCGGGGCAGAAATCCTGCTTTTGCCGAATGCCGCAGGCAAGGTTGAACTGCCGGCATTGCTGAACGCCCTGGCGGCGCGGGGGATCAACGAAGTGCACGTCGAGGCGGGCTGGAAACTGAACGGCTCGCTGCTGCGCGAAGGGCTGGTCGACGAACTCCTGCTCTACATGGCGCCGTGCCTGATCGGCCACCATGCGGCCGGTTTGTTCAACCTGCCCGAGCTCAGCGATCTGGCCGGCAAGCGCCCGCTCTCCCTCCGCGATGTCCGGCAGGTGGGGGGCGATATCCGGATTCTGGCCCGTCTGGCCTGAGCCACGCCCGGCATTTTAGGCCTGCAGGCCGCGTTGACCGTCGGATTGGCCTGTTCGGAGTGCGCGTGAGCAGACGATCGTGCGATTACTGCGAATCCAGGCTGCAGGCCATCCCGGCGGTTTCGCTGGTTGTTTCCTGCCAGTCGCGTGCGCGTACCTCGCTCGTTTCGCCACACACAGCGCAGGCCGGATCCCGCTGAAACTTGATGTTGCGCCAGGTCATGCTCAAGGCGTCGAGCAGGAGCAGACGGCCATTCAGCGTTTCGCCAATGCCGGCCGCCAGCTTCAGGGCTTCGGCGGCTTGCATGCTGCCGATGATGCCGGTCAGCGGTGCAAAGACGCCCATGACCGCGCAGCGGACCTCCTCGACATCTTCGCCTTCCGGGAACAGGCAGTGGTAGCACGGGGCGGTGTCATGGCGCAGGTCATAGACGCTGATCTGCCCGTCGAAGCGGATGGCGGCACCGGAGACCAGGGGTTTGCGGTGGTGTACGCAGGCCCGGTTGATGGCGTGGCGGGTCGCAAAATTGTCCGTGCAGTCGAGCACGAGATCGGCCGTGCCGACCAGATCGACCAGCGCTTGTCCGCTGAGGCGGGTGGTCAGCGGCACGATCTCGATATCGGGATTGATCGCCTGCAGGGCGGCCTGGCCGGAGAGAGCCTTGGGCTGATCGACCCGGGCCTGGGTGTGCATGATCTGGCGCTGCAGGTTGGTGAAGTCCACCGTGTCGTCATCGACCAGCGTAATGCGTCCGATGCCGGCCGAAGCCAGGTAGAGGGCGGCGGGTGAGCCCAGCCCGCCGGCGCCGATGATCAGCGCATGGCTGTTGAGGATGTGCTGCTGGCCTTCGACGCCCAGGGCGTCGAGCAGGATGTGGCGGCTGTAACGGAGAAGTTGCTGATCGTTCATCGGGCTTGGGCCGGTTTGGGCGCAGGTGCGTTCAGCCGCTACGGCAAGCCCGGGGGCCTGGTGCGAAGGCTTACTTGTACTCGCGCCACTCCGGCGGCGTGTCGTCGTGGTCGCCGTGCGGACGGTGCTCCCAGGCCTTGACGTAGGCTTCCTGAGAGGAGCGCTTGAGGCGCTTTTCCGGGGCGTCGAGGTTGTGCAGTTGGGTATCCTCGACGTAGTGGATGAGGGCTCGCGTGAGCTTGCTCATCAGGGTGTTGTCGAGGTGGTAACCCTTGTCTTCGAGGTGGGTCTCCAGTTCCTGCAGCGTGTGCTGCTGCAGTTCGTAGGTGACACCCACCGCGCGCTTTTCGTTCTTGGGGGCCGCCTCGACTTCGTCGAGCCGCGACAGATCGTCTGCCGCCTCCGGAACCTGTCCCGGTGGAAACTTGGCGAACAGGATGTCGCGGTGTTTCTTCAGGTCAGACGAAGTCATGGCGCCTCCCGGCTGAAATTAATCTTTCGGCTTATTCTGCATGATCTGCAGACCCTTGAGAAGATTCAGCGCCTGCTGGAACTGGTAGTCGTTCTTGCTGGCGTATTCGAGACGTTGCGGCAACTCCTCGCTCTCGTCCTCTTTGCCCTTGCCGGATTTCTGCGCCTTGCCGCCAGCCTTGGCGTCGCTCTTGGCCGGCTCCTTGGGGGCTTCCTTCTCGCGATCATTGATCAGATGGCGTTCCAGGTCGGCTTCGCGGATGCGCGGTGCAGACGGTGCACCATCCGGGCTTTCTTCGACCACGATGTCGGGCGTGATGCCCTTCGCCTGGATGGAGCGGCCGGACGGGGTGTAGTAGCGGGCAGTGGTCAGCTTGATGGCCGTGTTGCCAGGGAGCGGCAGTACCGACTGCACCGAGCCCTTGCCGAAGGTCTGCGTGCCGACGATGACGGCGCGCTTGTGGTCCTGCAGCGCGCCGGCCACGATTTCGGAGGCCGAGGCCGAGCCGCTGTTGACCAGCACGACGAGGGGCACCTTTTTGGCTTCAAGCGGCAGGGTACGCAGGGGGTCTTCCTTGCCGCCGCGCAGATAATCCTGCGCGCGGGCCTTGAATTCCTGCTTGGCGTCCTCGGTACGCCCGTCGGTGGAGGTGACTTTCACGTCGGGCGGGAGGAAGGCGGCGGACACGCCGATGGCGCCATTGAGCAGGCCGCCCGGATCGTTGCGCAGATCGAGCACCAGCCCTTGCAGCTTGTTGCCGTCCTTGTACAGGGTGCCCAGGTGCTTGGCCAGTTCAGCCACGGTGTTTTCCTGGAACTGGGTGATGCGAACCCAGCCGTAGCCAGGTTCGATCAGCTTGGATTTGACGCTCTGGACCTTGATGACTTCGCGCACCAGCGTCACTTCGATGGGCTTGGCTTCCCCCTTGCGGATGATGGAAAGCTTGATCGAGGTCTTGGGCTTGCCGCGCATTTTCTTGACGGCGTCGGAGAGCGACAGGCCTTTGACCGGGGTGTCGTCGAGCTTGAAAATCAAGTCGCCGGCCTTCAGGCCGGCGCGATAGGCCGGGGTGTCCTCAATCGGGGAGACCACCTTGACGAGGCCATCTTCCATGCCGACCTCAATGCCGAGGCCGCCGAATTCGCCCTGGGTGCCAACCTGTAGGTCCTTGAAGGCATCGACGTCGAGATAGGCCGAGTGCGGGTCCAGATTGGAGAGCATGCCGGAGATCGCGTTCGTGATCATCTGCTTGTCTTCCACCGGCTCGACGTAGCCCTGCTTGATGGCGCTGTACACCTCGGCAAAGGTACGCAGTTCGTCGATGGGGAGACCGGCCTTGGTGTCCTTTTCGGCCAGGGCCGGCAGGTGGAGGCTGATCAGGGCGCCGGCGACAAAAGCGCCGGTCGTCAGGGTCAAGGTTTTCAGTTTGCTCATTTCAGGCTGGCCCATTTCATCGGGTCGATCGGTTGTCCCTGGTGGCGGAGTTCAAAGTATAAACCGGATTCCGGATTGCCCCCCGTGTTGCCGACGGTGGCGACCGTGTCGCCGGCGCGCACGCTCTGGCCGACCTGTTTGAGCAGGGAGTCGTTGTTGCCGTAGATCGACAGGTAGGCATCGCCATGGTCGACGATCAGCAGATTGCCAAATCCGCGCATCCAGTCAGCGAAAACCACGCGCCCATTGGCGACAGCCTTGACCTCGCTGCCGTTGCCTGCCTTGATGAAGAGGCCGCGCCAGGTGCCGCCGCCGTCGCGCGGGCTGCCGAACCGGCCGCTCACCGTGCCGCGTACCGGCAGACGCATGCTGCCGCGTTGGCGCAGGAAAGCGCCGTCGCCGGCGCTCGGCAGGTGCTGGTTTTCCGCTTCGGGTGTTCTGGTTTTGGGGGCCTCGGCGATCACCGTGGGGCGGGTTGGTTCACGGTCGACGGGTTTTTCGGGGCGGTTTTCACGTTCTTTCTGTCGGGCAGCGGCGAGGCGCGCGGCTTCGGCAGCGCGGGCCGCCTCTGCTGCGCGTGCCGCCTCGGCGGCTTTGGCCGCTTGCGCTGCTTGTGCCGCGATGATCTTGCTCAGGCGGTCGATCAGCTGGCTCATGCGCTTTTCATCCTGCTGCAGGGAGCCGATCGTTTTTTTCTGGTTTTTCACCTTTTCGGAGATCTGAGCGTAGAGCGCCTGGCGTTCCTGGCGTTGTTTCTGCAGTTCAGCGTGGCGTTTTTGCTGTTCGGCCTCGACATCGGCCAGCTCGGCGCTGCGTTCCTTGGCATCGGTGGCCAGCGCCTTTTTACGCTCCAGTGTGGCGCTGACCTGCTCGACCAGGTCGGCCCGGCTGTGGGCGATCATGGAAAGGTAGTGCAGATCGCGGGCGACCTGGTTGGGGTCGTTGCCGTTGAGCATGAGTTGCAGTGAATCGGGCGTACCGCGCAGATAGTGTTTGTAGAGCAGCTTTTCCAGTTGGCCCTGTTGCTGTTGCAGGGTGCTGCCCAGTTCCTTCGATTGCTGTTCGAGCACCTTGAGGCGCGCCTGGATCTGGTTGCGTTGCTCGGCCAGGTCGTGCAATTCCCGCTGCAGGCTCGAAATGCGGCGTTCGGATTCACGCAGGCGGTCGCCTGCCGCATCGCGGCTTTCCTCGTTGGAGGAGAGCTCCTTGCGCAAATGGTCGATGCGCTGGCGCAGTTCGCCGAGGTCAGCCTGTTTTTCGGCGAGTTCGGGCGTGGCCGGCTTGTTGGCGCGGGCGGGCGCTTCCTTGGCGGCGTGCAACGAGGTGGTCAGGCTCAGGGCAAGCAAAAACAGCAGGTGACGGAGGTGCATGTAGGCGGTGGCTTGACGTCGATTAAGGTCAGCTAAATGCAAACCATTATTTTATAATGCCCCATTCACCTGAACGAGGTTTTGTAATTTTGGAAAAACCATACGTCAACCTGATCGACAAACAGGAACATATTGAAATGGCCGCGCGGGCCCTGAAAGCCATTGCGCATCCGCTGCGGTTGAAGATTCTGTGCGTGCTCGGCGATCAGGAAGCCTGCGTGCAGGAAATCGTCGATGCCGTCGGTACTTCGCAGAGCAACATCTCCCAGCATCTCGCCATCCTGCGCGAGAAGGGCGTGCTGCTTACGCGCAAGGATGCGAATCGGGTCTTTTATCGTGTTGGCGACCAGCGCACGCTGCAACTGGTTGGCATGATGCGCGAAGTGTTTTGCGGCGAAGGGGAATAAGTCGTGCCCATGGAATTCATCAACCAGAACATCCTGCTCATCTCCATCGTGGTCGTCAGCGGCCTCGGGTTGATCTGGCCGATGCTCACGCGTACGGCGGCCAATCAGGTCGGCGCTGCGGCCGCAACGCAATTGATCAATCGTGAAGCGGCCATCGTGATCGATGTGCGCAACCCGGACGAGTTTGCCGCCGGCCATCTGCCGGATGCCCTCAATATTCCGCTGGACAAGCTCGCTGAGCGCGTCGGCGAGATCGAAAAGTACAAAGAGAAGCCGGTGATCCTGTGCTGCGCGGCCGGCATGCGTTCCGGCAAGGGCTGTGCGGAACTCGCCAAGCTCGGCTTCTCCCGCGTGCATAGCCTGGCCGAAGGTGTGGATGGCTGGGTCGGTGCTGGTTACCCGATCAAGAAGGGCGGCAAGAAGTGACCGTTCCTGTTCGCATGTACACCACGGCCGTCTGCCCCTACTGCATTCGCGCCAAACAGCTTCTGAACGCGCGTGGCGTGCAGCAGATCGAGGAAATCCGTGTGGACCTCGATCCGGCGCGTCGCGATGAAATGACTGCATTGACCCAGCGCCGGACGGTACCCCAGATTTTCATCGGGGAACGGCATGTCGGTGGCTGTGACGATCTCATCGCGCTGGATCGCGCGGGTGATCTGATGCCTTTGCTCGATGGCAAGGCCTGACCCTTTAAAGACTTCTTTCTAGAAAGCACATCATGGAACAAAACGAACAGCAACCCGTCTTCGGCATCGAAAAACTGTATGTCAAGGATCTGTCGGTTGAAGTCCCGAACGCCCCGGAAATCTTCCTCGAGCAGGAAGCGCCGCAAGTCGAAATTCAACTGAATACGGCCGGGCGTGGCGTGGCCGAAGGCGTGGTCGAAGTCGTGCTGACGGTGACTGTGACCGCGAAGGCGGGTGAAAAGACCCTGTTCCTCGTTGAGGTAGGTCAGGCCGGTTTGTTCCGCATGCTCAATATTCCGGAAGCCCAGATGGAAGGCCTGGTGGCCGTCGCCTGCCCGAACATCCTGTTCCCGTACGCTCGCGAAGTCGTCTCCGATGCCATCACGCGCGCCGGTTTCCAGCCGATCGTGTTGCAGCCGGTGAACTTCGAGGCCATGTACATGCAGCGCATGCAGGAAGAAGCGGCTGCGGCTGAAGGCCAGCCGACCTCGCTGCAATAAGACCATGCGCGCCTTATTGACCCTCCTGCTCCTGGCCTCATGGGGGCTGTCTGCCGCCGCAGCCGAGTTTCGCTCGGTCGATGCGCAGGCTGCCATCCTCTACGATGCCCCGTCGGCCAAAGGCAAGAAGCTGTACCTGATCAAGCCGCTCACGCCGGTGGAAGTGCTGGTCAAGCTGGATGGGTGGGTCAAGGTGCGCGATGCAGAGGGGACGCTGGCCTGGGTTCAGGCGCGTGCCCTCACGGAAAAACGGATGCTCGTCGTGACCTCGCCCAAAGGGGAGATTCGTCAGGCCGAGCGTCCGGACGCCCCCCTCGTGGCTGAACTCGACAAGTGGGTGGCGGTTGAATTGATCGAGCCGGGCGCCGCCGGCTGGGCCAAGGTGCGCCACCGTGATGGCGCAACCGGCTACATGCGTTTGACCCAGGTCTGGGGATTATGAAAATCACGCTGTTAGGTGCGGGGGCCTGGGGAACGGCACTCGCCATCGCCTTTGCGGGCAAGCATGCGGTCACCTTGTGGTCGCGTGAATTGGATGTGGCGGAAGATTTGCGCACGCTGCGCGAGAATCGCCGCTTTTTCCCCGGTTATCATTTGCCGCCGACCGTCCAGATCGAGACGGATTTTGCTCAGGCCATTTCGGGTGCTGAACTGCTGGTAGTGGCCACGCCGATTGCCGGTCTGCGGCCGACGGTCGACCGCCTGAAAGCACTCGATTCCGTTTTGCCAGTCCTGTGGGTGTGCAAGGGATTCGAAGCCGGTAGCGGCAAATTGCCGCATCAGGTCGTGCGTGAGGTGCTGGGGCAATCGGTCCCGCATGGTGCCCTTTCCGGACCGAGTTTCGCTGAAGAAGTTGCCGCTGGTCAGCCGACGGCCGTTGCGCTGGCGGCTAATGACGCTGAATTTGCCGCGCGCGTTGCGGCTGAGTTGCACACGACCCGGCTGCGTATTTATGCCAACGATGATCTGGCCGGGGTCGAGGTCGGTGGTGCGGTGAAGAATGTTCTGGCTATTGCCACTGGCGTGTGTGATGGCCTGGGGCTGGGGCTCAATACCCGGGCTGCCTTGATGACCCGTGGTCTGGCCGAAATTGCCCGGCTCGGGGTGGCGCTCGGTGCGCGCCGCGAGACGTTCATGGGGCTGGCCGGCATGGGGGATCTGATCCTCACCTGTACCGGCGATCTCTCCCGAAATCGTCGGGTGGGCTTGGCCTTGGCGGAGGACAAGTCCCTGGCTCAGATTCTCGAAGAACTGGGCCATGTTGCGGAAGGGGTTTACACCGCACGGGAAGTGGCGCGGCTGGCCGGTGATCTCGGCATCGATATGCCGATCAGCCAGGCCGTGGCGGCCTTGCTTGACGGGAAATTGACGGCGCGGGCGGCAGTCGACCTGCTGATGGCGCGCGATCCCAAAGCCGAGATCGCCTGATCGGGTGCGTTAGGCGGGTGTTTGCGGGCTGGCCGGCTGGCAGGCACCGGCAAATCCCGCTTGCCGCCAGGCTTCAAAAACGGTTACTGCAGCGGCATTCGATAAGTTGAGGCTGCGCTGTCCGGGCAACATGGGCAGGCGCATGCGTTGCTGGGGCGGGAACTCGGCCAGAATCTCCGGCGACAGTCCGCGTGTTTCGCAGCCGAAGACAAAGACATCGTCAGCATGCAGGGCAACCTCGTACGGGCTGTGCTGTCCTTTGGTGGTCATGGCGAACAGGCGGCGCCCGGCCAGCGCCGTGCGGCAGTGCGCCCAGTCCGGGTGGCGCACGATGCGGGCGTATTCGTGATAATCGAGGCCGGCGCGACGCAGGTTCTTGTCGGACAAATCGAATCCCAGCGGCTCCACCAGATGCAATTCGGCACCGGTATTGGCGCACATGCGGATGATATTGCCGGTATTCGGCGGGATTTCGGGGTTAACAAGCACGACAGCAAACATGGCGGCGCAACAGGAAGCAAAGGTCGCGATTAGACCACGCCAGCCTCAGTCCTTGAAAGCCCGTGCCGCCACCGCAATCTCGACCCGGGCCGCGCCGCCCTGCAACAAGGCGCGGGCAGCGGCATCCAGCGTGGCGCCGCTGGTCATCACGTCATCGATGAGGAGGATGCGCAGGCCGTGGCGGCCCCGCTGGCAGGCAAAGGCGCGACGGACATTGTCCTGGCGGGCTTCGCGTGCCAATCCGGTTTGCGGCAAGGTTGGGCGCTCGCGCACCAGACTGTCCGGATCGTGTGCCATGTGCCAGTACCTGGCCAGGCGACGACTGATTTCAGCAGACTGATTGAAGCCGCGCTCGGTCAGCCGGGTGGGGTGGAGTGGCAAGGGCATGATGCAGTCGTACCCCGCCGGGTCAATGCGTTCGGCCAGTTGCCTTGCCAGCCAGGGAGCCAAACTCAGGCGATGGCCGTATTTGAAGGCCTGAATCAGACGGTCGACCGGAAATTCATAGTGAAAAAGCGCATGCGTGGCCGTGAAGGCCGGTGGGCGAACCAGGCAGGCACCGCATTGTTCGCCATGCGTGGTCGGGAGGGCGCAGCGCGGGCAGTGCGGTCCGTGCAGCCAGGGCAGGTCAGTTTGGCAGCCTGTGCACAAAGGACTGCCGGTCGCATCTTCTGCGCAGAGCAGGCAACTTCCCGGCAGAAGGCTGTCTAAGCAGCGCGCTGCCAGCCGCCGGAGTGCGGAGGGCTGGGGTAAAATTGACATTTAGTCGAGAGCTCTTCGATAATACATAATTACGATTTGCTTCGTCCCTGATTTTAATCGATTTTTTGCAAGGCCATTCATGCAAGCATGCTCCCAAGCTGCGGTCGCGGCTTCTGCCACGCCCGTTCATCGCTGGACCGTCGAAGAGGTCATGGCGCTTTACGAAATGCCCCTGATGGATCTGATCTGGCGCGCCCAGGAAGTGCATCGCCAGCATTTCGACCCGAATGCCATTCAACGCTCCACGCTGCTGTCGGTCAAGACCGGCGGGTGCTCCGAAGATTGCGGTTATTGTTCCCAATCGGCACGCTACCAGACGGATACCGAACGTGAGCGCCTGATGCCGATCGACGAAGTGGTGGCGGCTGCCAAGCTGGCCAAGGAAAAAGGCGCTTCCCGCTTCTGTATGGGCGCTGCCTGGCGTGGTCCGAAAGACAACGATCTCGACAAGGTGCTCGAGATGGTCCGCGAGGTGAAGGCGTTGGGCATGCAGACTTGCGTCACCCTGGGCATGCTCAAGGACGGTCAGGCTGAAAAGCTGAAGGATGCCGGTCTCGATTACTACAACCATAACCTGGATACCGACAAGGAATTCTACGGTCAGGTCATCAAGACGCACACCCACAACGACCGCCTGGATACGCTGGAACAAGTGCGCGACGCCGGTATCAACGTGTGTTCCGGCGGCATCATCGGCATGGGCGAGTCGCGCAAGAACCGCGCAGGCCTGATCGTGCAGCTGGCCAATCTGCCGAAACCGCCGGAGTCCGTGCCCATCAACAACCTCGTGCCGATCCCCGGTACGCCGATGGCCGAGAACAATCGTCTCGATCCGTTCGAGTTCGTGCGCACCATCGCCGCAGCCCGCATCACCATGCCGTCTTCCTGGGTCCGACTCTCGGCCGGCCGTCAGGAAATGACCGACGAATTGCAGACCCTGTGTTTCCTGGCCGGGGCCAATTCGATGTTCTACGGCGATCGTCTGCTCACCACCGGCAACCCGGATGTCGAGCGCGACGATCAGCTGTTTGCCCGTCTCGGCCTCAAGGCAATTTGAGTTCCGCTGCCGCACACGCCGGTTTCGTTGACCGGCGTCAGGTGGCCCGCCGTTTTTCGCGGGCCGCGCAGGACTACCCTGCGGGGGATTTCTTCGCCCGCGAGGTGGATCGCCGGATGCAGGAGCGGCTCGATTACGTCCGTGTGACGCCGCGCCGCATTCTGGATCTGGGGTGCAGCCGCGGCGGCAGCTTTGCTGCCCTGTCGGCGCGTTATCCCCAGGCCGAGCTGATCGGACTTGATCTCTCCGAAGCCATGTTGCTGGCAGGGCAGGTACGTCGCCCCGGCTGGCAGCGCTGGCTTGGCCTGGGTCAGGACGGTCCGAGCCGGATCGTGGCGGATGCGGCGAAATTGCCCCTTGCCGCACGGTCGACCGCCGTCGTCTGGTCCAATCTGCTGTTGCATTGGCTGGATGACCCGATTCCGGCGCTGGCCGAGGCGCGCCGCGTACTTGAGGTCGGCGGGCTGCTCATGTTCTCGACCTTGGGGCCGGACACCTTGCGCGAGCTGCGCACGGCTTTTGGCGATGCTCAAGCCCATACTCAGCGTTTTGCCGACATGCATGATCTGGGCGACATGCTCGTCGAGTGCGGCTTTGCCGACCCGGTGATGGACATGGAAGTCATCACCCTGACCTACGATGATTTCGATGCAATGCTGGCCGACCTGCGGGCCGCGGGCTCGAGCTGCGCCATGCGTGATCGTCCGCGTGGCCTGATGGGGCGTGCTCGCTGGGCTCAGGTTCGGGCTGCCTATGAGCGCCTGCGCGTGGCCGGCAAGCTGCCGGCGACCTTCGAGGTGATCTACGGCCATGCCTGGAAAGGCGAGCCGAAGCAGACCGCGGATGGCCGCGCGATCATCCGCCTAGATGGCTTGAAGCGCCGCTGAGCGGCGCAGTGCTCAATGGCGTTGTTCCGGTCGCTGCGCGTGAAAGCGCAGCGGGATGGCCTGGGCCGGCGGGCGTGGCACCGGGATCGCCTTGCGGCGACGTTCCCGGATGCGCCAGCCCAGCAGGGCAGCCATGATCAGGCTGTAGCCGATCGGCCAGAGCAGGGCGGTGGCTTTGACCAGCCAGAAATAATGCAGGCAGGCCAGGATGGCGATCAGATAGGTGCTGCGATGCAGCGACTGCCAGCGGCGCCCGCCGAGGCGCCGGATCGCCAGATTGGATGAGGTCGCCGCCAGCGGGACCAGTAACAGGAACGCCAGCGCACCGACCAGAATGAAGGGGCGTTTGAGCACGTCCAGCGCCATTTCGGTCACATCGAACCCATGATCGAAACCGAGCCAGGACAGCATGTGAAGGACGGCGTAAAAGAACGTGAATAGCCCCAGCATCCGGCGTAGACGGAGCAGCCAGTGCCAGCCGCTCAGCGTTCGGAGCGGGGTGATGCAGAGGGTCAGCACCAGCAGGCTCAAGGTCCAGGTACCGGTCCAGCGTTGTACGAACTCCACCGGGTTCGGCCCGAAATCACCGATTTGGGCCGCCCAGAGCAGTCGACCGGCGGGCAGCAGGCAGAGGACGAACAAAATGGTTTTCGCGAGGCCGATCGGCATCTGTACGGCGGTGGGGGCTGGGCTCTGTGGGGTCATGATCAGAAATGGGTGCGGAGGTCCATCCCGCTGTAGAGTTGGGCCACCTGTTCGGCGTAGCCATTGAAAGGCAGCGTCTTGCGCTTGGAAAACTCGCCCAGGCGGCGTTCCGTGCTTTGACTCCAGCGCTTGTGGGGTACATCCGGATTCACGTTTGAATAAAAACCGTACTCGCTCGGACCCGCTTTCATCCAGGCGGTCTGGGGTTGCTGTTCAACGAGACGGATGCGGACGATGGATTTCGCACTCTTGAAACCGTATTTCCAGGGAACGACCAGGCGTACCGGGGCGCCATTCTGTTTTGGCATCACTTCGCCGTACATGCCAAAAGCGAGCAGGGTGAGCGGGTGCAGGGCTTCGTCAAGGCGCAAGGCTTCCGTGTAGGGCCAGCTGAGCAGCGGCAGGCGTACGTAGGGCATTTGCTCGGGATCGGCCAGGCTGATGAACTCGACGTATTTCGCATTGCCGGTGGGCTGGACGCGCCGGATCAGCTCGCCCAGCGGAAAGCCGATCCAGGGGATGACGGCGCTCCACCCTTCGACGCAGCGCATCCGGTAAACCCGCTCCTCCATCGCCGCCAGCTTGAGCAGGGTATCGAGCCCGAAGGTGGTGGGCTTCAGCACTTCGCCTTCGACACGGATTTGCCAGGGTTGCGTGCGCAGGCGATGCGCATGTTTGGCCGGGCTGTCCTTGTCCGGCCCGAACTCGTAAAAATTGCCGTAGCTGGTGACCGTGCTGAAGGGCGTGGGCTTGTCGTCGGTCAGGGAGAATGGGCTGCTGCGGGGTGTTCCCCACGGGGTGGAGGCGGTCTGAGCCAACGCCCATGGGCTGGCGGCCAGGCCGCCCAGCGCGGCCAGTTTGCGCAGCGTTTCGCGGCGTGCTGTCCAGACGGCTGGCGGGGTGATCTCTGAGGGCTTGGGGGCGGTGCTGAAGCGCATGATGTGCTCACTGGCGGTCGATGAGAGGTTAGTCGTCTGACCGCCAGGATTTCTTACAGTTGCATGAGAAAAATCAGTTCGTGTCGAGCAGATGGCGCGCTTCTTCGATGGCCTCATGGGCGTCGCGGATCAGGTCCAGAAACGGCGCGCGCTCGGCGCATTCCTCGGGCGAAAGTGTCGCGTCGTCGCCGGCCAGCAGGACGGCAAAGTGCAGGATGTCACGCACCGAGCAGGGCTGATTGGCGGTGCAGGCCAGGCGCTGGGTGGCAACGGCATGCACGATGCTCTCGGGCAGTCCGAGATGGGCGAGCAGGTTTTCGCCGATTTCGATCTGCCAGGTATTGAGCAGGCAGGCCATGCGTTCCGGTGTGCTCGCGTAGTCCGGATGCTGGCAGGCCCGGTAAAGCAGGTAGAAGGCGCCAAGGTTGTGCACCAGTCCGCTCAGCATGGCTTCGTCGGGATTGGCGCGTCCGAGACGCTGCGCCAACACCCGGGCAATGGCGGCGACATGAATGGCGCGTTCCCAGAGCGCGTGCGCTTCCGGCTGCCAGTCGGCCAGTTCGCGGGTGCGTAACATCTGGTCGAGGACGACCGACAACGAAGCGGTGCGCACGATGTTCAGGCCAAGTCGTCCGATCGCATTTCCCAGGTCACGGACCGGTTGACCGCCGGGATTGTAAAGCGCGGCGTTGGCCAGGCGCATCAGCCGGCTGGCGACCAGGGGCTCGTGGGAGAGTGCCTGGGCGACGGTCAGCAGGTCGGCCTCGGGGTCGCGCAGGGCATCCCGTATGAGCGCCGCCGCCGACATGCAGGTGGGGAAATTGACATCGCCCGAGAGCTCCTGGGCGATGTCGTCAATCAGTGAAAAGTGAGGGCTTGCAGCAGTACCGTTATCCGGCAATGTAACGCTCCAGTTCGGCAATCAGGAATTGCTGGCTGCTGATTGTTTCCTTGACCAGGTCGCCAATCGAGATGATGCCCGCCACGCTTTGGTCGTCGTTCAGGATGGGCAAATGCCGGAAATGCTTTTGCGTCATCAGGGCCATGCATTCATCCAGTGTGGCGCTGGGGGTGACATAGACCACCCGGTCACTCATGATCTCTCGAACCTGGGTTTCTTTGGAGCTCTTGCCTTGCAGGATGATCTTGCGGGCATAGTCGCGCTCGGAAAAAATGCCGACGAGTCGTTCGCCGTCGAGCACGAGCAGGGCGCCGACATCGTTTTGTGCCATCACGGAGAGGGCGTGAAAGACGGTGTCGGCGGGTGCGACGACAGCCAGCGGGCGTTGCTTGTCAGACAGCAATTGCTTCAGGGTTTTCATGGTCGTCTCCTCCGGTTGGGGCGGGTAGGTCGAGTCTAGTCCTGAGGGCGCGTGCTGCCAAGACCTTGGCATGCCAAAAAAGAAAAAGGCAGCCGAAGCTGCCTTTTCGGGATGCCGCTGCGGGTTAGCGCAGGCCGGCAGCGTATTCGGAGACAGCCTTGATTTCGACGTCAGACATCTTGGCGGCGATGGTACGCATCATCTTTTCCGGATCGTTGGCGCGTTCGCCAGTGCGGAAAGTTTTCAGCTGGGCTTCGGTGTATTCCGGGAACTGGCCAGCCAGCTTCGGGTACTGGGCCGGCAGGCCGGCACCAGCCGGGCCGTGGCAGCCGGCGCAGGCCGGGATGCCCTTCTTGAAGTCGCCCTGGCGCCACAGTTGCTGGCCGAGCGCGATCTGCTTTTCGTCCTTGGCGGCGGCCGGCTTGGCCTTCTGGCTGGCAAACCAGGCGGCAACGTTCTTCATGTCGTCGTCGGACAGCGGGGCAGCCATGCCGGCCATGATCGGGTTGTTACGGGCGGCCGGCTTGCCGTCGGCAGCCTTGAAATTCTTCAGCTGCTTGTAGATGTATTCTTGGTGCTGGCCAGCCAGATGCGGGTTGGCAGAGGCCGGGCTGTTGCCGTCGGCGCCGTGGCAGGCGACACAAATGGTCTCGGCAATGACCTTGCCCTTGGCAGGATCAGCCTTTGCCTTGGCTTCGTCGGAAGCCTGTGCGATGAAACTGGTGGCGAGCAGGATTGCCATTGCCGCGGAACGAATCATTTTCGAGCTCCTTGTACGCGTTTTCTGGGCGCTTTGGCCGGAACGGAATTTTCAAACCTGTTATTCTATATCAGTTAGCTGCCCCTTGGCGGTTCTTGCGAGTTTTTTATGCCACTGTTCCAGAAGGCGGTTTTTCATACGACCGTCGCCCATCTCCGCGATTTGCCGACCGATGCCGTTGCCGAGGTGGCCTTTGCCGGCCGTTCCAACGCCGGAAAATCTTCCGCGATCAATACCCTGTCCGGCCGTACCCGTCTGGCGTTTGTCAGTAAAACGCCGGGGCGTACGCAGCATCTGAATTATTTCACCCTGGCCGAAGGCAAATATTTCGTCGATTTGCCGGGCTACGGGTTTGCCAAGGCGCCGGAAGAGATCCGTTCCCAGTGGGAGGGCTTGATCGGGCCTTATCTCAGCAAGCGGGCGCCGCTGGCCGGTCTGGTGGTGATCATGGATTCCCGTCGCCCCTTTACCGATCTGGACCTCAAACTGATCGACTGGTTTCGCCCGACCGGGCGGCCGATCCATATCCTGCTCTCGAAGGCCGACAAGCTGAGCCGTCAGGATCAGACCAAAATTTTGCGCTCGGTGAAGGCCGAGATCGCCTTGTGGGGCGATGCCGAACTGTATTCCGTGCAGCTGTTTTCCAGCCTGAAAAAGACGGGTGTCGAAGAGGCGGAGACGGTGCTGGCGCGCTGGCTGGATATTGAAATGCCGAAAAAAGCGGCCAAAGAAAACAAAGGGCCCCCGGATAAGGGGGGTCCGGGGGCCAAAATGCCTTGACGTGGTCAAGACACCCGCTCAGGGAGGTGAAGCGGGAGACAGCGCGTGCCATCTGCATGCTCTGATCGACGTCAATGCGAATAGTTCCGCATTCAACTAAATTTTTTGCTGTTCTCTTGTTTTGAGGTTGTCACGATGAGCACCAAGCAGGTTGTCGCCGGCCGTTTTCCTGGAACCCGCATGCGCCGGATGCGGCGCGATGATTTTTCCCGTCGTCTGATGCGGGAGAGCGTCCTGACGGTCAACGATTTCATCTACCCCGTTTTCGTCCTGGATGGCGAAAACCGCATCGAGCACGTGGCTTCCATGCCGGGCGTGGCGCGCCAGTCCATCGATCATCTGCTGAAAACGGCGGAGCGGGCTGCCAAGCTGGGGATTCCTGCGTTGGCCTTGTTTCCCGTAGTGGATGCCTCCCTGAAGTCGCTGGGGGCCGAGGAGGCATATAACCCGGAGGGGCTGGTGCCGCGCACGATCCGTGCGTTGAAGCGTGAATTTCCCGATCTGGGCGTGATCACCGATGTGGCGCTGGATCCCTACACCAGTCACGGTCAGGATGGGTTGATCGACGAGACGGGCTACGTCCTGAACGACGAGACTCTGGCCGTCCTGGTCAAGCAGGCATTGAGCCACGCCGAAGCCGGTGCCGATGTGGTGGCGCCGTCCGACATGATGGATGGTCGTATCGGTTGCATCCGGGAAGCGTTGGAAGAAGCCGGGCAGATCTACACCCGTATCCTGGCGTATTCCGCCAAATATGCTTCGGCCTTTTACGGCCCGTTCCGCGATGCGGTGGGGTCGGCGGGCAATCTGGGCAAGGGGAACAAGTACACCTACCAGATGGATCCGGCCAATACCGACGAGGCCTTGCGCGAAGTGGCGCTGGACCTGGATGAAGGTGCCGACATGGTGATGGTCAAGCCGGGCATGCCTTACCTCGACATCGTGCGCCGGGTGAAGGAAGCCTTCGGTGTGCCGACCTACGCCTATCAGGTCAGCGGCGAGTACGCGATGCTCAAGGCGGCTGCCCAGAATGGCTGGCTGAACGAAGAGGCCTGCGTGCTGGAAAGCCTGCTGGCCTTCAAGCGGGCGGGGGCCGATGGCATCCTGACCTATTTCGCACTCGATGCGGCGGAGTATCTGAAGCGTTGAACGTACGACGAGTGGGCGCGCCTGAAGAAGGTGCCCACTTGTCCGTGATGCGATGGACGGGCGGCTTGGCCGCCCGTTGTCGTTTACGCGCCGGGCAGGCCGGATTGCGACAGGCAGGCGAAGTACAGCATGGGCCATTGCTGAGGCCATTGCGCCAGCGGTTCGCGCGTAAAGCCGCTGCGCGCGTATTGCTCCCAGCGTCCGACGACATAGCAGCGCAGCAGGTTGGCCAGGGCGCCGAAATCGGCATCCGGCTTCAGGTTTTCCTGGGTGGCGGCGATACGCAGTGCCTGCTTCAGGGCGGCTTCGATTTTCTCCAGCAAGGCGTTGATGCGCCCCTGCAGGCGCTCGTGCTCATGCACCAGCGCATCCCCGATCAGCACCCGGGTCATGCCCCGGTTTTTCTGGGCGAAGCGCAGCAGGAGGCCGAGGATCAGTTCAACCTGTTTCAGGCCCTGGCTTTCTTCACTGCTGATCTGGTTGATCACGCCAAACAGGCTGTGTTCGATGAACTCGATGAGGCCCTCGTACATCTGCGCCTTGCTGGCGAAATGCCGGTAAAGCGCGGCTTCCGAGCAGTCGAGGCGGGCAGCCAGTGCGGCTGTGGTGATTTTTTCACCCTTGGGCACTTCCAGCATGCCGGCCAGGGTTTGCAGAATGTGCAGGCGGCGTTCGCCTGGTTTCGTTGCCATGATACCCCTCCCGATGTCGGTACTGCGCTTTGATTTATGGTCGAAAATTATAGTCGACCGTAGCGCGCCGGCAAGGCGGTGACATGACGGATTTTGACGTCAACACAAGGTGCGCTACGTGAGGAAGCGCTCACCCACACGGTTTTCATCCCCAGGCGTTTGGCTGGGCGCAGGTTGTCGAGGGTGTCTTCCACCATGATGCAGCACTTGGGGTCGAGGCGCTCTGCGGCGAGCAGGGCGCGAAAACCCTCCAGTGAGGGCTTGGGCTGAAAACGCGTGCTCTCGATGGTGTATACCGCATCGAAAATCGGGGCCAGGCCGGTCAGCGTGAGCACGGCCTCAGCGTAGTGGCGCGGCGCGTTCGAGAAAATCAGTTTGCGCCCGGGGAGTCGGCGCAATGCATTCAAGGTGGGCTGATGAAACGCCAGCATGCGTTTCAGATCGGGAAACTGATGGGTTTCCCACAGGAAATGGGCCGGATCGATGTCGTGGTGCCGGATCAGGCCGAGCAGGGTGGCGCCATAGCGCATCCAGTAGTCCTGACGGAGCCGATTGGCCGCTTCCCGCTCGAGCCCCAGGTGGCGCTCGATGTAGGCGCGCATCGAGCGATTGATGTGCGGGAAAATGTGCGGGCTGGCATCGTGCAGGGTGTTGTCGAGATCGAACAACCAGGTCGGATTTGCGTGCATGGCGGATATGAAAAAGCCCGCTGGCGCGGGCTTGTCGGGGCGGCGGGGCGCTCAGTCTGCCTTGATCATGGTGCCGACGCCATGGTCGGTCAGGATTTCCAGGAGCAGGGCATGCTCGACGCGGCCGTCGATGATGTGGACGCCTTGGACGCCATTGCGGGCTGCGTCGAGGGCGGAGCCGATCTTCGGCAGCATGCCGCCGGAGAGCGTGCCATCTTCAACCATGGCATCGATGTCCTTCGGCGTGATGCCGGTCAGCAGGTTGCCGGCCTTGTCGAGGACGCCCGGGGTGTTGGTGAGCAGAACCAGTTTTTCCGCCTTGAGGACTTCGGCAATCTTGCCGGCGACCACGTCGGCGTTGATGTTGTAGGTTTCACCATCCTTGCCAACGCCGATCGGGGCGATGACCGGGATGAAGGCGCCGGTGTCGAGCAGGGCGATCAGGGACGGGTCAATCGAGGTGATGTCACCGACCTGGCCGACGTCGATCAGGTCGCCCGGGTTGTCCTTGTTTTCCAGCATCAGCTTCTTGGCGCGGATGAAGTTGCCGTCCTTGCCGGTCAGACCAACGGCCTTGCCGCCATGCTGGTTGATCAGGTTCACGATTTCCTTATTGACCTGGCCGCCGAGGACCATTTCAACCACTTCCATGGTTTCGGCGTCGGTGACGCGCATGCCCTGGATGAATTCGCCCTTCTTGCCAACGCGGGTGAGCAGGTTTTCGATCTGCGGGCCGCCGCCATGGACAACCACGATGTTGAAGCCGACCAGCTTGAGCAGCACCACGTCACGCGCGAAGCAGCGCTTCAGGTGCTCGTCGGTCATGGCGTTGCCGCCGTACTTCACGACGATGGTCTTGCCGTGGAAACGCTGAATGTAGGGCAGGGCTTCGGCCAGAACGGCGGCCTTGATGCCGGGGGCGAGGGTATCGGTACTCATGGCAGGCTCCAGAAGGAATCGCGGCGGATTGTACAAAGAAACGGGGATTTATGCAGCGTGAGCGGGGCGCAGTTCAGCGTTCCGACGGTCGACCGGCAGCCAGGGCCAGAATTGCCACCCGGTTGCTCTCGGAGAAGCAGCGTGCCGCTGCGTCCTGCCAAGGCAGCCAGCACCAGGCACGGTGTTCGTCCGGGGCGATGTGTGCCGTCAGTGCGGTGGCGACCTCAAGCGAATAGACATGCTCGGTGTTCTGCGTCACGCCGGGGGCGTAGCGATGTCGCCACTCGGGGAAAATCTCGTATGTGTTGGTGCGCTGCCAATCGGTCAGTGAGCCGCCGGTGATGCCGGTCTCTTCGGCCACTTCTCGGCGCGCCGTATCGATCAGGGCTTCATCCCCTTCGCGGCTGCCGGTCACGGATTGCCAGTAGCCGGGGTGGGCTGCCCGTTCGAGCATCAGCACTTGCAGATCGGGGGTGTGAATGACGACCAGGACGGAAACAGGTTGTTTGTAAGGCTTCATGCCGCCGGTAACGGGGGAATCTCGGTCAGGTCGTCGAGGAGCAGGATCCAGGCCGGTGTTTTCGCCGTGTTGCGGGCTTCTGCCGCTGCACGCAATGCCTCAGCCAGGGCAGCCAGCGTCTGGCTGTGGCCGCGCAGCACCAGCAAAAATCCATCCGGTGCGGGGAAACTGTCCGGGTCGCTCAGGCAGTCGCACAGGGCATCCAGATTGGCGCCGTACCATGCCGGAAAGTGCAGGGCCTTGCCCAGTGTGACCAGGGCAAGGTGTACGGGCTGGCAGCCGATATCGACCTCGTGCACCAGCATGGGCAAGGCGGCTGCCGCTTTCTGTAGCGCACCGAGCTGACTTTGGCTGACGCGAAACAGGCCGGCTTGGCGATGCTCGGTCAGCAGGGTATGAGTGGGCTTATTCACGGATGCGCCGGAAGGTCTGGTAGTGATCGTCGGTGTAATAGTAATCCTGACGCTCACCCGCGACGATGCGTCGTGGGCCGCGATCCTTGCGTCCGGGGGTCTTGACGGTGTACTCGGTGTAGTAGCCGCGCGGTTGCATCGGCAGTCGCTTTTCGTAATTGCCGAAAGTGATGCCGTCCCGAGTGTAGGGGAAGGGGCCGCCGACCTTGATCAGGGCCAGGGTCTGCCTGGCCTCGATGGGCAATTCGGCGGCTGAAACCCAGTCGACCGCCGGATTGCTGAAGGCGTGCGCGGGGACAAAGCCGAGCACGCCGAGCAGGGCGAACCAGGCAACGATGCAGGAACGGAGCCAGGTTCGCATGGGTCGATCAGCCTTGCGTTGCGACTTCGACCTGCGTCTCGACCTTCTGACGCAGGCGGACGTGCAGTTCGCGCAGCTGCTTCTCGTCGACCGCCGACGGGGCATCGGTGAGCAGGCACTGGGCGCGCTGGGTCTTCGGGAAGGCAATCACGTCGCGGATCGATTCGGCACCGGTCATCATGGTGACGATGCGATCCAGGCCGAAGGCCAGGCCGCCATGCGGCGGGGCGCCGTACTTCAGCGCGTCGAGCAGGAAGCCGAACTTGGCCTGCTGTTCTTCCGGGCCGATGTTGAGCGCGGCGAAGACCTTCTCCTGCACGTCGGCGCGGTGGATACGCACCGAGCCGCCGCCCAGTTCCCAACCGTTCAGTGCCAGGTCGTAGGCCTTGGCCAGGCACTTGCCCGGATCGGTCGCCAGGAATTCCAGGTGCTCGTCCTTCGGGCTGGTGAAGGGGTGGTGACAGGCGGTCCAGCGCTTGGATTCGTCGTCGTACTCGAACATCGGGAAATCGATCACCCACAGCGGGGCCCACTTGGCGCCGGTGACGAAGCCCTTTTCGTGGCCGATCTTGATGCGCAGGGCACCGAGTGCGTCGCTGACGATCTTGGCCTTGTCGGCACCGAAGAAGATCAGGTCGCCGGACTGGGCGCCGGTGCGTTCGAGCACGGTGCGCAGGGAGGCTTCGGAGAGGTTCTTGACGATCGGCGACTGCAGGCCGGTTTCATTGACCTGGGTGACGTCGTTGACCTTGATGTAGGCTAGGCCCTTGGCACCGTAGATGCCGACGAACTTGGTGTATTCGTCGATCTCGCCACGGGTGAGGCTGGCGCCGCCCGGGATGCGCATGGCGGCGATGCGGCCGCCCTCGCTGTTGGCGATGCTGGCGAAGACCTTGAAGGCGACGTCCTTGAAGGCGTCGGCGACGTCGACCAGTTCGAGCGTGACGCGCAGGTCCGGCTTGTCGGAGCCAAAGCGGCGCATGGCTTCGGCGTAGGTCATGCGCGGGAATTCCGGCAGTTCGACGTCGATCGCTTCCTTGAAGACGCGGCGGATCAGTTGCTCCATCAGCGCGGTGATTTCGGCCTCGCTCATGAACGAGGTTTCGATATCGACCTGGGTGAATTCCGGCTGGCGGTCGGCGCGCAGGTCTTCGTCGCGGAAGCACTTGGTGATCTGGTAGTAGCGGTCGTAGCCGGCAACCATCAGCAACTGCTTGAACAGCTGCGGCGACTGCGGCAGCGCGAAGAACTGGCCGGCATGCACGCGCGACGGCACCAGGTAGTCACGGGCGCCTTCCGGGGTCGACTTGGTCAGCATCGGGGTTTCGACGTCGATGAAGCCGTTGTCGTCCAGGAAGCGGCGGAAAGCGCGCGCCGTCTTGTAGCGCAGCATCAGGTTGTTCTGCATCTGCGGGCGGCGCAGATCGATGACGCGATGGGTCAGGCGGACGTTCTCGGAGAGGTTTTCCTCATCGAGCTGGAACGGGGGCGTGACCGACGGGTTCAGCACCTCGATTTTGTGGCACAGGACTTCGATTTCACCGGAGGCCAGGTTGGCGTTGGTTGTGCCGGCCGGGCGCGGACGGACCTTGCCGGTGATCTTCAGGCAGAACTCGTTGCGGACGGATTCGGCGATCTTGAAGCTGTCGGCGCGATCCGGGTCGCAGACGACCTGAGCCAGGCCCTCGCGGTCGCGCAGGTCGATGAAGATGACGCCGCCGTGGTCGCGACGACGGTGGGCCCAGCCGCACAGGGTGACGATCTGGCCGTCGAGGGAGGCGTTGAGTTGTCCGCAGTAATGAGTACGCATGAAACGATCCGGTTAATGTCTTATTGGGTGTTCGTGTTGCTACGTGGCGCAGGCGGCGGGGCCACCACGCCCATGGAAATGATGTATTTGAGGGCTTCGTCGACCGTCATGTCGAGTTCGACGACCTCGGTGACCGGCATCATCAGGAAAAATCCTGAGGTCGGGTTGGGGGTGGTTGGTACATACACACTGACGTGTTCACCATCCAGATGGTTGATGATGTCCCCCCCGGGCTGGCCGGTCAGGAAGGCCACTGTCCAGCAGCCACGGCGCGGGTACTGGACCAGGAGTGCTTTGCGGAAAGCGTTGCCGTTGGGCGAAAACAGCGTATCCGAAACCTGTTTGACGCTGTTGTACACCGAATTGACGACCGGGATACGGGCCAGCAGCTTTTCCCACCACACGACCAGTTTCTGGCCGATGAAATTGGCGGCCAGCAGTCCGGTGAGGAAAATCATCAGGAGCGTCAATACCGCGCCTACACCGGGAATGGCGAAGCCAAACAGGTGTTGCGGGTGAATCGTCTCCGGCAACAGGCGCAGGGATTGATCCAGGGTGCTGACGATAAGCGACAGCACCCAGCCGGTGATGACCAGCGGGACCCAGATCAGCAGGCCGGTAATGAAATAGCGTTTGATCAGTTGGCTACGCACGAATTGCAGCTTCCTTCACCGGTCTGGCAGGGCGGGGGACTGGCCGGCTTGCTGCCGCCCTTGAAATCGGTGGCATACCAACCGCTGCCCTTGAGCTGAAAACCGGCAGCCGACAACAGCTTGCCATAGGTTTCCTTGCCGCAGGCCGGGCAGGTGGTGAGCACAGGGTCACTGATCTTCTGCAGGTGCTCTTTCTGATGTCCGCAGGAGTCGCAGCGATACTCGTAAATCGGCATGGGAATCCTCCAAAACCTTGAATTATAACTGAGAGTTGCAACACCTGAAATTGGGGTGCGCTAACTCGGTTTCAAGAGGCAATTGCCAAGTACTGCCGTGTCAGCGTTTCTCCCCAAAACAGGGCAATCAGGCCGGCTGCTGCCAGATAAGGTCCGAAGGGGATCGGTACGTTGCGACCATGGCGGGCAAATACGATGAGTCCAATGCCGATAACGGCGCCAACCACGGAAGAAAGCAGGATGATGGCCGGGAGCATTTGCCATCCCAGCCAGGCGCCCAGTGCAGCCAGCAGCTTGAAATCACCATATCCCATTCCCTCCTTGCCTGTGGCCAGCTTGAATAGCCAGAAAATGGACCAGAGGACGAGATAGCCGGCCATGGCGCCAATGACTGCATGCGGCAGCGGCGTGTAGGTCTGATCGAGATTGAACAGGAGGCCGAGCCAGAGCAAGGGCAGGGTGATGGCATCAGGCAGGAGTTGCGTATCCAGATCAATGGCTGTGAGAGCGATGAGTGCCCAGATCAGGACGAGAGCGCCGATAGCCTGGGCTGTTGGGCCAAAATGCCAGACGGCAAACGTCGAGAGCAGGGCAGTGCTGGCCTCAATAATCGGGTAGCGAAGCGAAATGGGCGCCTGGCAGCCTGCGCATCGTCCTCTCAAAAGTACGAAATAGCTGATGAGCGGAATATTCTCCACCGCGCGCACGGGCCGCTGGCAATGAGGACATTGGGAGCGCGGGGTGATCAGGTTGTAGGGGACACCTGCGGTCGACGCTGTTTCGCCGGCCAATTCCGCGCACTGCTGTCGCCACTCGTTCTCCATCATGCGCGGGAGGCGGTGGATGACGACATTCAGGAAACTGCCGATGCAGAGAGATATAAAGAAGACAAGCGCAAGGAAGAACTCTGGTGTTTGGAAAAGGCCTTGGATCATGCGACCACCGATCCCATCTTGAATATAGGCAGGTACATGGCCACAACCATCCCGCCAATGAGAGTGCCCAGCACCACCATGATTAATGGTTCCATTAAACTGGATAGAGCGTCTACGGCATCGTCCACTTCTTGTTCAAAAAAATCTGCGACTTTGCTTAGCATAGAGTCAAGAGCACCTGATTCTTCGCCGATCGCTACCATTTGGGTCACCATGTTCGGGAAGAGGTCGACGTTCTGCATGGCAGTTGTCAGATTGGTTCCTGTTGCAACCTCGCTTTGGATTTGCCGTGTGGCAATTTTATATACGTAGTTGCCGGCAGCCCCCCCGACTGATTCAAGTGACTCTACAAGAGGAACGCCTGCTGCAAACATCGTGGCTAGGGTGCGTGTCCATCTTGCGATGACTGATTTGCGGATGATTTCGCCAAAAATTGGTGTTCTTAGCAGTAATCGGTCCATGGCCATTTGAATTTGCTCGGAGCGCTTCCAGCTTTCCATAAAAGCATATATACCCCCCCCAATGGTGCCAAATATCAGCCACCAATAAGCGACAAACACATCGGATATTGCAATCACTAACAAGGTCGGTGCAGGTAGGTCGGCGCCAAAGCTTTTGAAAACGTCTTTGAATGCGGGGATGACGAAAATCATGATCACCGCGGTAATAATAAAAGCAACCACTAATACTGAAATCGGATAAAACATTGCCGATTTAATTTTGCTTTTGATTGCAAGTATCTTCTCTTTGTATGTTGCAAGCCGGTCCAGAAGAGAGTCCAAGATCCCCGCTTGCTCACCGGCAGCAATGAGATTGCAATACAGTGCATCGAAATACAGCGGATATTTCCGGAAGGCCTGCGAGAGGGAACTGCCCGATTCGATATCTCCCTTAATGTCGAGCAGTAATTTTCCGACTGCAGGATTGGCGTGACCCCTGCCAACAATATCGAAAGCCTGCAGTAGCGGTACGCCGGACTTCATCATCGTGGCGAGCTGGCGAGTGAAGAGAGCGATGTCCTTATCGGTGACTTTGCGACCGCGCGCAAAGCGAAGTTTGGTGATCTTGGGGTTGAGCACGCCCTGCCGACGCAGAGTTGATTGCACCACGGATTCGCTGGCGGCACGCATCTCGCCGCGAACGATCTTGCCGTCCTTGTTCCGGCCTTCCCAGGTAAAGGTGCTTTCCTTGACAGTCTTGGCTGCAGCCATGCGAATTTTCCGTTAAGCGTTGGTGGTGCTCAGGACTTCTTCGAGCGAGGTCAGGCCGTGCCTGACTTTGAGAAGCCCCGATTCGCGCAGGTCCTTGACGCCTTCGCGCTTGGCCTGTTGCGCCAGGTCGATGGCGTTGGCGCCGCTCATGATCAGGCGTTGCATTTCTTCCGAGATCGGCATGACCTGATAAATACCGACGCGGCCTTTGTAGCCGCTGCCTTTGCAGCGTTCGCAGCCGACCGGGCCATAAAGCTGCCACGATCCGTCGAGTTCTTCCTCCTTGAAACCGGCATTGATCAGTGCTTCATGCGGTATGGTCATCGGCTGTTTGCAGGAACACAGTCGCCGAGCCAGGCGCTGGGCGGTGATCAACTGGATGCTGGAGGCAATGTTGAAGGTCGGTACCCCCATGTTCATCAGGCGGGTCAGGGTTTGCGGTGCATCGTTGGTGTGCAGGGTGGACAGCACCATGTGGCCTGTCTGGGCAGCCTTGATGGCGATTTCGGCTGTTTCCAGGTCGCGAATTTCGCCCACCATGATGATGTCCGGATCCTGGCGGAGGAACGATTTCAGCGCGGCGGCGAAGGTCAGGCCAACCTTGTCATCGACGTTGACCTGGTTGATCCCGGATAGATTGATTTCAGCCGGGTCTTCGGCGGTGGAGATGTTTACGCCATCCTTGTTCAGGATGTTCAGGCAGGTGTACAGCGACACCGTTTTGCCTGAGCCGGTCGGGCCGGTCACCAAAACCATGCCGTAGGGCCGGTTGACTGCTTCCAGCAGTGCAGCTTGTTGTTCGGGTTCATAGCCCAGCGCCTCGATGCCCAGCGTGGCAGACGTTGGGTCGAGAATACGCAGCACGATTTTTTCACCCTGCAGGGTGGGCAGCGTGCTGACCCGGAAGTCGATAGCGCGGGTTTTGGAGAGTACCAATTTCATCCGGCCATCCTGCGGGATGCGCTTTTCCGCAATGTTCAGGCGGGAGATCACCTTGATGCGGGATGCGATTTTTTCTTTGATGGCCAAAGGCGGGGTGGCCACTTCGCGCAAAATGCCGTCGACACGGAAACGAATCCGGTAGTACTTCTCGTAGGGTTCGAAGTGGATGTCGGATGCCCCGTCATTGATCGCATCCAGCAGAATTTTCTGAATGAATTTGACGACGGGGGCGTCATCGATTTCCTGAGTGGCTTCTTCCGTTTTGCCGGCGGCTTCTTCGTCCAGAAAGTCGAGGTTGATGTCCTCGTTGGTGAGGTTTTTAAGGGTGTCTTCCGCTGACTCCGCATGTTTGGCGACCAGCGGAGTCAGTTTTGGATATTCGACGACGATGGGGTCGACCGCCAGGCCTGTCTGAAAGCGGATTTCGTCGAGTGCGCGCAGGTTTGTCGGGTCGGCGATGGCGACAGAAATCCGGTTGCCGCGTTTGTGCAGCGGGATGACCTGATGGGCCGCGATCAATTTGCGATCAATGGCCGATGCGGGAATATGAATCTCGTCGAATGCAGCCAGATCGAGCAGCGGGTAGCCGAAGGTGTCTGCGACAAAGCGTGCAATGTCGCTGGCGGACACTTTCTGGCTGGAAATGATCTGTTCAATCAGCGGCACTTTGGCTGCTGCAGCCTGGCTGATCAACTCTTCCGCTTCGATTTCCTTGATGCGGCCGGCTTGGACGAGTGCGCGTGCAAGGCCGCTGAGCGGGGAGGTGGAGGCTGGAGTCGCTGCCATTAGGTGTCAGAAATGATGCCGTTGAGATCGCCCGATGATGCTACTCGGAGGTCGATTTGTAAAGATTGGGCCCCGCCGGCTTTGGCCGGAAGAGGCGGACAGTGATGACGCTGCGGTTGTGGGTTTGCAGTACTTCGATCGGAATGCCGGCCAACTTGATCGAGAGGTCGGCTTCCGGGATGTCTTCGAAGTGTTCCAGAATCAGCCCGTTCAGCGTTTTGGGGCCATCCAGGGGAAAGTCCAGCCCCAGCATGCGGTTGATCTCGCGCAAGGGGCGGCCGCCGTCAACAATCACCGCGCCCGTTTCGTCCCAGTGCAGGGTATTGCCCAGGCCCGGCAGTGAGGTGGTGAAGTCGCCGACAAATTCTTCAATGATGTCTTCGAGCGTCAGCAGCCCCAGGATATCGCCGTACTCATCGACCACAAACCCGATGCGCTGGCGGTTTTCCTGGAAAAAGGCCAGTTGCGAAAATGCCGGCGTCCCGGCAGGGATGTAATAAGGCGTTTGTAGTTGTTCCAGCAGGCGTGGCTCGTCGAAATCATCCGAGTTCAGGTTGCCGAGCAGGCGCCGGACAGAGAGGATGCCGATCAACTGGTCCAGGGAGCCTCGGCAAACGGGAAGCCGGCTGTGGTGGCTGGTCGCCAGTTGGGTGAGTACATCCTCCCAGGGGTGATCCAGGTCCAGGATTTCAATCTGGCCGCGCGGCGTCATGACATCTTCGACGGTGATGTCATTCAGCTCAAAGAGGCTGCTCAGAATGGCGCGGTGCTTCTGCGGGATGAGATGCGAGGACTCCAGCACCAGGCTGCGCAACTCTTCCGGCGACAGTTGAGGAGCTTGGTCGTGCTGTTCCGGCTTCAGGCGCAGGAGGCGCAACAGGGCGTCGGCAAACAGGTTGATGAACCAGACGGCCGGATAGAAGAGTCGCAGCAAAGGGTGAAGAATGTAGCCCAGAAGCAGGGCGAGGCGGTCGGCGTGCGTCGCGCCAATGATTTTCGGGGTGATTTCGGAAAAAACCAGGATGGCGAATGTGACAGCCAGGGTACCCAGACCGAGTGCCCATTCGCTGTCGCCGAAAAGCTCCATGGCGATGACGCTGACCAGGGTGGCGGCGGCCGAATTGATCAGATTGTTGCCGAGCAGGATGACGCCCAACATCTTGTCCGTACGGGCCAGCAGATCGAGCGCCTTTTGTGCGCCGCGATGCCCTTGTTGAGCCATGTGGCGGAGCCTGAAGCGATTGGAGGCCATCATCGCCGTCTCGCTCAAGGAGAAAAAGGCCGACATGGCCAGGAGCAGGACAAGTGCAGCGCCCAAGGCGGAGAGCGGAAGTTCTTCCACGGCGCGTTAGCGGGTCAGCAGCACTTCGGCAACGAAGCGACTGCCGATGTAGGCCAGCACCAGCAGTGCAAAGCCCGCCATGGTCCAGCGAAGCGCGCGCTTGCCGCGCCAGCCCCAGGCGTGGCGGCCGATCAGCAGGGTGGCAAAAATGCCCCAGGAGGCAAAGGCAAACAGCGTTTTGTGATCAAAGGCGAAGGGCTTGCCAAACAGCCGCTCGGAGAAAAATACGCCGCTGCCAACGGCCAAGGTGAGCAGGACGAAGCCGAGGCCCAGCATCTTGAAGAGCAGGGCTTCCATGGTCAGCAACGGCGGCAGGCTGGCCAGGCTGCGGGTCAGCGTACGTTTGTGCAGGGCGTTTTCCGTGAACCCCATGAAAATGGCGTGTAGGGCCGACAGGGTCAGCAGGCTGTAGGCCAGCATCGCGGCGAGGAAGTGCAGCTTGAATCCGGTGGCGCCGGCGTTGGCGACCAGATGGACTTGCGGGAAGGCGACCGGGGCTGCTGCACAGGCTGCAGCGAGCGGAAGGACCATGGGCTGCATGCCTTCCATGCGGGCCATGAAGCTTTCCAGCCAGTAGATGAGCACGGCCAGCCACATCATCAGCGACAGGGCAAAGCTGAACGAGAAGCGCATGCCGGCTTCGGCAAACAGGGCGCTGTAGAGTCCGCCGGCGTGGATCAGCAGCGCGGCGGCAATAGCGCTGCGCTCCCAGGTTTGCATGGGAATGGCGACCGCGCGATGTTCGCCATCGCGCCAGCGCGTGTTCCAGAAATGGAAGCCCAGCGCCCCGTACAGCACAGCAGCGAGGATGTGGGGCAGAAGCTGAATTACAATATCGGCCATTCGCGAATTCTACTAGAAGCCCATCTGACATGCTCGACAACCTGACGACACGCCTTGCCCGCGTCATGAAGACGCTCAAGGGCGAAGCCCGCCTGACCGAATCCAATATCGCCGATGCCCTGCGCGAAGTGCGCATGGCCTTGCTGGAGGCCGATGTGGCCCTGCCGGTGGTCAAGGATTTCATTGCTGCCGTCAAGGAGAAAGCCGTCGGCCAGGAGGTCATCGGCTCCCTCAATCCGGGTCAGGCCCTGATCGGGGTGGTGCATGGCGAGCTGACCAAGATCATGGGTGATGCCCATGAAGGGATCAATTTCAATACCCAGCCGCCGGCCATCGTTCTGATGGCGGGCTTGCAGGGGGCGGGCAAGACGACCACCGTCGGCAAGCTGGCCAAGTTCCTGAAGGAAAACCACAAGAAGAAGGTGCTGGTGGTTTCCTGTGACGTATATCGTCCGGCGGCCATCGAGCAGCTGAAATCGGTGGCCGCTCAGGCTGGCGTTGACTTCTTCCCGTCCTCGACGGGCGAGAAGCCGGAAGCGATTGCGGCCGCCGCCGTGGATTGGGCCAAGCGTCACTACCACGATGTGCTGCTGGTCGATACGGCCGGTCGTCTGGCGGTCGACGCCGAAATGATGGACGAAATCAAGCGCCTGCACGCCGAGATCAAGCCCATCGAAACCTTGTTCGTGGTCGATGCGATGCTGGGCCAGGATGCCGTCAATACGGCCAAGGCCTTTAATGAAGCGCTGCCGCTGACCGGCGTCGTGCTGACCAAGCTGGACGGCGATGCGCGTGGTGGTGCGGCACTGTCCGTGCGCCACATCACCGGCAAGCCGATCAAGTTTGCCGGGGTCGGTGAAAAGCTGACGGGCCTGGAGGCCTTCCATCCGGAGCGGATGGCCTCGCGTATTCTCGGCATGGGTGACGTCCTCTCCCTGATCGAAGAGGCGCGCAAGGGAATCGACGAAGAGAAGGCCGTTGCGTTCGCCAAGAAACTCAAGGCGGGCAAGAGCTTTGATCTGAACGACTTCAAGGAGCAGATTGCCCAGATGCGCAACATGGGCGGCCTGTCTTCCCTGATGGACAAGTTGCCGGCCCAGTTTTCGCAGGCTGCCGGTCAACTGCCGGCCGGGGCGGAAAACAAGATCATCGGGCGGGTGGAAGGCATCATCAATTCGATGACGCCGCAGGAGCGCGCCAAGCCGGAGCTGATCAAGGCCAGCCGCAAGCGCCGCATTGCGATGGGTGCGGGCGTGCAGGTACAGGAAGTGAATCGCCTGCTCAGTCAGTTCGAGCAGACGCAGAAGATGATGAAGCAGTTCTCCAAGGGCGGCATCGGCAAACTCATGCGTGGCATGAAGGGCCTGATGGGCGGCGGTATGGGGGGGATGGGCGGGATGGGCGGCTTCGGCCGCTGATCAGCGCGTGTTTTGGGCAACCGGCTGCGTCGCGGCCGGTTCGCCGTAGGCCCAGTGTTTGTGCCAGGCCCCGCGGACCAAATTCGGATATTCCGGCTGGCCCAGGCTGCCGTTGTAGCGGCCCAGGGCGCGATAGAGGTCGCCCTTTTCGATATCCAGGTAGTGACGCAGGATGGTGCAGCCATAGCGCAGGTTGGTGCGCAGCTCGAAGAGCGAGTCATCCGGTCGACCGATCAATTTGACCCAAAATGGCATGACCTGCATGTAGCCGCGGGCGCCGGCCGAAGACACCGCGTATTTGCGGAACCCGGATTCAACCTGAATCAGGCCGAGCACCAGTTGCGGGTCGAGCCCGGCGCGGGTCGCTTCGTAGTGGACACTGCGCAGCAGATCGATGCGGTACTCGCGGTCCGGAATCCGTTTTTCCAGCCGGCGTGACATTTCACCCAGCCAATCGGCCGCCTCGAGCGGCGTTTTGAACGACGATACCTGCGGTCGGCTGTCCGATACGGCCTTGTACAAGGCCGCCTGGACACTGGCCGACAGCGGTTCGTATTTCTGTGCACCGGCCAGCGCGCTGGCCGACACACAGAGGTACAGCCAGGCCGCGATCAGGCGGCGCACAGTTTCCCTTGCAGGAAGGCGAGGATGTCGCCCTGAGCCACCATGGTGGGGTCGGCATCGGTGCGGCCCTTGTATTCGAGCTGGCCTTCCTTGAGGCCGCGCTCGCCGATGACCACGCGGTGCGGGATGCCGATCAGTTCCATGTCGGCAAACATGACGCCGGGGCGCTCGTTGCGGTCATCCAGCACGACATCGACGCCGGCTTGTTTGAGGTCGGCGTAGAGCTGGTCGGCGGCCGCCTTGACGGCATCGCTCTTGTGATAGCCCATGGGCACGATGCTGACGGCAAACGGTGCGATCGAAGCCGGCAGGATGATGCCGCGTTCGTCATTGCCCTGCTCGATGGCCGCGCCGACGATCCGGGAAACGCCGATGCCGTAGCAGCCCATTTCCATGATCTGGTTCTTGCCGTTTTCGTCCAGGAAGGCGCAGTTCAGGGCCTTCGCATACTTGGTGCGCAACTGGAAGATGTGGCCGACTTCGATGCCGCGGCAAATTTCCAGCGTGCCCTTGCCGTCCGGGGACGGGTCGCCGGCGAGGACGTTGCGGATGTCGAACACCTCGGGCTCCGGCAGGTCGCGGCCGAAATTGACGCCGCAGAGGTGGAAGCCGGCTTCATTGGCGCCGCAGACGAAGTCGCTCATGGCGGCGACCGTGCGGTCGGCAAAAACGGCCACTTTTTCGCGGTCGACCGCGACCGGGCCAATGTAGCCCGGCACGCAGCCGAGGTATTCCTGCACTTCGCTGTCCGAAGCAAAGCGGAAAGCGCCCAGGGCCGGAATCTTGCCTGCCTTGATTTCGTTCAGTTCGTGATCGGCACGGAGCAGCAGCAGAGCGAACTTTTTGGCGCCTTCTTCCTGCTCGCTGACCACAGCGATGGATTTGACGATATTTTTGAGGTCGACCGTCAGGCAGGCGGCGACATCAACGCAAGCGGTCTTGCCCGGCGTGGCGACCTTTTCCAGGGTCTTGCCGGCTGCGGCACGCGGGGTGCTCGGGGCGACGGCTTCTGCCAGTTCGACGTTGGCGGCGTAGTCGGAGTTGGCGCAGAAAGCGATGTCATCTTCGCCGGAGTCGGCCAGAACGTGGAATTCGTGCGAGCCATCACCGCCGATCGAGCCGGTGTCGGCGGCCACGGCGCGGAACTTCAGGCCAAGGCGGCTGAAGATGCGGCTGTAGGTCGCGTACATGTTGCCGTACTCGCGCACCAGGTCGTCGAAGGAGGTGTGGAAGGAGTAGCCGTCCTTCATCAGGAATTCGCGGCCGCGCATGACGCCGAAACGGGGGCGGATTTCGTCGCGGAACTTGGTCTGGATCTGGTAGAGGTGGATCGGCAGCTGGCGGTAGCTTTTCACGTCGCGACGCACGACGTCGGTGATGACTTCTTCGTGCGTCGGGCCAATCACGAAGTCGCGCTGGTGACGATCCTTGAAGCGCAGCAGCTCCGGGCCGTAGGCCGGGCCGCGGCCCGACTCTTCCCAGAGTTCGAAGGGCTGCACGGCGGGCATCAGCAACTCCAGCGCACCGGCCGCATTCATCTCTTCGCGAACAATGTTTTCTACCTTGCGCAGCACGCGCAGGCCGAGCGGCATCCAGGTGTAAATGCCGGTCGCCGAGCGCTTGATATAGCCGGCGCGCAGCATCATTTTCTGGCTGATCACCTCGGCGTCGGCCGGGGCTTCCTTGAGGGTGGTGAAGAAAAACTGCGAGGTGCGCATGGGATGCTCTTGAATTCGTTGCAAAAACCGGATTTTACACGCTGGCGTGCCTTTGCACGCGGGCGGCCTTTGTGAAAGAATTCGGGCAACCATTAATTTTTGCAGGATTTTTATGCTCGACCGTGAAGGCTATCGCCCGAACGTCGGCATCATTCTTTGTAACGCCAAAAACGAGGTTTTCTGGGGCAAGCGCATTCGTGAACATTCCTGGCAGTTTCCGCAGGGTGGCATCAAACGGGGAGAGTCCCCGGAAGAGGCCATGTACCGGGAGCTGTTCGAAGAGGTCGGGCTGTTGCCCGAGCACGTGCGCATCCTTGGCCGAACCAAGGGTTGGCTGCGTTACGAGGTGCCGACACACTGGATCAAGCGCGAGTGGCGCGGATCGTACAAGGGGCAAAAGCAGATCTGGTTTCTGCTTCGACTGGTTGGGCGTGACAGCGACGTCTGTCTGCGCGCGACCCCGAAGCCGGAGTTCGATGCCTGGCGTTGGAACGAGTACTGGGTCCCGCTCGATGCGGTCATCGAATTCAAGCGCGGTGTCTATGAACAGGCGCTGAACGAACTGGTACGTTATCTCGACCAGGATCGGCGTACGCGCGTACGTCGTTCGAGCGATGAGGGGCATGCCGTGGAGAGCGATGAATGAAGTCCGGTCTGTGGATGGCGCTGGTGGCGTCTCTGTCTCTTTGTGCCGGCGCGTATGCTGCCGCTGGCGACGAGGATGATTTGCCGAAGGGTTGGCAGGAGGGTGCCGTCACTTTGCCGCCTTCTCCGGCGGAGAGTGCCTGGATGCCGTTTTTCGTCAGCGCGGCCACCGAAAATCGTTTTTTTGTCGATGGCAGCAGTCTCTCCGTGGGAAATGACGGCGTGGTGCGTTACGCCCTGAAGGTCCAGACGGCAGGCGGCGCACGCAATGTGTCTTATGAAGGCATGCGCTGCGATACGCGTGAGTGGCGTTTGTATGCCACGGGGCGTCTGGATGGCAGTTGGTCCCCGTCACGGGTGAAAACCTGGCAGCGCATTCAGGATGTGCCGCAGAACCGTCAGCACGCTGCTCTGTTCCTGGAGTATTTCTGCCCGGACGGGATCGTTGTGCGTAGTGCCGATGAGGCACGCGACGCGCTCAGGCGTGGCGGGCACCCGGCCACTCGGCGTTCGGGGGCGTGATGGCTGCTGATCGCTGGATTCTTGAATTCGACCGTGCCTTGCGCACGTTGGCGGCGCCCGCGCGCAGCGTACGCCCGACGCCAGGGGGCGCGTTGCCGGATGCACCGCTCTCTGAGGCTGAAAAGCATCACGTCGTTGGCCTGATGCGGGTCAATCACTGCGGTGAAATTTGTGCGCAGGCCTTGTATCAAGGGCAGGCGCTGACGTCGCGCGATCCCGAGGTGCGTGATGCCTTGCGTCATGCGGCGGATGAGGAAACCGAGCATCTCGCCTGGACCGAGCAGCGCATTGCCGAACTGGGTGGGCGCAAGAGCCTGCTGAACCCGCTGTGGTATGCGGGCTCACTCTCGCTGGGCGTGCTGGCCGGGGTCTTGGGGGATAAGTGGAATCTCGGTTTTCTGGCCGAGACCGAGCGCCAGGTCGAAGCGCATCTGGACAGCCACCTTGAGGCCTTGCCGGTGCAGGATCAGCGCTCCCGTGCGATCGTCGATCAAATGCGTCTGGACGAAATCAAGCACGCGGAAACGGCGATTGAATTCGGTGCGGCTGAGCTGCCTGCGCCGATCAAATTTGCCATGAAGCTGACTGGCCAGATCATGACGCGGACGGCGTATCGCATTTAAGCAGGAGGGCGGCACGCGCTGTGGCGTGCCGGCTGCCTTGCTGTTGTGGCGGGGTCAGGCTTCTTCGATGATTTCGAAGTCGTGCGTGATCTCTGCCGTCTTGGCCATCATGATCGAGGCCGAGCAATATTTGTCCTTGGACAACTCAATGGCGCGCGCCACGGCTTCCGGTTTCAGGTTGTGTCCCTTGACCCGGTAGTGGAAGTGAATCTTCGTGAAAATCTTCGGGTCGGTCTCTGCGCGCTCGGCTTTGAGCTGAACGTCGCAGGCGCTCACGGCATGGCGGCCTTTCTTCAGGATCAGGACGACATCGAACGCAGTACAACCGCCGGTGCCGGCGAGGATCATTTCCATCGGGCGGGCGGCCAGGTTGCGCCCGCCAGCCTCCGGGGCGCCATCCATGACCACGGCGTGTCCACTGCCTGTCTCGGCCACGAAGGACATGCCTGCATCATTTCCCATCCAGCGAACCGTACATTCCATCTTGGCTATCTCCTTGAAAGAGGGCGAATTCTAGCGGATATCGTGCCGGGCTGGGGCTTCTTCAAAAAATGCTGCGGTGCAGCAAATGGTGTGATTTGGCGCGTGGCCTACGGGGTTGTGTTTTTGGTTTAACAATGCGTTATTGTTTGTTTAATGTTATTCATTATTTATAAAGTTCAATAAGTTATATTTAATAAATAAAGCATATGTACTAATAGAATATATTATTGTGCGATGCACAAAATGTTGTTGCGCCCTAGGGCCCCTTCCGGCAGAATGCGAAGCGTACGAACTGCAAGCGAAGCATTCTTCCAGTTCAGATTTGTCTCCTCCACCCTCCTCCTTTGGTGTGGATTTAACGCGGCTCAATAGGCCGCGTTTTTTTTCGCCCATTTTCTGGCCTCGTTTTGCGTCGACCGTCGCCGGGTGGGCTTCTCTGAATCCAGGCGGCAAAGCGCAGGCGAAAAAAAGCCCCCGATAAACGGGGGCGAACGGGTGGTGATCGTTTTCGAGCCAGCGTCAGGCGGGGGCCGAGCTTCGGATCAGGTGATCAAAGGCGGAGAGCGATGCCGTGGCGCCAGCACCCATGGCGATGATGATCTGCTTGTAGGGCACGGTCGTGCAGTCACCGGCTGCAAACACCCCGGGCAGGCTGGTTTGCCCCTTGGCATCAATGATGATTTCGCCAAACCGGCTGAGCTCAAGCGTGCCCTTCAGCCAATCCGTATTCGGCAGCAGTCCGATCTGAACGAAGATGCCTTCAAGCTCGACGTGGTGTGACTCGCCGGTCGTCCGATCCGTGTAGCGAATCCCGTTGACCTTCTGGCCGTCGCCGGTGACTTCCGTGGTCTGGGCTTGCTTGATCACGGTCACGTTGGGCAGGCTGTTCAGCTTGCTTTGCAGCACGGCGTCGGCGCGCAGGGTGTCGGCAAACTCCAGCAGGGTGACGTGGGCGACGATGCCTGCCAGGTCAATGGCGGCTTCGACACCGGAGTTGCCGCCGCCGATCACGGCGACGCGCTTGCCCTTGAAGAGCGGTCCATCGCAATGCGGGCAGAAGCAGACGCCCTTGGCCTTGTATTCCTTTTCGCCGGGCACATTCATCTCGCGCCATCGGGCGCCGGTTGAAAGAATGACCGTCTTGGCCTGCAGCTTGGCGCCGTTTTCCAGTTCGATGCCGACCAGGCCGCCGTTGTCAGCCGCCGGGACCAGCTTGTTTGCACGCTGCAGGTTCATCACATCGACGGCATAGTCCTTGACGTGTTGTTCGAGCGAGGCAACCAGTTTCGGGCCTTCGGTATGCGAGACCGAGATGAAGTTCTCGATTCCCAGCGTATCCATGACCTGGCCGCCGAAACGCTCGGCCAGCACGCCGGTGCGGATGCCCTTGCGTGCGGCGTAGATCGCTGCCGCAGCACCAGCCGGGCCGGCGCCGACCACCAGTACATCGAACGCTTCCTTTTGGCCGAGTTCGGCGGCGGCGCGCGCTGCGGCGCCGGTGTCCACTTTGGCCAGAATTTCTTCGATCAGCATGCGACCGGCGCCAAATTCAGCGTCATTCAGGTAGGTCGTCGGGACCGCCATGATCTGGCGGGCGTTGACCTCGTCCTGGAAAAGGGCGCCATCGATCATGGTGCTGGTGATGTTCGGGTTCAGCACCGCCATCAGGTTCAGCGCCTGCACGACATCCGGGCAGTTGTGGCAGGACAGCGAGATGAAGGTTTCGAAATCGAAGGGGCCGGGCAGGGCCTTGATCTGATCGATCACCGTTTGGTCGACTTTGGGCGGGTGGCCGCCGGTCTGAAGCAGGGCGAGGACCAGCGAGGTGAACTCATGGCCCATCGGCAGGCCGGCAAAGTGAATGCGCGGCGCATGGCCGGCTTCGGCGATGCCGAAGGAGGGGCGCAGGCGGTGCTGCCCGTCGTTACGAATGCTGACCTTGTCGGAGAGGGCGGCAATATCGTCCAGCAGGCTGCGCATTTCCTGCGCCTTGTCGCTGTCGTCCAGTGAGGCGACCAGTTCGACCGGGCGCTGGAGGCGTTCGAGATAGGCCTTCAATTGGGCCTGAATGGTGGTGTCGAGCATGGTGTTCTCCCTAGGCTGATTTTCACTGCTTTGCGACGGTCGACCGTCGCAAAGCGCTGAAATCCCGCCGCCGGGGATGCGGCGGGAAGCGTTTCTCTGTTGAGATCGGGCTTGAGATTTAGATCTTGCCGACCAGGTCCAGCGACGGGGCCAGGGTCTTTTCGCCTTCCTTCCACTTGGCCGGGCAGACTTCGCCCGGGTGGGCGGCGGTGTATTGGGCGGCCTTCAGCTTGCGCAGGGTTTCGGAAACGTCGCGGGCGATTTCGTTGGAGTGGATTTCAACGGTCTTGATCACGCCGGCCGGGTTGATCACGAAGGTGCCGCGCAGGGCCAGGCCCTCTTCCGGGATATGCACGCCGAACGCGTTGGTCAGGGCGTGGGTCGGGTCGCCGATCAGCGGGAACTGGGCCTTGCCGACGGCCGGCGAGGTTTCGTGCCAGACCTTGTGCGAGAAATGCGTGTCGGTGGTGACGATGTACACCTCGGCGCCGGCCTTCTGGAACTCGGCGTAGTTGTTGGCGGCATCTTCGATTTCGGTCGGGCAGTTGAAGGTGAAGGCGGCCGGCATGAAGATCAGGACGGACCACTTGCCCTGCAGGCTGGCTTCGGTGACTTCGATGAACTTGCCATTGTGGAAAGCCTGGGCCTTGAACGGTTGAACTTGGGTGTTGATCAGCGACATGGTGTGCTCCTGTGTGGGTTTGAAGTAACAACAGGACGCATTGTAGGAATCGACGCTTGATTGATCCAATTGATCTTTTAAATTTGATCGATTGTGATTGCTAATTGATCGGTCGCCTTTTCTACTACCAATTAACTAGTCGCGAATATCACCAAAGTCGTAGGTTGTACCTGCCAGGGGTATGAAGTTGACGCATATCAAACTTGCCAGCCCCCCCCCTCCGGAAGATAGCGGCATCTGAATAACCTTTGGGTTGATGGAGGTATAGGCGGGATGAATATTTCCAGTGCCATTCTGCATGTTGCGCCGCTGCAATTGACGGCCGCGCGCACGGCAATCGAGGAACTGCCCGGTGTGGAAATCCACGCCGAAAGCCCGGAGGGCAAGATGGTGGTGGTCATCGAAGACAGCGATACAAATTCGGCCGCGGATACCTACGTGGCCCTGCATGGTATTCCCGGCGTCGCCTCGGTAGCCATGGTCTATCAGTACAGCGACGACGAACCAGAAACATCAGATACCGAGGAGGTACAAGCGTGAAACTCAATCGACGCGACTTTATCAAGGCCAATGCCGCTGCTGCAGCCATGACTGCGGCAGGCATGCAGGCCGGGACGGCCGTGGCTGCGGGCGGCAAGGATGAAATTCGCTGGGACAAGGCACCGTGCCGTTTTTGTGGCACCGGCTGTTCCGTGCTCGTGGGGACGCAGGAGGGCCGCGTGGTGGCCACTCAGGGCGATCCGGACGCGCCGGTCAACCGTGGTCTGAACTGCATCAAAGGCTATTTCCTGTCGAAGATCATGTATGGCTCGGACCGTCTGAAGACGCCGATGCTGCGCATGACCAATGGTAAGTACGACAAGAACGGCGAGTTTGCGCCGATTTCCTGGAAGCAAGCCTTTGACATCATGGAAGAGAAGGTCCGGGCGACCCTCAAGGCCAAAGGACCGAACGGCCTGGCCATGTTTGGCTCGGGGCAGTGGACGGTTTGGGAAGGGTACGCCGCATCCAAGCTGATGAAGGCCGGCTTCCGCACGAATAACCTGGATCCCAATGCCCGCCACTGCATGGCGTCGGCAGTTGCGGGCTTCATGCGTACCTTCGGGATCGATGAGCCGATGGGCTGCTACGATGACATCGAGCACGCCGATGCCTTCTTCCTGTGGGGCTCGAACATGGCCGAGATGCATCCCATTCTGTGGACCCGCATCACCGACCGCAAGCTCTCGAACAAGCATGTCAAAGTGGGCGTGCTGTCGACCTTCGAACATCGCTCCTTCGAGTTGGCCGATATCCCGATGGTGTTCAAGCCGAACACTGATCTGGCGATTCTGAACTTCATCTGCCACCACATCATCTCGACCGGCAAGGTCAATCAGGACTTCGTCAGCAAGTACGTCAAGTTCAAGAAGGGTGAAACCGACATCGGTTTCGGCCTGCGCCCGAATCACGATCTGGAAAAGAAGGCGACCAATAACGGTTATCCGGGTGAAGATGGCAAGCCGAAGGGTAATCCGGCCAAGGCAGACGACATCAGCTTCGACGAATTCAAGAAATTCGTTTCTGAATACACGGCCGAGAAGACCTCCAAGATTTCGGGCGTGCCGGTCAAGGATCTGATCGCCATGGCCGAGGTGTACGCGGATCCGAAGACCAAAGTCATGTCCTTCTGGACCATGGGCTTCAACCAGCATACGCGCGGTACCTGGGTCAATAACATGATCTACAACGTGCACCTGCTGGTCGGCAAGATTTCCGAGCCGGGTAACAGCCCGTTCTCGCTGACCGGCCAGCCGTCTGCCTGTGGTACGGCGCGCGAAGTCGGGACGTTTGCCCACCGTTTGCCGGCCGACATGCTGGTGACCAATCCGGATCACCGCAAGCATACTGAAGAAATCTGGCAATTGCCGGAAGGTACCATCCCCGACAAGATCGGCCTGCACGCTGTGGCCATGGCGCGCGCGCTGAAGGACGGCAAGATCGGCTTCTACTGGCAGCAGTGCAACAACAACATGCAGGCCGGTCCGAACATCAACGGCGAACTCTATCCGGGTTGGCGTAATCCGGAGGTCTTTGCGGTCGTATCCGATCCGTACCCGACGGTATCCGCCATGGCGGCCGACCTGATCCTGCCGACCGCGATGTGGGTCGAGAAGGAAGGCGCTTACGGTAACGCCGAGCGCCGTACCCAGTTCTGGCGTCAGCAGGTCAAGGCGCCGGGCGAGTCCCGTTCGGATTTGTGGCAAGTGATGGAGTTTTCCAAGCGCTTCAAGGTTGAAGATGTCTGGCCGGCAGAGCTGATCGCCAAGGCACCCAAGTTGAAGGGCAAGACCCTGTTTGATGTCCTCTACGCCAATGGCGTGGTTAACAAGTACAAGCTGAACGAAACCCAGGCCGGTCATGACAATGATGACTCCAAGCTGATCGGTTTCTACATTCAGAAGGGCTTGTTCGAGGAGTATGCGCAGTTTGGCCGTGGCCATGGTCACGATCTGGCGCCGTTCGATACGTATCACAAGGCGCGTGGCCTCCGGTGGCCGGTCGTCGAGGGTAAGGAAACCCTGTGGCGCTTCCGTGAGGGCTATGACCCCTACGTCAAGAAGGGCGATGGCGTGAAGTTCTACGGGCATAAAGATGGCAAGGCCGTGATTTTCGCCCTGCCGTACCAGGATCCCCCTGAAATGCCGGATAAGGAGTTCGACCTGTGGCTCTGTACCGGTCGCGTGTTGGAGCATTGGCACACCGGTACGATGACCCGTCGTGTGCCGGAACTATACAAGTCCTTCCCGGATGCCGTGCTGTTCATGCACCCGGAAGATGCCAAGGCGCGTGGTCTGCAGCGGGGCATGGAGGTCAAGGTGGCGTCCCGTCGTGGCGAGATCAAGCTGCGTGTGGAAACCCGCGGCCGTAACAAGCCGCCGCGCGGCTTGGTCTTTGTGCCGTTCTTCGATGCGGGTCGTTTGATCAACAAACTGACGCTGGATGCGACTTGCCCGATTTCGAAAGAAACGGACTACAAGAAGTGTGCCGTCAAGGTGGTCAAGGCCTGAGTCTCGCAGACATGAACGATAAGCGGCCGGCTGTTGTCCGGCCGCACACCGGAGGTAAAGAAACCATGAAACTATTCCCTGCTCTGGCCCTGGCGGCAGCAATGCTTCTTTCGGGGGCGGGTGTTGCCAGTGCGCAGGAAAAGGTCATCTCTGAACGGGGTGATATCGCGATCGACCAGACGTCCAAGGTCGATATGTTCCGTCCGGAAAAGGACAAGGAAAATATTCCGCGTAATTTCCAGAAACAACCGCCGCTGATTCCGCACAGCATCAAGGGCTACAACGTCACGCAGAACTTCAACAAGTGCATGGACTGCCATTCGAAGGAGCGCGCGGAGGAAACCGGGGCAACCAAGGTGGCCAAGTCGCACTATCTGGACCGCGACGATAAAAAGCTGCAAACCATCTCGCCGCGCCGCTATTTCTGCATGCAGTGTCATGTGCCGCAGTTCGATGCCAAGCCGCTGGTTGAGAACAACTACAAGCCGTCTGCCAAGAACTAAGGGGGAATGATGAATCTCGAAAAATGCATGCCCGGCTGGCTCAAGCGCATCGGTCTGACATCGGCGCTGCTGCTCTTTGTGGCCGGTATCGTGTTCTGGGGGGGCTTCAACTGGGCTCTGGAGGCAACCAACAAGGAATCCTTCTGTATCTCCTGTCATGAGATGGAAGAGAACGTGTTCAAGGAATATCAGAACACGATTCACTACACCAACCGTACTGGCGTTCGTGCCACCTGTCCGGATTGTCATGTGCCGAAGGAGTGGGGGCCGAAGATGATTCGCAAGCTCCAGGCTTCCAACGAGGTGCTGCACAAGATTCTGGGGAGCGTTGATACGCCGGAGAAATTCAATGCCAAGCGTCACGAACTGGCGCAGCATGAATGGGATCGCATGAAGAGCAGCGATTCACGTGAGTGCCGCAACTGCCACCGTTACGACTACATGGATTACACCGAACAGGGGCCGCGTGCCGCCCGTACCCATCCGGTTGCATTCGATGAGGGTAAAACCTGCATCGATTGCCACAAGGGGATTGCGCACCAGTTGCCGCGTATCGACCAGCATATTGGTAAGCAGAACGAGGGGGCGCTGGAAATCTCGCATGGCGAGAAAGGCGCAGAAAAGCCGGCTGAAGCGAAGTAAGCCATCCGGCCTTGAAAGACCCGCCCCGGCCTCGGCCGGGGTTTTTATTGCCGCTGCGCTACGGTCGACGTGGGGAAATTGCAAATTTTCCTGAAACCCCCTGTAAATAGGGGGTTTTCGACCAACACGAATACGATAAGGTATGCTACTTTTATCGTGCTGCCGTTCCGACGGCCAGTTTTCTTCAAATTAACAGGTAACAGGAGGCACTTAGATGAATAAATCCGAGCTGGTCGAAGTTGCTGCAAAAGAAGCTGGTATTACCAAGGCTGCTGCCGATAAGGCGCTGTCGGCCATCATCGGTGCGGTCGTTCAGGCCGTGTCGAAAGGGGAGTCTGTCACCCTCGTCGGGTTCGGCACATTTAAGTCCGCAAAGCGCGCTGCGCGTACCGGCAAGAACCCGAAGACGGGCGCTACCCTGAAGATCCCGGCCACTACGGTCCCGAAATTCACCCCGGGTACTGCCTTCAAGGCTGCAGTGGCTGCCAAGAAGCCGGCTGCCAAGAAGAAGTAATCTGGCTGATCTGTACGCGGAGTTCTCCGATTGGGGGCTCCGCCTTTTATTTTTGAAATGACGAATCCAAATCCCGAAAATCCGCCGGTCGTCGATACCGGCTCCTCGTCGCTGACTGATAGCCGTCGGCGTTTGCGTGAACTGCTCTCCATTCCGGAACGGGATCGTACGGACGAGCAGTGGGATGAAATCATCGAACTGGAAATCCAGTTGGCCCCGGGCAACCGTATCGGTAGTAACGACCGTGCCGGCGGTGGTGGTCATGGCCATGCAGGCAAGCAGGCGCATGGTGGTGGCGGTGGCGGCCAGCAGCAGAAGAAGCATCGTCCGCGCAATAACAATAACAACAATAATAATGGCGGCAACAATAACCGTCGCCCCCGCCAGAAAAAGGGGCCGGGTGATGCCGGCGGGACGCCTGCAGCCTGATCGGCGTGGGCCTCTTGGGTGAGGCCGAAATTTTATGCAGCAGTTTGATCTGATTATTGTTGGCGGCGGCTTGGCCGGTGCCAGTCTGGCGCTTGCGCTACGCAACACCTCTTTGAGCATTGCATTGGTCGAGGGGCGTGCACCGGTGCGTCCGGCAGGATGGGATGCGCGGGTCTATGCGGTCAGCCCTGCCAATGCTGAATTCCTCGATGAAATTGGTGCCTGGCGGCATCTCGATACGAGTCGTATTGAGCCGATTCGCAGCATGGCGGTCGCGGGAGACCGGGGGGGGCGCCTTGCCTTTTCCGCTTATGAGAGCGGTGTTTCCGAATTAGGCTGGATTCTCGAGTCCGCCTTGATGGCGTGCGAATTTTGGGAGGGCTTGAAGCGCCAATCCAATCTCACCCTGTTCTGTCCGGCGTGCCCGGCCGCCATGGCGGTGGATGCCGATAGGGCTGTGCTGACCCTGGACGATGGGCGGGTATTGGGTGGCCGCTTGCTGGTGGGGGCAGATGGCCGGGATTCGTGGGTGCGTCAGTCCGCCGGCTTGGCCGAGGCTGTCACCCATTATGGCGACAAAGGCGTGGTTGCCAATTTCGAGACTGAGCGTCCGCATGCGGGTGTGGCTTATCAATGGTTCCGTGAGGATGGGGTGCTGGCCTATCTGCCTTTGCCGGGGAACAGAATATCCATTGTCTGGTCTACGCCGAACGAGCACGCGGATGCCTTGCTGGACCTGGCGCCGGACGCCCTGGCTGCGCGGGTCGCGGAAGCAGGGGGCGGGGTGTTGGGTGATTTGTCGTTATTGACGCCTGCGGCAGCGTTTCCGCTGCGCTTGATTCGGGTGCCGAAGACCGTGGCTGCCCGGGTTGCGCTGGTGGGTGATGCAGCGCATGGCATTCATCCTTTGTCTGGGCATGGTATCAATCTGGGTTTCCAGGATGCGCGCGCGCTGGCGCAACTGCTCCAGCAGGCGTCGCCTTGGCAGGATATTGGTAGTGAGCGTTTCTTGTCGCGTTATCAGCGTATGCGCAAGGAAGAGACGCTTTTGTTGCAGCAAACGACGCATGCGTTGCGCGGTTTGTTTGCATCACGTTTGCCTGGCGCTGCGTTCCTGAGAAATGCGGGTCTGGGTTTGACGGACAATTTGTCTTTTCTCAAGAATGCCTTGGTGCGCTACGCATTAGGCTACGTTTAGGAGTATTGCATGTTTGGAAAACGCTTTCCCGCGGTGCTGGCGGCGTGCCTCTCATTGGGTGTGATGGCCGACGAGGCGGATATTCGCAAGGGAATGGAGGCCAAGCTGGGGACCAAGGTGGAGAGTGTGACCAAGTCCGGTTACATGGGTTTGTATGAGGTCTACGCCGACGGCAATGTGCTCTACACCGACGAAAAGATGACGGCGATCATGGTTGGCGCGCAGCTGATCGATGCCAAGACCATGAAGAATGTGACCGAAGAGCGGATGAAGAAGCTGAGTGCAATCAAGTTCTCGGAATTGCCGCTCGAACGTGCCATCAAGCAAGTCAAAGGGGATGGTCGGCGCGTGCTGGCTACCTTTGAAGATCCAAATTGCGGTTACTGCAAGCGCTTGGCCAAAGACTTGCAAAAACTCGATAACGTGACGGTCTACACGTTCTTGTATCCCATTCTCTCCGAGGATTCGGTGCGCAAGTCGCGCCAGATCTGGTGTGCTTCTGATCGTGCAAAGGCATGGAGCGACTGGATGGTGGAAGGACGCGCCCTGAATGGCAAGGAGGATTGTGATGTCTCGGCCATTGCGCGTAATCAGGAACTGGGGCGTCGTCTCAATATCACGGGGACGCCGACGATTTTCTTTGTGGATGGTGAGCGCGTTCCGGGTGCCATGCCGCTGGCTCGAATCGAGCAAAAGCTGAATCAAGCGCGCTGATCGCTGTTTTTTGCGCCTTCAAGGGGTGGCTCAGGCCACCCCTTTTTTATTTTCATGGCATGGCAGCCCTGGAGCGCGTTTGATTTCTCTCAAATCCTGACAAGTCACTTTAAGTGTCATTTCACGAGTCTTGATTTTTAAGGGAAATTTTTAATAAAAAACGCTTTTAAAAGTGCTCTAAGTCCTTGTTGTAAAAGAAAAAAATCCATTTTTTCTATTGACGCGCCAAATCCGTTGCACTAAAGTGGGTAAACGTGTCGAAAAGTGGGTAAACGGGGAGCGACGAGGGGAAATGTTCGAGGGGGCGACAGCGATCAGTCTGGATGCGAAGGGGCGGCTTGCCATTCCGGCAAGGCACCGCGAGTCCCTGCTCGCAGCCGCTGAGGGCGGTCTCGTCCTGACGGCGCACCCACATCGTTGCCTGCTGTTGTATCCCTCGCCGGCATGGCAGCCGATTCGCGACCAGATCCTCAAGGCGTCTAGCCTGGATCCGCGGGCGGCCTCCATTAAGCGTGTGCTGGTCGGGAATGCGCGTACCGAGGAACTCGATTCCGCGGGGCGTCTCCTGGTGGCGCCGGAGTTGCGCGAGTACGCGCAGTTTGAAAAAACCGTCTATCTGGTGGGTATGGGTTCGCATTTCGAAATCTGGAGTGAGGCAGGCTGGAAGCGTCAGAACGATCTGGCTGCTGAGGCGCTGTCGGGCGACTTGCCGCCTGGTTTCGGGGATCTCGTGCTGTGACGACGAGCGGCGCCCACATCACGGTGCTGCTCGAGGAGGCGGTGGAAGCGTTGTCGGTCAATGCCGATGGCGTGTACATGGATGCCACCTTTGGCCGTGGCGGCCACAGTCGCCGAATTCTTTCCTGTCTGTCTGAAAAAGGGCGTCTGGTTGCGGTTGACCGTGACCCGATGGCGATTGCGGCGGGGGCAGCCATTGCCGACCCGCGTTTCCGTCTGGTGCATCGTGCCTTTGGCGAGATTGGCTTGGCCGCAGCCGAGGCGGGTGTCGCCGGCGTTGACGGGATTCTGTTTGATATTGGCGTGTCGTCGCCGCAGATTGACGACGGGGAGCGCGGCTTCAGCTTCCGCTACGACGCACCGCTCGACATGCGTATGGATACGACGCAGGGCGAGACGGCGGCTGAGTGGTTGGCGCGGGCTGAGGAGAGGGAAATTGCGGAGGTCATCAAGAACTATGGCGAAGAACGGTTTGCTTTCCAGATTGCAAAGAAGGTTGTGGCTGCTCGGCTCGAACAACCTATTGTCACAACAGGTCAGTTCGCGACCCTTGTACGCTCGGCCGTGCGCACCCGTGAACCAGGGCAGGACCCGGCGACGCGCAGCTTTCAAGCTCTACGGATTCATATCAATCAGGAACTCCGCCAGCTGGAAGTAGCCCTGCCGCAGGCGCTCGATCTGTTGAAGCCGGGCGGGCGTCTGGTGGTGATTTCCTTTCATTCTCTGGAAGATCGGATCGTCAAAAATTTCATGCGTGCGCAGGCAACGGCCGATGCGCTGCCTAAGAATCTTCCCTTGCGTGCTGATCAGCTGCCCCAGCCCAAGCTGCGTTTGGTCGGCAAGGCCATCAAGCCGTCGGCGCAGGAAGTCGAGGCCAATCCGCGTGCGCGCAGCGCGGTAATGCGGATCGCGGAGAAGGTCTGATGATCCGCTTCAACATGTTCCTGCTGGTGATCGCCGTGATGTGCGCCCTGGGTGTGGTGACCTCCCAGCATCGGGCGCGCAAGCTCTTTCAGGATCTGGAAAACGAGCAGGAACGGGCGCGCCAGCTGGACGTGGAATATGGTCAGCTGCAACTGGAAATGTCGACCTGGGCAACGCACCCGCGGATCGAGAAAATCGCGCGCGAACGTCTGCACATGGTGGTGCCGGATGCAGCGGGGCGCGTGGTCATCGTGCCCAAGAAAGGGGGGCGCTGATGGTCGTGCGCCGCCGCGTCCAGCGTGGGCATCGTTTTACCGAAAGCCCCTTGCTGCAACTGGCTTTGCAAGGCTGGCGCTCGCGCATGGTCGGGCTGCTCCTGATGGGGGCTTTTCTGGCGCTCGTCGCGCGCGGGTTTTACCTGCAGGTGATCAATAACGATTTCCTGCAGGAAAAGGGTGATTCCCGTTACCGTCGCGATATCGAGGTCTCGGCCTCGCGCGGCAAGATTACCGACCGTAATGGCGACATGCTGGCGGTGTCGACCCCGATGAAGTCGATCTGGGCGATTCCGGGCGATGCGCGCACGATCTCGTCCGATCAGAAGCGTCAGCTGGCGGCACTGCTGGATATGTCCGTGCGCGAACTGGACGGCAAGCTGGCATCGGAAAAGACCTTCACCTTCGTCAAGCGTCAGGTGCCGCCGGAGACCGCCGAGCGCATCGCTGCCATGAAGTTGCCGGGGGTGCATCAGGAACGCGAATATCGTCGCTATTACCCTGCGGGCGATATGACTGCTCACATCGTTGGCTTTACCGGGGTCGATGACAAGGGTTTGGAAGGAGTGGAACTGGCTTACCAGTCTGCCCTGCTGGGACGTGCCGGTTCGCGGACGGTAATCCGTGATCGCCGGGGCAATATCGTTGAAGATGTGGGCTCCATTCGTCCGCCACAGGATGGCAAGGAAATCCGTCTCGCGCTGGATTCCAAAGTGCAATACATCGCCTACAGCCAGTTGAAGGCTGCGGTTGAAACGAATAAAGCCAAAGCGGGCGGCGCAATTGTGGTCGATGCGCGCAATGGTGAAATTCTCGCGCTGGCCAATTGGCCGACCTACAACCCGAACAATCGCCAGACGCTGACCGGGGCGCAGCTGCGCAATCGTGCCTTGACCGATACCTTTGAGCCGGGGTCGGTCATGAAGCCGTTTACTGCGGCCCTCTCGCTGGAGCGGGGTAAGGTGCGTTACGACACGATCATCAATTGCGCGCCGGGTCGCATGACCATTGGCACCGCCACCATCTCCGATGCACATCCGCATGGCGCGCTGACCGTCGCGCAAGTGATTCAGAAGTCTTCGAACATCGGTACGGCCAAGTTGGCGCTGTCGTTCCAGCCCAAGGAAATGTGGGAACTCTACGATGCCCTGGGATTCGGTCAGTCGCCGAATCTGGGTTTTCCCGGGGAGGTGAATGGCCGGTTGCGTCCCTGGAAGAATTGGCGTCCGATCGAGCAAGCCACGATGTCCTACGGACATGGCATCTCCGTCAGCCTGGTTCAGTTGGCCCGGGCTTATACCGTTTTTGCCCGCGATGGCGAATTGTTGCCGCTCTCCTTGCTGCGTCTGGATGAAACGCCGGTCCATGGCCGCCGCATTTTCTCGCCGCAGACGGTGCGGGAAGTGCGCAGCATGCTGGAAATGGCGGCCGGTCCGGAGGGGACGGCGCCCAAGGCACGCGTACCAGGCTATCGCGTCGGCGGGAAGACCGGGACGGCCTACAAGCTGGAAAACGGTGTCTATGCGCGGAAATACATCGCCTCTTTCGTCGGTGTTGCGCCGATGAGCGATCCGCGCTTGGTGGTGGCCGTCATGATCGATGAGCCCAGTGGCGGTTCTCACTATGGTGGCGATGTGGCGGGGCCGGCCTTCTCCCAGATTACCGGCGGCGCATTGCGGACGCTGGGTGTGCCGCTGGATGCACCGCTGCCCGCCGCCACAGGAAAGGACAAGACCCTATGACGCCGCGTCAGCTTCTCGATCATCTGGCTACCTTGGGCATCACGCCGAGCGGGGTGGCCGATGACAGCCGTCAGGTGCGTCCGGGCGATGTCTTCCTGGCCTATCCGGGGGGTGTTGCCGATGGTCGCCGTTATATTGAAGACGCCATTGCACGCGGTGCGGTGGCAGTGTGCTGGTCGCCGGAGGGCGATTTTGCCTGGAATCCGGCGTGGACCGTCGCCAACCTGGCCTGCGCGCAGTTGCGCCCGCTGGCCGGCCCGCTGGCCAGCCTGGTGTATGGCCACCCGAGCGAAGGTCTTTCCCTGATCGCGATCACCGGTACCAACGGCAAGACGACCATCAGCCAATGCATTGCGCGTGCCTATGCAAAGCCCTGCGCGATCATCGGCACGCTGGGGGCCGGCTTCCCGGATGCTTTGACCGAAACCGGCTTCACCACGCCGGAAGCGACGACCCTGATGCGCTATCTGGCCGAGTTCCGCGCCAACCGTGCCGCCGCCTGTGCGCTGGAGGCCAGCTCGATCGGTATCGAAGAAAGCCGGCTGAATGGTGCGCGCGTCGATGTGGCTGTCTTCACCAACCTGACGCGCGATCACCTGGATTATCACGGCACGATGGAAGCCTATGCAGAAGCCAAGGCCAAGTTGTTTGCCTGGCCGCGCCTGCGTGCAGCGGTGATCAATCTGGATGATGACTTCGGGCGTCGCCTGTTCCGCGAAACGACGGCCAGCCGCGTGCTGGGCTACGCCATCGGTCCGGTGGATCGTGAATTCCCGGCGCTGGTGCGGGCTGAAAACCTGCATGACACGCCGTTTGGTCAGGCGTTTTCACTGATCCTGCCGAATGGCCGCGTTGAGGTCGAGACGGCATTGGTCGGGCGTTACAACGTCTCCAATCTGCTGGCGGTGGCCGCTGTGCTGCACGATGCCGGGCTGGCTGCCGACGATGTCGCCCGCCGCCTGAACGCACTGACGCCGCCGCCGGGGCGCATGGAACGCCTGGGCGGGATGGGCGAGCCGCTGGTCGTGGTGGATTACGCGCATACGCCGGATGCCCTGGAGAATGCCCTGATCGCCTTGCGTGACGTGGCCACGCCGCGCGGTGGGCGTCTCAGCGTCGTCTTCGGCTGTGGCGGCGATCGTGACAAGGGCAAGCGTCCGCAAATGGGCCGCGTGGCTGAAACGCACGCCGATCGCGTCCTGGTTACGTCTGACAACCCGCGCAGCGAAGTGCCGGACAGCATCATTGCCGACATCGTGGCCGGGATGATTCATGCCGAAACCGAGGTCGACCGTCGGGCCGCGATTCAGCGTGCCGTGGCCGAAGCGGACGAGCGCGATGTCATCCTGCTGGCCGGCAAGGGCCACGAGGCCTATCAGGAAATCGCCGGCGTCCGTCACGACTTTTCCGATCTTGAGGTGGCCGCCGACGCTTTGGCGCGCCGCCGTACGCAGCAGGGGGGGAGCGCATGAACTGGTTGCTCTCTCAAGTCGCCGCCGCGGTCGGGGGGCGCCTGATCGGGGCGGATGTCCCGCTGCAAGGCGTATCGACGGATACCCGTGCCATTGCGGCCGGCCAGCTTTTTGTCGCGCTCAAGGGCGAGCGTTTCGATGCCCACGATTTCCTGGCCGCTGCGGCGCAGGCTGCTGGCGCGCTGCTCGTCTCGGATGCTGCCAAGGTGCCGGCAGGCGTATCAGCGGTGCTGGTCGACGACACCCGTTTGGCGCTGGGGCAACTGGCGGCAGCCTGGCGTGCCCAGTTTTCCATGCCGGTGATCGCCGTGACCGGCTCCAACGGCAAGACGACCACCAAGGAAATGATCGCCGGCATCCTCCAGGCAGCGTTTGGCGATGCCGTGCTGGCCACGCGCGGTAATCTGAACAACGACATCGGCCTGCCGCTCACCCTGCTGGGCCTGAACGCCACGCATCAGGCCGCGGTGATCGAGATGGGCATGAACCATCCGGGTGAAATCGACTATCTGACCCGCCTCGGCAAGCCGACCGTGGCCCTGGTCAATAATGCCCAGCGCGCCCACCTCGAAGGGATGGGCGATCTGGATGAGGTAGCGCGTGAAAAAGGCGCCATCTTTAATGGCCTGGGTGAGACCGGTGTGGCCGTGGTCAATGCGGATGACGCCTACGCCGACTTCTGGCGCAAGCTTGCCGGGCAGCGCCCGGTACGCACCTTCGGGATCGATCATCCGGCTGACGTGCAGGCAGCCGTGCATCAGCATGGCCTGGAAATCACGCTGGACCTGACGACCCCGGAGGGGGCGGCCAAGATTGCCCTGCGCATTCCCGGCCGGCACAACGCGCGCAATGCCGTGGCGGCGGCCGCTGCCTGTCTGGCAGCCGGCATCCCGCTCGCTGCCGTGGTGGCCGGTCTGGCGGCCTTCGATGGCGTGAAGGGCCGTTTGCAGCGCCGCGCCGGCAAGGCGGGCGCGGACATTCTGGACGATACCTACAACGCCAATCCGGATTCGGTGAAGGCCGGGATCGACGTGCTCGCCACGACCATTGGCAAGAAATTGCTGGTTCTAGGCGACATGGGCGAAATCGGCGAGGCCAGCGGCCAGTATCACGACGAAATCGGTGGCTATGCAAAGAGCCAGGGCGTGGATCGCCTGTTTGCCCTGGGCGAAGCCACCAAAGCCGCCGTTCGCAATTTTGGCGACGGCGCACGGCATTACTGCCATGTCGACAAGCTGATCGCGGCGGTCGACAAGGAATTGGGCCCAGAGACCACGGTGCTGGTGAAGGGTTCGCGGTTCATGAAAATGGAGCGGGTGGCGGATGCCCTGGTGGCAACGACCTCTGCCGACAATCTCCCGGAGAAACACTGATGCTGCTCGCTTTGGCTCAATGGCTGGCGCAGGACGTTCGCTTTTTCAACGTCTTCAACTACATTACCCTGCGCACGGTGCTGGCCGCGATGACGGCCCTGCTCATTTCGCTGGCCGCCGGGCCGCGCGTGATCCGCTGGCTGGCGGCCAAGAAAATCGGTCAGGCGGTACGCACCGATGGCCCGCAGACCCACCTCGTCAAATCCGGCACGCCGACCATGGGCGGCGTCCTGATCCTGATCGCCATCGGCATCACGACCTTGCTCTGGGGCGATCTGACCAATAAATACGTGTGGACTGTTCTGGTCGTGACGCTCGGCTACGGCATCATCGGCTGGTACGACGACTGGAAGAAAGTGGTCTATCGCGACCCGAACGGTCTGGCCGCACGCTGGAAATATTTCTGGCAATCCGTGCTTGGCCTGGGCGCTGCGCTGTTCATTGCGTTTTCGGCCAAGACGCCGGCGCAGACCGAACTGATCGTCCCCTTCTTCAAGACAGTGGCTTACCCGCTGGGTGTGGTTGGCTTCATCACCCTGACCTATTTCGTCATCGTCGGGACCTCGAATGCCGTGAATCTGACCGATGGTCTCGATGGCCTGGCCATCATGCCGACCGTCATGGTCGCCGCTGCGTTCGCGATCATCGCCTACGTGACCGGCCACGCGGTCTACGCGAAATATCTGCTCATTCCGTACGTGCCGGGCGCCGGGGAGTTGTGCATCCTGCTCGGTGCGATTGCCGGCGCGGGGCTGGGCTTCCTCTGGTTCAACGCCTATCCGGCCGAAGTCTTCATGGGCGATGTCGGCGCGCTCGCGCTCGGTGCTGCGCTCGGCACCGTGGCGGTGATCGTGCGCCAGGAAATCGTGCTGCTGATCATGGGCGGTGTGTTCGTCATCGAGACCATCTCGGTGATGCTGCAGGTCAGTTACTTCAAATACACCAAGAAAAAATATGGCGAGGGCCGGCGCATCCTGCGCATGGCGCCGCTGCACCACCATTTCGAGCAGACGGGCTGGAAGGAAACCCAGGTTGTCGTGCGTTTCTGGATCATCACCATCATGCTGGTGCTGATCGGCTTGTCGACCCTGAAGCTGCGCTGAGGACGGGACGGAGATGGACTTTCGCAATCCGCGCGTACTGGTGATCGGTCTCGGCGAGTCCGGGCTGGCCATGGCCAAGTGGCTGGGCCGCCGGGGCGCGCGCGTCCGCGTCGCCGATTCGCGCAGCAATCCGCCGAATGTCGCGGCGCTGGCTGCCGTGGCGCCGGAGGTCGAATTGCTGACCGGGCCGTTTACGCCGGAGACCTTCGCCGGCATCGACCTGATGGCGATTTCGCCGGGCGTGCCGAAGTCCACCCCAGCCATCGCTGCGGTCGACCTGCCCCTGATCTCGGAAATCGAACTCTTTGCCGCCGGCGTGCGCGATCTGCAGCCGGATGCCAAGATCATCGCGATCACCGGCAGCAATGGCAAAACGACGACGACCGCGCTGACCGCGCATCTCTTGAACGAGAGCGGCGTGCCGGCGATCGCCTGCGGCAACATTTCGCCGTCGGCGCTGGATGCCCTGATGGACGCACAGGATGCGGGTCAGCTACCGGCAGTCTGGGTGCTCGAACTCTCCAGCTTCCAGCTGGAAACCACGCACGCGCTGCATGCGCACGCTGCCACGGTGCTCAACCTCTCGGAAGATCATCTGGATCGCTACGACGGCAGCATGACCCTGTACGCCGATGCCAAATCCCGCATTTTCCAGGGGCGTGGCGTCATGGTGCTCAACCGCGACGATGACTGGTCGATGGCCAATGGGCGTTGCGGGCGCAAGATGGTGACCTTCGGCCTGAAGCCGGCACCGCGTACGGTCGACTATGGTTTTGACGGCAAAATGCTCTGCCGCGGCAAGGTGCCGCTGGTGGCGCTGGCCGACCTCCAGCTTGCCGGTCTGCACAACGCGGCCAATGCCATGGCCGCGCTGGCCTTGTGCGAGGCCGTGGGTGTCTCGCCGGAAGCCCTGATCCCGGCCCTCCGGTCCTTCAAGGGCCTGCCGCATCGCGTCGAACTGGTCGCCGAGCGTGCCGGTGTGCGTTACGTGGATGATTCCAAGGGGACCAACGTGGGGGCCACGCTGGCCGCCATCGAGGGCATGGGCTGCAAAGTGGCCATCGTGCTCGGCGGCGATGGCAAGGGACAGGATTTCTCCCCGCTCAAGGCCGCGCTGGCTGCCCATGGTCGTGCCGTGGCCTTGATCGGCCGCGATGCCGAGGCCATCGCCATGGCCATCGAAGGGTGTGGCGTGCCGATGCAACGCGTGGACAACATGGCCGATGCCGTGCACTGGCTTGCTGCGCAAGCGCAGGCTGGCGACTGCGTGCTGCTCTCACCGGCTTGTGCCAGCCTCGATATGTACAAGAACTACGCGCACCGCGCCCAGGCCTTCATTGAGGCCGTGGAGGGGCTGTCATGCTGATCGCCGCACTCGACGCGCCGCGCCGCCAGGTTTCCGAGATCGATTACGCGCTCCTGTGGAGCGTCCTGATGCTGTTGTTTACGGGCCTGGTCTTCGTCTATTCCGCCTCGATCGCATTTGCCGAAGGCGGACGGGCCACCGGTCACCAGCCGGGTTATTTCCTGCTGCGTCAGGGCGTCTTCCTGTGCATCGGCATGGTGGCCGCCGCCGTCACTTTCCAGGTGCCGCTGAAAATTTGGCAGCACTATGCCCCGTACCTGTTCATGGCAGGCGTCGTCCTGCTCGCCCTGGTGCTGATTCCGGGCATCGGCCGCGATGTGAATGGCGCCCGTCGCTGGATCTCGCTGGGCTTTGCCAACCTGCAGCCCTCCGAGTTGATGAAGCTGTTTGCCGTGCTTTATGCCGCCGACTACACCGTGCGCAAGATCAACGTGATGCATGACCTGAAGCAGGCCTTCCTGCCGATGTTCGGCGCCATGGCCATCGTCGGCATGCTGCTCCTCAAGGAGCCGGATTTCGGGGCATTTGTGGTCATCATCTCGATCGCCATGGGCATTCTGTTCCTGGGCGGGCTCAAGGCCCGTCTGTTCGCGATGCTGATCGTCGGCCTGCTGATTGCCTTCACGATCATGATCATCGTCTCGCCCTACCGCCGTGACCGCGTGTTCGGCTTCATGGATCCGTGGGCCGATGCCTTCGGTCGGGGCTATCAGTTGTCGCATTCGCTGATCGCCTTCGGTCGGGGCGAACTGTTTGGCGTTGGCCTGGGCGCCAGCGTGGAAAAGCTTTTCTACCTGCCGGAAGCCCATACCGACTTCCTGCTGGCCGTGATTGCCGAGGAACTGGGCTTTTTCGGCGTGGTCGCCGTGATCGCTTTGTTTGCTGTCGTCGTCCAGCGCGCCTTTGCCATCGGCCGTCAGTGTGTCCAGCTGGATCGCCTGTATCCGGCCTTGGTGGCAATGGGCATGGGGATCTGGATCGGCGTTCAGTCCTTCATCAACATGGGTGTGAATATGGGCCTCTTGCCGACCAAGGGGCTGACCCTGCCGCTGATGAGTTTTGGCGGCTCCGGCATCGTTGCCAACTGTATTGCTCTGGCCATCCTGCTGCGCGTGGATTGGGAGAATCGTCAATTGATGCGCGGAGGCAAGTTCTGAGCAAGACCATTCTGATCATGGCCGGCGGCACCGGCGGCCACATCTTCCCGGCCCTGGCAGTGGCGCACAAGATGCGCGAAGCCGGCTGGCGGGTGGTCTGGCTGGGGAACCCGGACGGGATGGAAGCCCGCCTGGTGCCGCAGCACGGTTTTGAAATGGTCTGGGTGAAGTTTTCTGCCCTGCGCGGCAAGGGCCTGCTGCGCAAGCTGATGCTGCCGTTCAACCTGTTGCGCGGCTTCTGGCAGGGCTTGAAAGCCATTCGCCAGGTGCGGCCGCATGTCGTGCTCGGCATGGGCGGCTACATCACGTTCCCGGGCGGCATGATGGCCGCGCTGACCGGCGTGCCGCTGGTCCTGCATGAACAGAATTCCGTGGCGGGCCTGGCCAACAAGGTGCTGGCCGGCGTGGCCGACAAGATCGTGACGGGCTTCCCGGATGTGCTGCCCAAGGGGCAGTGGCTGGGCAATCCGGTGCGTCCTGAAATCGCCAACCTGCCTGCGCCTGCCGAACGCTTTGCCGAACGCAGCGGCCCGCTGCGCGTGCTGGTGATTGGTGGGAGCCTGGGCGCTCAGGCGCTCAACGAGGTGATCCCGCAGGGCATGGCCCAGCTGACCGAGGCCGAACTGCCGCAGATCGTGCACCAGGCCGGTGAAAAGCATATCGATACCCTCAAGGCGAATTACGCGGCGGTTGGCGTTCAAGCCCATTGCATTCCCTTCATCGAAGACATGCAGGGCGCCTACGAATGGGCCGATCTGGTGATTTGCCGGGCTGGCGCGCTGACCGTGGCCGAACTCGCTGCGGCCGGGGTGGCCAGCATTCTGGTGCCCTTCCCGCATGCGGTGGATGACCACCAGACGAGCAATGCCAAATTCCTCGTGCACGCCGGTGGGGCCTTCCTGCTGCCGCAAAACGAACTGACGCCGGATGCCATTGCCCTGATCCGCAACTATGCCCGCGGTCAACTGCTGGAAATGGCCGAAAAAGCCCGCAGCCTCGCAAAACCCGACGCCACCGCCGATGTGGCCACCCTGTGTGCGGAGAGCGCAAAATGAAACATAAGGTCAAACACATTCACTTCGTCGGTGTGGGCGGTTCGGGCATGAGCGGCATCGCTGAAGTCCTGGCCCACCTCGATTACACGGTCAGCGGTTCCGACATTGCCGCGAGCGCCACGACCCGTCGTCTCGAAGGCGAGGGCGTCAAGGTCCTGATCGGCCATGCCGCCGAGAATATTGCCGGTGCCGATGCCCTGGTGACCTCGACGGCCGTCAAGGCCGACAACCCGGAAGTGATTGCCGCCCGCGAGAAGAAAATTCCCGTCGTGCCGCGCGCCCAGATGCTGGCCGAACTGATGCGCCTGAAGCAGGGCATCGCGATCGCCGGCACGCACGGCAAGACGACGACGACCAGTCTGGTGACTTCTATCCTGGCCGAAGGCGGGGTCGATCCCACCTTCGTGATCGGGGGGCGGCTGAATGCCGCCGGCGCCAATGCCCGTCTGGGCAGCGGCGACTTCCTGGTGGCTGAGGCTGACGAGTCCGATGCGTCCTTCCTCTTCCTGTCGCCGGTCATTTCCGTGGTCACCAACATCGATGCGGACCACATGGAAACCTACGGTCACGACTTCGAGCGGCTCAAGGGCGCCTTTGTCGATTTTCTGAATCGCCTGCCTTTCTACGGCGTGGCCGTGCTGTGTGGCGACGACGCCAATGTGCGCGCCATCATGCCGCGTGTGAACAAGCAGATCCTTACCTACGGGTTGTCCAGCGACTGCAACTTCTACGCCGAAAATATCGTGGCCGATGGCGGTCAGATGCGTTTCGACTGTGTGCGCGTCAATGGTTCGGTTTCCCGCTTGTCGATCACGCTGAACACCCCGGGCATGCACAACGTGCTCAACGCGCTGGCTGCCATTGCCGTGGCGACCGAAGTGCAGGTGCCGGATGCCGCCATCGTCAAGGCCCTGGCTGAATTCAAGGGCGTCGGGCGCCGCTTCCAGCGCTACGGCGAGATCAAGCTGCCGCAGGGCGGCACCGCCACGCTGATCGACGATTACGGTCATCATCCGGTGGAAATGGCCGCCACACTCTCCGCCGCCCGCGGTGCTTTCCCTGGGCGCCGCCTGCTGCTGGCCTTCCAGCCGCATCGCTATACGCGTACCCGCGATTGTTTCGAAGACTTCGTGAAGGTGTTGTCGACGGTCGACGCCCTCTGCCTGGCCGAAATCTACGCCGCCGGGGAAGCCCCGATCGTGGCGGCGGATGGTCGCTCCCTGGCGCGCGCCCTGCGCGTGACGGGCAGGGTGGAGCCAGTGTTCGTTGAAGACATCGCGGCCATGCCGCAAACCATTCTGGATGTCGCCCGTGACGGCGACGTGATACTGACCATGGGTGCCGGCTCGATCGGTGCGGTGCCCGGCAAGCTGGTGGACATGCAATGAGCGAGTTTGGCAAAGTCGCCGTGCTGTTTGGCGGAACCTCCGCCGAACGGGCGGTATCGTTGAACAGCGGTTCGCGGGTACTGGCCGCGCTGCAAGGGCAGGGCATCGATGCGCATGCCTTCGATCCGGCCGAGCAGCCGCTGGATGCCTTGAAGGGCTATGATCGGGCCTTCATCGCCCTGCATGGTCGCCATGGCGAAGACGGCACCATTCAAGGTGCGCTCGAAGTCATGCACATTCCCTATACCGGTTCGGGCGTGCTTGCCTCCGCGCTGGCCATGGACAAGTTCCGCACCAAGCTGATGTGGCAAGCTGCCGGCCTGCCGGTTCCGGCCTACGCCATCCTGACGGCCGACGCCGATTTTGCTGCGGTCGAACAACAACTGGGCCTGCCGATGTTCGTGAAGCCGGCCCGTGAAGGCTCCTCGATCGGTGTCACCAAGGTCAGCACCCCGGGCGCCTTGAAGGCCGCCTATGAGGCCGCCGCCGAACACGACCCGCTGGTCATTGCCGAAAAGGGGATCATGGGTGGTGAATACACGGTGGGCATCATCGGTGACGAGGTCCTGCCCATCATCAAGATCGAGCCGGCCACCGAGTGGTACGACTACGAAGCCAAGTACAACCGCGACGATACCCAGTACCGCTGCCCGTGCGGGCTGCCGGAAGACCAGGAAATGGCCATTCGCAAGGAAGCCCTGGCGGCTTTCCGCATGCTGGATGGCCGCGGCTGGGGCCGGGTAGATTTCCTGATGGACGAGGCCGGCAACCATTATTTCCTCGAAGTGAATACGGCGCCGGGCATGACCGATCATTCCCTGGTACCGATGGCGGCACGTCAGCAAGGGCTGGACTATCCGGCCCTGGTGCGTCGCGTGCTTGAGCTTGCGGCAAACGACTGAACGATAGGACTCCGAGACCGCCATGTGGCACAAACCCCATCTCCTGAACGCGCTGGCTGACCTGCTCCTGCTGGTCGCCTCGGCTGCCTTGCTGGCGGCCGCAGCGGTCTGGCTGGTGCGGGTGCCGGCTTTGCCGATCAGTCAGGTGGTGTTCCTGGAGCCGCTGGCCCATACGCGCAAGGCGGAAGTCGAGCAGGTCATGCCGGCTGCCTTGCGCGGCAATTTCTTCAGCCTGAATCTGGAGAGTGTGCGCGGTGCGCTGGAGAGCCTGCCCTGGGTGCGCAAGGTCGAGGTGCGTCGGGTCTGGCCGGCCAAGCTGGAGGTTCGGGTTGAAGAGCACAAGGCCGTGGCGCGTTGGGGTGACGGCCGCGGAGAACTGGTCAATAGCTATGGCGAAGTGTTTGCCGCCGTTGCTCAGGAGGCCGAGATCACCGGCATGCCCCTGCTGTTCGGGCCGCAAGGTACGGCCCCGGAAGTGCTGAAGCGTTACGGCGAACTCGTCGAAACCTTCAAGCAGGTGCATGAAAAGCCGGTGGCCGTGACCTTGTCGCCGCGCCTGGCCTGGCAGTTGCGTCTGGAGAACGGCATGTTGGTCGAAATCGGGCGTGAGCAGCCAAAGGCCCCGATTGGTGTGCGTCTGGCGCGTTTCATCGAAATTTATCCGGAGGCGGTGGCGCAGCGCTCAACGCGTCCGGCAGTTGTGGATTTGCGGTATCCGAATGGTTTTGCGATGCGGGTCGCAGCCGAAGGAAAGGGAAAGTAAGACTATGAGCAGGGATAACAAGGATCTGGTGGTCGGTCTCGATATCGGGACCTCGAAAATCGTCGCGCTGGTGGCTGAAGTGGACCAGGAGGGTCACCTCAGCGTCATCGGCATGGGCTCCCAGGATTCGCGCGGCCTGAAGAAGGGCGTCGTGGTCAATATCGAGGAGACCGTGAGCACGATCAGCCGTGTCATTCAGGAAGTAGAACTGATGGCCGACTGCAAGGTGCGCGATGTGTACACCGGCATCGCAGGCAGTCATATCAAGAGCTTCAACTCGAACGGCATGGTGGCGATCAAGGACAAGGAAGTCACCGCCAGCGACGTCGAGCGCGTCATCGAAACAGCGAAGGCCATGCCGATCCCGGCTGACCAGGAAATCCTGCACATCCTCACCCAGGAATTCGTGATCGATGGCCAGGACAGTATCCGCGAGCCGATCGGGATGAGCGGCATGCGTCTGGAAGTGAAAACCCATATCGTGACCGGTGCCGTCTCCGCTGCGCAGAACATCGTCAAATGCGTGCGCCGCTGCGGTCTGGAAGTGAATGATCTGGTGCTGCAGCCGCTGGCTTCGAGTTACGCCGTCCTCTCCGAAGACGAAAAGGATCTGGGTGTCTGCCTGATCGACATCGGCGGCGGCACGACGGACATCGCTGTCTGGACGCAAGGCGCCATCCGCCACACCTCGGTGATCCCCATCGCTGGCGACCAGATCACCAACGACATTGCCATGGCCCTGCGTACGCCGACCCGCGAAGCCGAGGACATCAAGTGCAAATACGGTTGCGCCCTGTCCGAACTGGCTGATTTGAACGAGAACCTGGACGTCGCCGGGGTCGACGATCGCCCGAGCCGCAAATTGAGCCGCCGCGCGCTGGCTGACGTCATCCAGCCCCGCGTCGAGGAGCTTTTCGAGCTGATTCAGAACGAATTGCGTCGCGCCGGATTCGAGGAAGTGCTCTCTTCCGGCATCGTCTTGACCGGGGGTGCCAGTGTCATGCCGGGCATGGTTGAGCTGGGCGAAGAAATTTTCCATATGCCGGTTCGCCTGGGCGCACCGAAATATGGTGGCAGTTTGGCAGATGTAGTGCAAAATCCTCGTTTTTCGACATCTTTCGGATTGTTGCTAGAAGCCCAAGCACAGCGGAAGCGGGGACAAAAGATTCAGGAAAAGCAGGGTATTAAAGATGTCTTTTCCGGTATGAAAGAATGGTTTGCGAAGAATTTCTAAAGTTTTTTAAAGGTTTTTTCAGAGGAGGTTGTCATGTTTGAGATCATCGAAAAAGACGAAAGCGGCACGATCATCAAGGTCTTTGGCGTCGGCGGTGCCGGCGGTAATGCCATTGAACACATGATTCGTGAGGGGGTTAATGGTGTCGAATTCATCGCCGCCAATACCGATGCCCAAGCGCTGACCCGCAACTCGGCGCCGAGCAAGCTGTCCCTGGGTGAGTCTGGTCTGGGTGCCGGTGCCAAGCCGGAAAAAGGCCAGGAAGCCGCGGTGGCCCATCGCGAGGACATCAAGAAGACCCTCGAAGGCGCGCACATGGCCTTCATCACCGCCGGCATGGGCGGTGGTACGGGGACCGGTGCCGCACCGGTGGTGGCTGAAATCGCCCGTGAAATGGGCATCCTGACCGTCGGCGTGGTCACCAAGCCGTTCAGCTTCGAAGGCGGCAAGCGCATGAAGGCCGCAGAAGCCGGCATCGCAGAATTCTCCAAGCATGTCGATTCCCTGATCGTCATCCTGAACGACAAGCTCATGGAAGTCATGGGCGAGGATGCCGATGTGGACGACTGCTTCAAGGCTGCCGACGATGTGCTGAAAAACGCTGTCGGCGGGATCGCCGAAATCATTACCTACCCGGGTCTGGTGAACGTCGACTTCGAAGACGTTCGCACGGTCATGGGTGAAATGGGCCGCGCCATGATGGGCTCCGCGTCCGCCTCCGGTCTGGATCGCGCCCGCATCGCCGCTGAGCAGGCCGTGGCCTCTCCGCTGCTGGAAGGCGTGAATCTGTCCGGCGCGCGCGGCGTGCTGGTCAATATCACCGCCGCCAAGGGCAACCTGAAGATGAAGGAAGTCACCGAAGTCATGAACACGGTGAAGGCCTTTGCCGCTGAAGACGCGCACGTCATCTTCGGCGCTGTGTACGACGAAACCATGGGTGATGCCCTGCGCGTGACCGTGGTTGCGACCGGCCTGGGTCAGGCGGCCGCCCGTCGTCAGGCGTTCGAAGTGGTCAATACGCCGGTCATTCAGGCTGTGGCGACCGGGACGCATGATGCCGTGGCCTTCTCCTCCGGTCCGGCCATCGATTACAACCAGATCGCCGATGTGCCGGCCGTGGTGCGCAAGCGCAACGTGACGGTTGAGGCCCTGGCCAACAGCGGTGTGGACCGCTACGACATCCCGGCTTTCCTGCGCAAGCAAGCCGATTAAGTCGTAACAAAACCTTTCTCTGAAAAAGGGTGGCGGCGGGTTGTGTTACAATCCGCTGCCTTCCCCAATCATTCAAGCACTTAGCATGCTCAAGCAACGCACGTTGAAGACGGTTATCCACGCCTCGGGCGTCGGTCTGCACGGTGGCGTCAAGGTCAATCTGACCCTGCGTCCTGCCGCACCGGATACCGGCATCATCTTTCGCCGCGTTGATCTGCCCGAGCCGAAAGACATTCCGGCCAAGGCCGTGCTGATTGGCGATACCCGCATGTGCTCCTGTCTCGAAGTGGACGGGGTCAAGGTGGGCACCATCGAACACCTGATGTCGGCCCTGTGTGGGCTGGGCATCGACAATGCCTGGATCGATCTGGATGCACCGGAAGTGCCTATCCTGGACGGTTCTGCCGCACCTTTCATCTTCCTGATCCAGTCTGCCGGGATCGAAGAGCAGCGCGCACCCAAGCGGTTCATTCGCGTGAAATCACCGATTGAAGTGCGTGACGGCGACAAATGGGCTCGTTTCGAGCCTTACGACGGTTACAAGCTGGCGTTCTCCATCGTTTTCAACCATCCCGCCATCGACAAGTCGGCCCAGCAGGCCGAGATCGATTTCGCTGCGCAGTCCTATGTACGGGAGATTTCCCGTGCGCGCACTTTCGGGTTCATGCAGGAAGTCGAATACCTGCGCGAGAACGGTCTGGCGCTCGGGGGCGGGCTGGAAAACGCCATCGTGCTCGACGAATTCCGCGTTCTGAATCAGGACGGTCTGCGTTACAGCGATGAGTTCGTGAAGCACAAGATTCTCGATGCCGTGGGGGATCTCTACCTGCTCGGCCATCCTCTGCTGGCGGCCTATGCTTCACACAAGGGCGGGCACGCATTGAACAATCAGCTTGCCCGCGAACTCCTGCAGCGCACCGATGCCTGGGAATTCGTGACCTTCGAAGACGAATCGGCCGCCCCGCAGGGCGTCACCCGCTGGCTGGCCCAAGCCGCCTGATTCCCTTTCGAGCCCACGTTCATGTGGCTTCTGACCCTGCTGGCCGGCCTCTCTCTGGTCGGTGTGGGCGTCTCGTTCGCACTCTATGCCCTGACCCGGCAGCCGCGCTTCCTGGCGTTCGCCTGGCGAATCGTGCGTTATGGCGTCCTGTTTGCGCTGATCGTCTTTGCCGTGATGATCCTTGAGCGCGTGATCCTGATTCTCTAAACCAGTTTGCGGCGCCAGAAGAGCGCCAGCATGACCACGGCGATACAGCCCATCAGGCCCAGCGCGTAACTGAATCCGCCGGCCTCCTCCAGCCAGGGCATCAGTTTGAAATTCATGCCGAAAACCCCGGCGATCAGCGTTGCCGGCATGAAAATGGTGGCGACTACGCTCAGGGCGCGTACTTCCAGATTGACCCGGTGGCTGACGGTCGACAGATACACATCGAGCAAACCCGTGGCCTGATCGCGCAGGTCTTCAAGGGATTCGAGGATGTGCACGGTATGGTCATACACATCGCGCAGATAGAGCTGGATTTCCGCACCGAAGAAATCGTCGGCATCCCGATGCAGGTTCCCCAGCACTTCGCGCAAGGGGTGCAGGTTGCGACGCAGCTGGCTGACGCAGCGCTTCAATTGATGAATACGTTCCAGTGTCTGCGGGCGGGGTTTGTGCAGGAGCTGGCTTTCCAGGCTGTCGGCCTGCTCGTCGAGCTGTTCGATGACCCCGAAATAGCTATCCACCACCGCATCGATCAAGGAATAGGCAAGCATGTCCGGGCCGCCCTTGCGCAGCGTGCTGTGCGGGTTGCGCAAACGCTGGCGTACCGGCTCGAAGGTCTGGCTTGGACGTTCCTGGAAGCTGAGCAGGTAGTCGCGACCGATGATCAGACTGATTTGTTCCTGCTCAAGCTCAAGTCCGACGGTCGACAGGCTGTAGCGGTGCAAAACCAGATAAAGGTAATCCGCGTAGTGATCGACTTTCTGGCGCTGCGCGGTATTCAGGATGTCTTCTTGGACGAGCGGGTGCAGGTCGTGTTGCTGGCTGATCGTGGCCAGATCGGTCGCCTGTTGTGCACCATACACGTTGATCCAGCGCGTGGCGTGATGCCGCGGGCGGGTAATGTCCTCGCATTCGCTGAGGCCGTGCGCATCGAAGTCGATGAGGGTGATGCGGGCGGCGGGGAGGCGCGCCTCCCCGATGTGCACCAGGGAACCGGGCGGCAGGCCGGCTTTACGCGAGCGAAGCTTGCGTGCCTTGCTCATGCTGCTCGGGTGAGGCGGGCGATGGCTTGCGCCGCTGCCGCCATGCCGAACACGGAGGTGACGCAGACGGACGAACCGAAGCCGGCACAGTTGAGACCCGCCGGGCCGCGATCCGTCTCGCAGGTCTGTCCTTTGTCCGGATAGCGCAGCGGCTCCGTTGAATAGATGGCCGTGACACCGAATTTCTTCTTCGCGTCACGCGGAAAACCATGGTCGCGCCGCAGCTGCGAGCGAAGTTTGGCCAGGAGCGGATCCTGGGTGGTCTGGCTGAGATCGGCTGCGCGGACCTGGGTCGGATCAATCTGGCCGCCGGCTGCGCCTGCCACGATGACCGGCAACCCGAGTTGGCGGCAGCGGGCGACAATCGCGGTTTTGGCGCGAACCTGATCGATGGCGTCGATGACCAGGCTGTAGCGGGCGTCGATCATGCGGTCGACGTTCTCCGGGGTGACAAAGTCCTCAATGCATTGCACGCTGCAGCTCGGATTGATGGCGCGAACACGTTCCGCCATGGCGTCGACCTTGGCCTTGCCGTACTGGTCGTCCAGTGCGTGGATCTGCCGGTTGGTGTTGGACTCGGCCACCATGTCGAGGTCGATCAGGGTCAGGCTGCCGATACCGGTGCGGGCCAGGGCCTCCACAACCCAGGTGCCGACGCCGCCGATACCAATGATGCACACATGCGCCTCACGCAGACGCTGGGCGCCATCGGCGCCGTACAAACGAGCGACGCCGCCAAAGCGCCTTTCCAGATCAGCAGACATCAAGCTTCGATGGTTTTTCGGATAACGAGGTTGAAGGGCGCGATCAGTTCGCTGGCAAACTGGTTGTCACAGGCGTTGACTTCGGCAATGGCGCGCAGCACCGAGCGGTTCTTGCCGCGGTGGATGTGCTTGAGCATGACGGCCTCAAAAGCATCGACGATGGCCAGGATCTTGGCCCCGGCCGCAATCTGGTCGCCACCAATGGCATTCGGATAACCGCCGCCATCCGGCATTTCGTGGTGCTGGGCCACCATTTCAGCCGCGCCTTCCCAGCCGGGCATGCGTTGCAGGAGGCCGGCAGCAAAGCCCGGATGGTTACGCAGAATCTGTTTTTCTTCTTCGGTCATCTTGCCGATTTTCAGCCAGACGGCTTCCGGCAGCAGCATCATGCCGACATCGTGCATGTAGACCGCCGCCTCCAGTTGGCGCGGGTCGGCCGGCAGGCCGGCGGCCTTGTTCGTTTCCAGCGCCAGGCGCAGGATGCGCATGGTCCGGCCCTTGAACAGCGGAGAACGGCTTTCCAGTTGCAGGGCAAGGGAGCGGAAAAACTGCAGGTCGGCCGAGGCCTGGTCCGGCGCAGTTTTCTTTTCTGCGGTCGAGGCGCGCGGGGCGCGGACCGACATGTCGCTGATCACGGGCGGGAAACCGGTGACGGCTTCGATCAGATTGGCGCAGTGCTTATCGACTTCCTGAGTCGTGGATTGGGCCAGTTCGTCCAGGCCGTGAACGAGATCGACCAGGCGCAGGTTGTCCAGAGGCTTCAGCGCCAGCAGGGCATCGGTGGCCAGTTCCAGGCGGTCGATGGCGAGCAGGATCAGTTCGGCCAGCAGGTCGGAGAAGGGGATTTCGCCTTCACGAAAGCGGGCCATCATCGTTTCGATCGGGTGCGCGATGGCTGTCCCAAGCTCGAATTTGCACAGGGCGGCATCGCCCTTGATGTTGTGAATGGCCCGGAACAGGTCCGCGGTCAATTCGCGGTCATGCGGGGTCTTTTTCAGGCGGGCAACGTCGCGCTCGATATCCGGTGCGCGGTCGCTCAATGCATCGGCAAATTCTTCCAGCAACTCGCGGTCCTGGATGACGATGGTGCGGATGTCCATGGCTCTCTCCCTGGCGATGGTCTGATGACCTAGTTTAGCCCAAACTCCGGCCCTGACGCAGTCATTTCATGATTTTCCGACCTTGACGGGAGGGGGGCGGCAACCCTAACATTCCGCGCTTATCTCGGGAATTGCCAACGTGACACTGGAACAGCTCTACGCCCTGATCGGGCCCGACATGAAGGCCGTTGATGCGGTCATTCGCGATCGTCTTTACTCCGATGTGGTGCTGGTCCGGCAAGTTGCCGAATACATCATCAACAGCGGCGGCAAGCGTATGCGCCCGGCCCTCGTGCTACTGGCCGCCGGTGCCCTCGGTTATCAGGGTGTGCGCCATCATGAAATGGCGGCCGTCATCGAATTCATCCATACCGCGACCCTGTTGCACGACGACGTGGTCGATGAGTCGGCGCTGCGGCGCGGGCGCGATACGGCCAATGCCATGTTCGGCAATGCGGCCAGCGTGCTGGTCGGCGATTTTCTCTACTCGCGCGCTTTCCAGATGATGGTGGCGGTCGACGACATGCGTGTCATGCAGGTCCTTTCGGATGCCACCAATATCATCGCCGAGGGTGAAGTCCTGCAGTTGATGAACTGCCATGATGCCGATGTGGATGAGGCCCGCTACATGCAGGTCATCCATTACAAGACCGCCAAGCTGTTCGAGGCGGCGGCGCAACTCGGCGCCATCCTCGCCCAGCATGACGGCGAGACGGAGCAGGCCCTGGCTGCCTACGGCATGCACCTGGGGACCGCCTTCCAGTTGATCGACGATGTGCTGGATTATTCCGGACAGGAAGCCGATACCGGCAAGCATCTGGGCGATGATCTCGCGGAAGGCAAGCCGACCCTGCCGCTGATCTATGTCATGCAGCACGGCACCCCCGAGCAGGCTGCGTGTGTCCGCAAGGCGATCGAGGACGGCGGGCGTGATGATTTCCCGCGGGTGCTCGATGCCATCCGGAACAGTGGTGCGCTGGCGCATGCCCGCCGCCGCGCGGAGCAGGAGGCTGAATTGGCGAGAACGGCAATTTCGTCGCTGGGGGCTTCCCAATACAAGGAAGCGCTGCTACAATTGACCTTCTTCGCAGTTGAGAGAAATCACTGATTGATCTCGGTGCGGAACTCGGAGTGTAGCTCAGCCTGGTAGAGCACTGCGTTCGGGACGCAGGGGTCGCATGTTCGAATCCTGTCACTCCGACCAACATGAAAAGGAGATCTTGAGAAATCAAGGTCTCCTTTTTGCATTCCGGCACTCCTTGTGCGCTGGCGGGGCAAGGATTGCTCGGGCTACGGCCCAATTTGTTTGCGTAACCTCTTCCCGAGCTCTTCGGAAGCGGATATAATGCGCGCCGTTTTACTTCTGACGCAACGCGTTGGAACTCGGAGTGTAGCTCAGCCTGGTAGAGCACTGCGTTCGGGACGCAGGGGTCGCATGTTCGAATCCTGTCACTCCGACCAATTCAAGCCCCTGTAGATCATCGATTTACAGGGGCTTTTACTTTGCTGGACCGGTCCTATCTTGTGACGCGATCTCCCGTCATGGACGATGCGGCCGGTGGCACGTTAACATGATGCCCTGATCCCCTGCCGGGCCAGGCCGCCCGGTGCATGATGGTCGCACGAGGAATGTCATGAAATATCTACTGCTTCTGTTGGTGTTGGGCGTGCTCTGGGTGTCCTGGAAGAAGCGCCAGGTACCGCCGGCATCGCCTCGTGCCCCGGAAAAGCCGGCCTCAGCCATGCTGCTGTGCGCGCACTGCGGTGTGCATTTCCCGGAGGGAGACGGTGTGTCAGCGGACGGGCAGGCATTTTGTTCTGCTGCGCACCGTGAGGCATCCCGGCAGCGATGAGCGACTGGCTGTCGACCACCTGGGAAGCCAATTGGCGGTCCTTTCAGTACTACAACGCCTATCGTTTGCTGATGGCCGTGCTGTTTGTGCTGGCCGTCCTGCTGCCCCATGAGTTTCTGGCGCGGATCGAACTGGGTGAAACGCATGGCCTGATTGGGCTTGCCCTCGCGTATTTGAGCACCGTGGTGCTGGCGTTGGCGTTTTCACTGCATTGGCAGCACCGCTTCAATCTGCAGCTTTCCATTCAGGTCGTCGTCGATGCGCTGGTGGTCAGCGCCTTCTCCCTGGCGGCGGGGGGCGTGGCCAGCGGCTACGGCATTCTGCAGGTGGTTTCGCTGGCGGGAGCCTGCCTGGTCGGGCGGGGGCGCCTGGTGTTGTTTTATGCGGCCATTTCGGCGATTGCGACCTTGTTGTCCCAGGTTTGGGGCATTTCGGCAGGGCGTTTTGATGTGGCGACCCTGTTGCCGACCGGCCTGTTGTCCGCAGGTTTTTTTGCGACGGCGATCCTGGCCCGCTTGCTCGGCCAGCACGTCATGTCCAACGAGGAGCTGGCGCGTCGGCGTGGCGAGGAACTGGCCAATCAGAGCCTGATCAGCCAGCGGATTGTCGAGCGGATGCAGGACGGCATGCTGGTGATCGATCGCGCGGGCGGACTGGTCCGGCACAACCCGGTGGCCGGGACGATGCTCGGTTTGCCGCCGGAAGGCCCCTGCCGCTTGTCGGATCACGTGCCTTTGCTGGCCGAGGCCTGCGAAGACTGGCGGCGTGGTGCGCGTGACGGGGCCTTTTCCCTGCCCCTGCCGGATGGCCATACCTTGCGCGTGCGGATTGAGTCGACGCACAGCAGCGATGGGGAAATCCTGGTTTTTCTGGAAGACATGGCGCAGGTGAAGGCGCAGGCACAGCAGTTGAAATTGGCGGCCCTGGGCCGGTTGACCGCCAGCATCGCGCATGAAATCCGTAACCCGCTTTCTGCGATCCGCCACGCCAGCGATTTGCTGCGCGAGGATGCGCAGACCGACATGCAGCATCGTTTATTGCGCATTGTGGGCGACAACGTGGCACGGCTGGACCGCATTGTCAGCGATGTGCTGGAGTTGGGGCGGCAGAGCCGGATGGACGTCACGGAAATTGAACTGGGGGCGTTCTGCCAACAGTTCCTCGATCAGTTGCCGGCGGATGTGGCGCATGAGCGGCTTGCGCTCGATTGCCCGGCACCCGCAATCCTGCGTTTTGATCGGGCGCAATTGCAGCAGGTGCTCTGGAATCTCGTCGCCAATGCCTTGCGTCACGCATCGGCACAGGTGGGGGCGGTGCGCTTGTTGGTCCGGCATGTGGATGGCTGGGCGGAGTTGCATGTGTTGGATGACGGGCCGGGGATCCCGCCAGAGAGCCGAGAGCAGATTTTCGAACCGTTTTATACGACCCATACTCAAGGAACCGGATTGGGCTTGTTCATTGCCCGCGAATTGTGTGTAGCCAACGGGGCGCGCTTGACCTTGGGTGACGGGGCCTTGGGTGGGCATTTCATCATTGCCGGAGAGGCAAGAACGTGAGCGTATTGAAAAACGCAATGCCACGCGTATTGGTCGTGGATGATGAGCCGGATATCCGGGAATTGATCGATCTCACCCTGTGCCGCATGGGGCTGCATGCGGTGTGTGTCGGTTCCGTGAGTGAGGCGAAGGCGGTGCTGGATGCCGAGCCCTTTGCGCTCTGCCTGACCGATATGCGCTTGCCGGATGGTGAGGGGCTGGCCATCGTCGAGTACATCGCGGCGCATCACGCACGGACGCCGGTGGCGGTGATCACGGCCTATGGCAGCGCCGGCAATGCGGTGGCGGCGCTGAAGGCCGGGGCATTTGACTACCTGGCCAAGCCGGTGGGGCTCGATCAGCTGCGCACCCTGGTCAAATCCGCGCTCAAGTTGCCGGAAGTGGGGGCGGCGCCCGCTGTGGCGGCGCAGTCCCTGCTGGGGGACTCTGCCTGCATGCAGCAGGTGCGCGAACTGATCGGGAAGCTGGCGCGCAGTCAGGCGCCGATCTACATCTCCGGTGAGTCGGGCAGCGGCAAGGAGCGGGCGGCACGCCTGATTCATGCGCAAAGCCCGCGCCAGGCCGCGCCTTTCGTGCCGGTAAACTGCGGGGCAATTCCGGAAACCCTGGTCGAGAGCGAGTTCTTCGGCTACCGAAAGGGGGCGTTTACGGGCGCCGATGCCGAGCGCGAAGGCTTTTTCCAGGCGGCCGATGGCGGCACGCTTTTCCTCGACGAAGTGGCCGATTTGCCGCTGGCCATGCAGGTCAAGCTGCTGCGTGCCATTCAGGAAAAGCGCGTGCGCAAAGTCGGCAGCGTGACCGAGGAGGCGGTGGATGTCCGCATCATCTGCGCGACGCACAAAAATTTGCGCCATGCCGTGGAGGAGGGGCTCTTCCGCCAGGATTTGTATTACCGCCTGAATGTCATCGAACTGCGCATGCCGCCGCTGCGTGAGCGCCGCGAGGACATCGTGCCGCTGGCCGAGGCACTGCTGGCACGGATGGGCGGCAACATGGGGCTGACCCTGTCGCCGGAAGCCGCCGACGCGCTGCTGGCCTATGCTTTCCCCGGCAATGTGCGTGAGCTGGAGAACGTGCTCGAGCGGGCGGTGGCCTTGTCGAGCGGTCAGCGCATCGAGGTCGCCGATTTGCGTCTGGAGCCGGATGCCGTCGAGGCGGTGCTGCCCGGGCGGGGGGCGGAAAATCTGGATGACTACCTCAATCGCCTCGAGCGTCAGGCTATTCTGGAAGCCCTGGAGAAAACCGGCGGCAACCGGACGGCGGCGGCGCGCCTGTTGGGCGTGACCTTCCGTTCGCTGCGTTATCGCCTGGAGCGGCTGGGGATCGAATGAGCGACTGGCTCGATAATGGCTGGCTGGCGACGGTCGACCGTCTGGCATCGCCCAATTTTGGCGCGCGGCCGGCGGGGCGGCCCGTCTCGCTGATCGTGATCCACAACATCAGCCTGCCGCCCGGCGAATTCGAAGGGCGGTGGGTTGCGGACTTCTTCCTCAATCGACTGGATCGCAGCGCTCACCCGTACTTCGAGACCATTGCCGATGTGCAGGTGTCCGCCCATTTTTACATCGAGCGCGATGGGCGCATCGTGCAGTTTGTCGGCTGCGATCATCGGGCCTGGCATGCCGGGCAGTCGCGCTGGTGTGCAGGAGAGAACTGCAACGACTACTCGATCGGGATCGAACTGGCGGGCTCGGACGACACGCCTTTTGCGGCGGCGCAGTATGTCGCCCTGCTCGATTTGATGGCGCAATTGCGCGCCCGCTATCCGATCACGGATGTGGCGGGGCACAGCGATGTGGCGCCCGGACGAAAAACCGATCCGGGGCCGTATTTCGACTGGGCTGCCGTGGCGGCCCGCTTTCCCGATCTGGCGTTACCGCCCGAGGTAGGCACCTAGGCGACGCACCGCCTCGGCCAGACGGTCGACGTCCGTGGTATAGGCAAAACGGATGTGTTTTTCCGGTGCGTTGGCCCCAAAATCCAGCCCCGGGGTGGCTGCCACGCCCGCTTGTTCGAGCAGATCCTTGGCGAACGTGAAACTGTCTGCGCACAGTGCGCTGCAGTCGCAATACAGATAAAACGCCCCTTCTGGTTTGGCGGTGATGCGGAAGCCCAGGGCTTCGAGCGCCGGTGCCAGAAAATCCCGGCGACGGCGGAATTCGGCACGCCGGGTTTCCAGCAAGGCGATGGTCTCGGGTGTAAAGGCAGCCAAGGCAGCGTGCTGGGCCGGTGTGGAGGGGCAGAGCGTCAGGTTCTGGGCCAGTTTTTCGACATGCCGGACATGGGCTTCCGGGATCACTATCCAGCCAAGCCGCCAGCCGGTCATCTGGAAATATTTGGAGAAGCTGTTCAGCACCCAGATGTCGTCGCCGGCGGCGCAGGCGGTGGGGGCATCGATGCCGTAGGTCAGGCCGTGGTAAATCTCGTCGACCAGGAACTGTCCTTGATGGGCGCGGACGGTCTCGGCCAGGGCGCGGATTTCATCGAGTGTGAGCAGGGTGCCGGTCGGGTTGGCCGGGGAAGCGACCAGCAGGCCGGCGGTCTGCGCAGTCCAGGCCGCTGAGACGTGCGCCGGGGTCGGCTGGAAATTGCTCTCCGGGCTGACCGCAATGCTCACCGGGCGACCTTCATAAGTACGCATGATGTGGCGATTGCACGGGTAGCCGGGATCGGCCAGCAGCCATTCGCTGCCGGGGGTGGCCAGGCAGGCAAAAGCCAGGTTGAGGGCGCCGGAAGCGCCGCTGGTGATGGCAATGCGGCGGGCCGGCACATTCACGCCATAACGAGTGCGGTAGAACTCGCTGATCGCTTCGCGCAGTTCCGGCAGGCCGAGGGCCTGCGTGTAGAGCGTTTTGCCCTGCTGGATGGCGTCGACCGCCGCCTGGGTGATGGCGGGGGGCGTCGGGAAGTCGGGCTCGCCGACTTCCATGTGAATGATGTCGCGGCCTTCGCTTTCCAGTTGGCGCGCCCGGGTCAGCAACTCGACGACGTGGAAGGGCGAAATGTCATCCAGGCGGGCCTGGGCGTAGGGTGCGGTCATGGTCTTCCTCAATGAAAAACGGCCACCCGGAGGTGGCCGTCATGTCAGCGCTCAAGCGCGACTCAGGCGGCGTCCTTGAACAGGGCCATTTCGAACAGCTCGCGCTTCAGGTTGAATTCCTTCGGCAGCTTTTCGCCCATCTTGTCGAACCACTCCTTGTGGCCGGCCAGTTCGGACTTCCAGGCATCGGCGTCGATGGTGGTCAGCGCGTCGAACTCGTCCTTGGTGATGTTCAGGCCGGTCCAGTCGATATCCTCGAACTTCGGCATCCAGCCCAGCGCGGTTTCCTTGGCGGCGACGGTGCCCTTGCAACGCTGAACGATCCACTTCAGGACGCGCATGTTGTCGCCAAAGCCCGGCCACATGAAGTTGCCATCGGCATCCATGCGGAACCAGTTCACGCAGAAGATCTTCGGGGTGGCATCCACGGTCTTGCCCATCTTCAGCCAGTGGTTGAAGTAGTCGCCCATGTGGTAGCCGCAGAACGGCAGCATGGCGAACGGGTCGCGACGGACGACGCCCTGCTGGCCAAAGGCGGCAGCCGTGGTTTCGGAGCCGAGCGTGGCAGCCATGTAGACGCCGTAGTTCCAGTTGAAGGCCTGGTACACCAGCGGCACGGTGGTGGCACGACGACCGCCGAAGATGAAGGCGGAAATCGGCACGCCAGCCGGGTCTTCCCAGGCGGCGTCGACGGACGGGCACTGGTTGGCCGGGGCGGTGAAGCGGGAGTTGGCGTGGGCGGCCTTCTTGCCGGCCTTGCCGTCTTCCGGCGTCCAGTCGTTACCCTGCCAGTCGATCAGGTGATCCGGTGCCTGCTTGGTCAGGCCTTCCCACCACACGTCGCCATCGTCGGTCAGCGCGACGTTGGTGAAGATGATGTTTTCCTTCAGGGTGGCCAGGGCGTTGTAGTTGGTCTTCTCGGAGGTGCCCGGGGCGACGCCGAAGAAGCCGGCTTCCGGGTTGATCGCGTAGAAGCGGGTCACGCCATCCTTGTCGACGCGCGGCTTGATCCAGGCGATGTCGTCACCGATGGTGGTGATCTTCCAGCCGTCCAGGGTCTTCGGCGGGATCAGCATGGCGAAGTTGGTCTTGCCGCAGGCCGACGGGAAGGCGGCAGCAACGTAGGACTTTTCACCTTCCGGCGATTCGACGCCGAGGATGAGCATGTGTTCGGCCAGCCAGCCTTGATCGCGGGCCATGGTGGAGGCGATGCGCAGGGCGAAGCACTTCTTGCCGAGCAGGGCGTTGCCGCCGTAACCCGAACCGTAGGACCAGATTTCGCGGGTTTCCGGGTAGTGAACGATGTACTTGGTGGTCGGGTTGCACGGCCACTTGACGTCAGCCTGACCGGCTTCCAGCGGGGCGCCCACCGTGTGCACGCACGGCACGTATTCGCCGTCGGCACCGAGGACGTCATAAACGGCCTTGCCCATGCGGGTCATGGTACGCATGTTGACGACGACGTAGGCGGAGTCGGAAATCTCGACGCCGATGTGGGCGATCGGGGAGCCCAGCGGACCCATCGAGAACGGGATGACGTACATGGTACGGCCCTTCATGCAGCCCTTGAACAGTCCGTTCAGGGTCTCACGCATCTTCTTCGGGTCTTCCCAGTTATTGGTCGGGCCGGCGTCGTCCTTGTTTTCGGAACAGATGTAGGTGCGGTCTTCAACGCGTGCCACGTCGGACGGGTCGGAGAAGGCGAGGTAGGAGTTGGGGCGCTTTTCCTGATTCAGCTTGATCAGGGTGCCGGCGGCAACCATTTCGGCGCACAGGCGGTCATATTCTTCCTGCGAACCGTCGGCCCAGACGATACGGTCAGGCTGGGTCAGGGCGGCAATGTCAGCGACCCATTTCTTCAGGCCTTCGTGTTTGACGTAATCGGGCGCATTCAGCGGTGCGGTCATGGCGATATGTCTCTCTATGTAAGTAACTGAAATAGCTAGGTTTTACGCCAGTCGCCGGGAGCTGCCACCAAGACTGCGAGCGGCTGAAAGGCCGTCGGCTGGGAAGCGCATAATTATGCATCAAATTAGGGTAAACATCTACTTGACCGTAATCGGATACGTGATATCCGAGGGGATGAAAACCCAAAATATGCGTGCTATGATCTTTCGCAATTCGAAACGTCGTTCCACGATATAAAACGGAGGCAGACATGGATCCACGCCAATTGCGCGAAGCCGCGCTCTATTACCACCGCGAACCGAAGCCGGGGAAAATTGCCGTTACCCCGATCAAGCAGCTGACCAACCAGTACGATCTGTCGATGGCCTATTCGCCCGGCGTGGCCTTCGCCTGCGAAGAAATCGTGGCTGATCCGGCGGAAGCCAGCACCCTGACCGCGCGCGCCAATCTGGTGGGGGTCATCACCAACGGGACTGCCGTGCTGGGCCTTGGTCCGATTGGTCCGCTCGCCGCCAAGCCGGTCATGGAAGGCAAGGGCGTGCTGTTCAAGAAGTTCGCCAATATCGATGTGTTCGACCTTGAAATCGAAGAGCGCGATCCGGACAAGCTGATCGATACCATCGCCTCGCTGGAGCCGACCTTTGGCGGCATCAACCTCGAAGACATCAAGGCGCCGGAATGCTTCTACATCGAGAAGAAGCTGCGTGAGCGCATGAAGATTCCCGTCTTCCACGACGATCAGCACGGGACCGCCATCGTGGTCGGCGCGGCCATCCTGAATGGCCTGCACCTGATCGGCAAGGACCTGACCAAGGTCAAGATCGTCACCTCCGGTGCCGGCGCCGCCGCCCTGGCGTGTCTCGATCTGCTGGTCATGCTCGGCGCACCGGTCGAAAACATCTGGGTCACCGACATCAAGGGCGTGGTCTATGAAGGCCGCGTCGAAGAGATGGACGAGATCAAGGCGCGTTACGCCAAGAAAACGGATGCCCGCACCCTGGGTGAAGTGATCGACGGGGCCGATGTCTTCCTCGGCCTGTCCGCTGGCGGTGTCCTGAAGCCGGAAATGGTCGCCAAAATGGCGCCTACCCCGGTCATCATGGCCCTCGCCAATCCGACGCCGGAAATCCTGCCGGAGCAGGTCAAGGCCGTGCGCGACGATGCCATCATCTGTACCGGTCGTTCGGATTATCCGAACCAGGTCAATAACGTGCTGTGCTTCCCCTTCATCTTCCGCGGGGCGCTCGACGTCGGTGCCACCACCATTACCGAAGAAATGAAGATGGCGGCCGTGAAGGCCATCGCCGAACTGGCGCGTGCCGAGCAGTCCGAAGTCGTGGCTTCCGCCTACGGCGAGAAGATCAGTGGCTTTGGTCCGGAATACCTGATCCCGAAGCCGTTTGATCATCGCCTGATCGTCAAGATCGCCCCGGCGGTGGCGCAGGCGGGGATGGACTCGGGTGTGGCAACCCGCCCGATCAAGGATTGGGATGCCTATCTGCAAAGCCTGAATGAATTCGTCTATCACTCCGGCCTGATCATGAAGCCGGTGTTCTCGCAGGCCAAGATGGCGCCCAAGCGCATCGTCTTTGCCGAGGGCGAGGACGAGCGTGTGCTGCGTGCCGTACAGGTCGTTCGTGACGAAGGGATTGCCTGGCCGATCCTGATCGGGCGCCATGCCGAGATCAATCGCCGGATCGAAGAAGCCGGCCTGCGTATTCGTGCAGGCGAGGATTTCGAAGTGGTGCATTCCGATAATTCGGCCTTCTTCGATGAGCACTACGAAGAGTTCTGGACGACCTATCACCGCATCATGGAGCGCAAGGGCGTCTCGCCCGAGTTTGCGCGTCGCGAAGTGCGCCGCCGCAATACCTTGTATGGCGCGCTGATGGTCAAGCTGGGCTATGCCGACGGCCTGATCTGCGGTGTCTTCGGTCGCCACGAAACGCACCGTGAATACGTGCAGAGCGTGATCGGCACGCGTGAGGGGCTGGATCGCTACTACGCGATGAACCTGCTGCTCCTGCCGGGGCGTACGGTCTTCATCGGTGACACCTACGTCAATTACGATCCGACCGCCGAGCAGCTGGCCGACATGACCCTGATGGCTGCCGAAGAAATCCGTAACTTCGGGATTGCGCCGAAGGTGGCGCTGCTCTCGCATTCGACCTTCGGAACCGACAACACGCCGACGGCCTCGAAGATGCGCGACGTGCTGGCCATGCTCAATACGCGGGCACCAGAACTCGAGGTCGAAGGTGAAATGCACGGCGACGCCGCGCTCGACGAACAGATCCGCCAGGCCGCCTTCCCGAATTCCCGTCTGAAGGGGCAGGCCAACCTGCTGGTCATGCCGACCCTGGATGCGGCGAACATCTCGTTCAACCTGTTGAAGGTGGCGGCCGGTGACAACCTGACGGTTGGCCCCATCCTGCTCGGGGCGGACAAGCCGGTGAATATCCTGACGCCGACGGCTACCGTGCGCCGTATCGTCAATATGGTGGCCCTGACCGTGGTGGATGCAGCCTGAGCCCTGACGGAAGGCTTTAAGTAATTGTTGTATCTGTTTATTTTTATTGCAAATTCGCTATCTCTTGCTAATCTGTTTTACAATCGCGTGATATTGGCAGGAGATAGTGAATGATGCATCGATTCAAGCTTGCAGTGCTGGGGACGGCATTGCTGGGCATGCTGACCGGGGTTCCCGCCGGCGCGGCAACCAGCAAAAAGCCGGAAGGCCATGGCGCTGCCCGCAAGAGCGAACCGGTCGCCGCCAAAAAAACCGGTAACAAGGCCGCGACACAGTCCGCCGCCAGCAAGTCCGCCCCGAAAGTGGTGGCCAAGAACAGTAAACCTGTCGGCAAGCTGGCTGCAGCCCCCGAGCGCGCGCCGGCCAAATCGCAGGCTAAAAACACGAAGGCTGTCCCGGCATCGAAGCTGGCCGCAGCGGCAGACGTGGATAAAAAGGCCGTGCGCCGTGTCTCGATGCGTGAGATCGATCCCGGCAAACTCGCCCTGTATTCCTCGTCGGCGCTGGTTATCGACCAGAGCACCGGGCATGCCGTCATCGAGAAGCAGCCGGATGCCGTGGTGCCGATTGCGTCCATTTCCAAGCTCATGACCTCCATGGTCGTGCTGGATGCCAAGCTCGACATGCACGAGGTGATCACGATCACCGATGCCGATGTGGACACCATGAAGGGCACGCGTTCGCGCCTGCCGGTCGGGACCACGATGACGCGTGAAACCGCCATGCTGCTGGCGCTGATGTCGTCGGAAAATCGCGCGGCCAACGCCTTGGGGCGTCATTACCCGGGGGGTCTTTCCGCATTTGTTGCTGCGATGAACCGCAAGGCGCACGCCCTCGGCATGTACAACTCGCGTTTTGAAGAGCCGACCGGCCTTTCCAGCAACAATGTGTCCACGGCGCATGATCTGGCCCGGATGGTCACGGCGGCGGCGCGTTACCCCGAAATCCGCCAGTTCTCGACCACGGCCGAGGCCAAGGTGGAACTGAATGGTCGTGTGCGCGACTTCGGCAACACCAATGCCCTGGTACGCAGCGACAGCTGGGAAATCGGCGTCTCGAAGACGGGCTACATTTCCGAAGCCGGGCGTTGTCTGGTGATGCAGGCGCGGGTGGCGGACAAGCCGGTGGTCATTGTCCTGCTCGACTCGCAGGGCAAGATGACCCGGGTGGGCGATGCCAACCGGATCAAGCGCTGGATGGAAAGTGCGGGTCTGGGCAGCGCACGCAAGGCGTGAGCTGACGCCAGACAGCAAAAAGGCCGCGTGAGCGGCCTTTTTTATTGTCCTGGTTTTCGGTGCTGTCCGACGGTCGACCGTCGGGGCGGGACTTATTTGCGCGGGCCGGTATAGCCCAGGGCGTGCGAGACGGCATCCGCCGACTGTTTGACCTGGCGTGCCCATTCCGGGTCATGGCGGTCGGCCGGGGCGGACACCGAGAGGGCGGCAACGATATGGCCTTCGTCGTCACGGATGGGGGCGGCGACGCACTTGAGGCCGACTTCCGCTTCTTCGTCATCGTAGGCGATGTCGTGGCGGCGCACCTTGTCGAGTTCCTTTTCCAGCGCGGCGAGCGTGGTCAGGGAGTGTTCGGTCTTGCCGGGGAGGCCGGTCCGCTTGGCGTAGTCGCGTACTTTGTTCGGGTTTTCCGCGGCCAGGAAAAGCTTGCCCAGCGAGGTCAGGTGCAGCGGCGCACGGCCACCGACCAGATACACGACGCGCACGAGCGAGCGCCCGGAGGAGGTCCGTTCCAGATAGACGATGTCGTCATCGTGGCGGGTCCCCAAATTGATCGCTTCACCGATCTTTTCATGCAGTTCCTGCATGAAGGGCAGGGCCACTTCGCGCAGGTTGATGCGGGATTTGACGAGATTGCCCAGTTCCAGCAGGCGAATGCCGAGGCGGTAAGTGCCGGCTTCTTGACGCTCGACAAAGCGGGCATTGGTCATCGCGGCGAGAATGCGGTGCGCGGTCGACGGATGCAGTTCGGTCGAGGTGGCCAACTGCTTGAGGCTGGCCGGTTCCGGCGATGCGGCCAGGGCGTCGAGCAGCGACATCATGCGCTCGATGACCTGGATGGAGCCGGGGGTTTTGCCGGACTCGCTGTTCGTGTCCTTGGCTGGTAGAGACAACTGGGTTCCTTTATGGGTGTGGTTTGAGTAGCATTAGCCACTTTTCTTCTTGTGCGGCGCAATATTAGCATGCGTGTAGCGCTCTACGTTACCTGCCTCGTCGATCTGATGCGGCCATCGATTGGGTTTGCCACCTTGCGTCTCTTGGAGACGGCCGGGTGCGATGTCGTGGTGCCATCCGGGCAAACGTGCTGCGGTCAACCGGCCTGGAGTGCCGGAAATCGTGCCGTCGCCATCGATCTGGCCAAAAAGGCCATTGCCGAGCTCGAAGGCTTCGAGGCCGTGGTGATTCCCTCCGGTTCGTGTGCCGACCAGATTCGCACGGTCTATCCCCAACTCCTGGCCGACGATCCGGCCTGGGCCGATCGGGCGCGTCAGGTGGCCGAGCGGGCCTGGGAGCTGACGCAGTTTCTCGCGGATGTGCTCAAAGTGGATGCGGTGCCGGGCACGTTCGCCGGCAGCGTGACCTATCACGATTCCTGCAAGGGCTTGCGCAGCCTCGGCATCAAACAACAGCCGCGCCGCCTCCTGCAACAGGTGCGCGGCCTGAGTCTCGCCGAAATGAGCGAGTGCGAGGAGTGCTGCGGCTTTGGCGGGGCTTTCTCCGTGAAGTTTGGTGATGTCTCCACGCGCATTGTTGACCGCAAGTGCGAGTCGATTGCTGCCGCGCAGGCGGATGCGGTGGTGGGGGGCGATCTGGGCTGCCTGCTCAACATCGAAGGGCGTCTGCGTCGACGGGGCGATGAAACAACCCGGGTGCTCCATGTCGCCGAAGTGCTGGCCGGGGGCAGCGGCGAATGAGCGCGGCCGCCAAACATTCGCAGGCCATGTTCTTCCGGGCGCGAGCCGGGGAGAAGGTCACCAACCCCGTCCTGCAGCGCGCGCTGAAAAAAGCCAAGCCGCTGTTTGTCGGTAAGCGGGCCAAGGGGGTGGCAGCCCTGGCTGAGGATGGGCTCGATTTCGAAGCCCTGCGGTCAACCGCTGAAAACATCCGGAATCGCGTCCTGGCCGATCTGGATGTCTGGCTCGAGATCTTCGAGGAGCGTGCCACGGCGCGCGGGGCCGAAGTGCTGTGGGCGCGCGATGGCGAAGAGGCGAGCCGCCTCGTGGTCGAGATCGCGCAGCGCCATGGCGTGACCAAGGCGACCAAGTCGAAGTCGATGCTCTCGGAAGAGGCACACCTGAATGCGGCGCTGGAGGCCGCCGGCGTGCGTCCGGTCGAAACCGATCTGGGTGAATACATCGTCCAGCTGGCCGGCGAGGCGCCGTCGCACATCATCGCGCCGGCCGTGCACAAGACCATCGAGGAGATCGAGGCCTTGTTCGCCAAGGAGCATGGTCGCCCCGCCGTACCGCGTACGTCAGATGACATTCCGGCGATGACGCGCGAGGCGCGCGAGGTGCTGCGCCAGCATTTCCTGACGGCGGAGATGGGCATCACCGGTGCCAATTTCCTGATTGCCGAGACCGGCACGGCCGCGCTGGTCACCAATGAAGGCAATGGCCGCATGGTAACCACCTTGCCGCGTATCCACGTGGTGGTCACGGGGATCGAGAAAATCCTGCCAACGCTGGAAGATTTCGCCACGCTGATGCGCGTGCTGCCGCGTTCGGCCACCGGCCAGAGCATCTCCAACTACGTCTCCCTGCTCACCGGCACGCGGGCACCGGCGGAGACGGAGGGGCCGGAGAAGACCATTTTCATCCTGGTCGATAACGGGCGCGCCAAGCTGCTCGGTTCGGCCTATCAGGACATGCTGCGCTGCATCCGCTGCGGCGCCTGCATGAACCACTGTCCGGTTTATTTTTCCCTCGGCGGTCATGCCTACGGCTGGGTCTATCCGGGGCCGATGGGCTCGGTGCTGACTCCGCTCTACACCGGCATCGAAAACGCGCTCGATCTGCCGCATGCGAGCACCGGCTGCAATCAATGCGGCAGCGTGTGTCCGGTCCGCATTCCCTTGCCCAAGCTGATGCACCGCTTGCGCGAAGACCAACTCGAGCTCGGGCTGCGTCCGCAGCGCGAGCGTTGGGCCTTCCGCCTCTGGGGCTGGCTGGCCCGCCAACCGCGTCTGTATCGCTGGCTGGTGCGTCGTGCTGCCGGCTATTTGCGTTGGCTGGCCGATGACAGCGGGCGCATCCGCATTTTGGGCCTGGCGCCGGGGTGGACCGTCGGGCGCGACCTGCCGGCACCGGCCGGCAAGACTTTTCACGAACTTTACGCAGCCAGAAAGCGACACTGAACCATGTCTTTTACGATTGACGGGCCGATGGCCATTCCGATGTGGGTCAATGGCCACGCCCTCCTGACCTTGGCCGATGACTACTTCATGCTGACTGATCCGGTGACCGGGGAAACCCGTTACCGCGTGCCCTTGTGCGGCGCCAAGGAAGCGGCGGAAGCCGTTGCCGCAGCGCGTGCCGCCCAGCCGGCCTGGGGTGCGATGGGGCTGATGGCCCGCCGGGTCTGCCTGGACAAGCTGGCCGAAGCGCTCGATCGTTACACCGGTCATTTTGCCAAGTTGCTGCGCCAGGAAACCGGCCTCGACGAGGCCGCGGCCAAGGCCGAGGTGGAAGCAGCCGTGGTGGCCCTGCGTGAGCCGGCCGTCGGTGATACGGGTTCGGTCGGGGTGGTGCTGGATGCGAGCGCGCCGGTGCTGGGCTTTGCGCGCGTGGTCGGTGCGGCCGTGCTTGCCGGGGCGACGGTGGTCGTCAAACCCAGCCCGAAGGCGCCCTCCGCGCTGTTTGCGCTGTGCGAACTCACGGCGCGTGCCGATTGGCCGGCCGGGGTCGTCAATCTCCTGCAGGGCGATCGTGCGGCGCTGGAAGGCCTGTGCGCGGCCGGGGTGGATCGCGTGCTCTACCGGGGCGAAGTGGCGCTGGGCGAGCAGGTGGCCGCAGCGGCCGCCGCGGCCGGCGTGGAATGCGTGACGGTGGCCTGATGCGTATTGTCCAGCTCGAAGCCGGCTCGCTGATTGCCACGGTACGGCGGCCGCTGGGCGCGCACGACTGGGTCGAATACGAAAAAACCAGCCCGGCGCAGGTGATCGAGCGTCTGGCCGGGGCGCAGATCGCCATCACCAACAAGGTGCCGATCGATGCGGCGGCGGTCGACGCCCTGCCGGACCTGAAAATGATCGCCGTTTCCGCCACCGGGACCAATAACGTCGATCTGGCCGCCTGCCAGCGGCGCGGGATTGTCGTCGCCAATATCCGGGGCTATGCCGTGCACACCGTGCCGGAGCACGTCTTTGCGATGCTGCTGGCGCTTTCCCGCAACCTGTTTGCCTGGCGTGAGACCTTGCAGGCGGGCGCCTGGCAGCGTGCCGAGCAATTCTGTCTGTTCAACCATCCGATCCGCGATCTGCACGGCGCGACCCTGGGTCTGATCGGCAGCGGTGCACTGGGGGACGGTGTGGCGCGGCTGGGCGAGGCCTTTGGCATGCGCATCCTGCGTGCCGAGCGCAAGGGGGCGACCCGTGTGCGTCCCGGTTATACGCCGTTTGCCCAGGTCCTGGCCGAGGCCGATGCGATCAGCCTGCACTGCCCGCTGACACCGGAGACGCAGCATTTGATCGATGCCGATGCCCTGCGCGCCATGAAACCCTCGGCCTTGCTGATCAATACCGCGCGCGGCGGCATCGTCGATGAAGCCGCGCTGGCGCAGGCCCTGCGGGAAGGCTGGATTGCCGGCGCCGGGTTCGATGTGCTGAGTGCGGAGCCGCCGGCGGACGACCATCCCTTGCTCGCGGCCGATCTGCTCGCCTTGCCGAATTTCATGCTGACGCCGCATGTCGCCTGGTCGAGTCGGCCGGCCATGCAGGCGCTGGCGGATCAATTGATCGACAACATCGATGCTTACATGGCGGGTGCGCCGAGGAACCGTGTCGCATGAGCGCCCGTGACGAGATCCTGCGCCAGGTGCGGGCCGGTGTTGCCCAAGGCGATGCCGCGTCGCGCAAGGCCGCTGTACTGGCTTATCTGGCGGCGCGGACCGCCGGGCCGCAACCCGCGTGCGGGGCGGATCTGCCCCGGCGTTTTATCGACAAGGCGGTCAGTCTGGCCAGCACGGTGCAGCAGGTCTCGGCCTTGGCCGATGTGCCGGCTGCCGTGGCCGGCTACCTGCGCGGCCTCGGTTTGCCCTGCGATGCCGTGATGACGGCCGATCTCGCCGGGCTCGACTGGGCTGCCGCAGGCTTGACGACGGCGGTGCGTCCGGCGGTCGACGCCGATCGGGTCGGGATTTCCGGCTGCTTCTGTGCGATTGCCGAAACCGGGACGCTGCTGCTCCTCTCTTCTCCGGAGACGCCGGCTACGGTGAGCCTGCTGCCGGAAACGCATATCGCCATCGTCCCGGTGTCCCGTATCCTCGACACCATGGAAGCTGCGTTTGCCTGCGTGCGGGCCGAACGGGTTACGCTGCCGCGTGCCCTCAATTTCATCTCCGGTCCTTCACGAACCGGCGATATCGAACAAACCATCGTCCTCGGCGCCCACGGGCCCTGCCGGGTACATCTCATTCTGGTGGAACAGGCATGAACCAAGGCTTTGCCGTGCGTGGCGAATACATTCAACTCGATCAACTGCTCAAGGCCACCGGGCTGGTCGAATCCGGCGGGGCTGCGCATGCCGCGATCGCCGAAGGGCGGGTTCGGGTCGATGGGACGGTCGACACCCGCAAACGCGCCAAATTGCGCCCGGGCCAATATGTGGAGTTTGAAGGGCAGCGCATTGAGTTGAGCGCCGAGTAAGTGGCTGAATAAGCGGCTCAGTCTCGCGCCGCTGGCGTCTTCTGGTCTTGTCTACGCCCGCCTGGCGCCGGGCGAAAAAAAGGCGGACCTGAATCAGGCCCGCCCAACCGGAGTCTGCCCTGGCGGTCAGGGCAGGAGGAAAGAGGCTTTCTCGCGCAGGTGGATATCCGGGTTTTCCATCGCGACGATTTCAAAGTGAATTTGATTCGAGCCTGACTTGCCGGCTTCCGGCGGCACGCGCACCACGGTGTTGAACGACGTGAGCGCGGCGGCCGGCGCATCGACTTCCGCCTCGCCGGCGATTTCGGCCCCCGGCAGGCCGTCGACCGTAATCCGGTAGCGGTGCGCACGTTCTTCGGTGTTCATGATCTGCAGCATGTAGACGTTTTCGATGCGTCCGTCTTCTGCCTCGCGGGCGAGTACGGAACGGTCGCGGATGACATCCACCTTGAGCGGAATGCGGTGCGCCAGGAACCAGGCGCACAGGCCGAGGATGAGTGCCAGGATGGCCGTGTAGAGCAGAATGCGCGGGCGCACGATGTGGCTGAGGATCTCCTTCTTGCCAAGATGCTGCGCCATCGCGTTTTCCGTCGAATAGCGGATCAGGCCGCGCGGCAGATTGACCTTGTCCATCACCTGATCGCAGATGTCGATACAGGCGGCACAGCCGATACATTCGTACTGCAGGCCGTTGCGGATGTCGATGCCGGTCGGGCAGACGTGCACGCATTGGCCGCAGTCCACGCAATCGCCCAACTTGTTCGGATCGGCGTCTTTCTTGCGGATGCCGCGCGGTTCGCCGCGCTCCGGGTCGTAGGTGATGATCAGGGTGTCCGGGTCGAACATCACGCTCTGGAAGCGGGCATAGGGACACATGTATTTGCAGACCTGCTCACGCATGAAGCCGGCCATCAGGATCGTGAAGCCGCCGTAAAAGAAGATCCAGAAGGTCTCCCAGGGGCCGAGACTGTTGGTCATCACGTTGTGGATGAGTTCATCGACCGGAGTGAAGTAGCCGACCAGCGTGAAGCCTGTCCATAGACCGATCACGCCCCAGAGCAGGTATTTGGTGGCGCGCAGACGGAACTTGCGGGCATCCATCGGGGCTTTGTCGAGTTTCAGGCGGGCGTTACGATCCCCTTCCACCCAGTTTTCCACCCACATGAAGATCTGGGTGTACACCGTCTGCGGGCAGGCGTAGCCGCAGAAGAGCCGCCCCGCAACGGCGGTCACCAGAAAGAGCGCATAGGCCGAAACGATGAGCAGGGCGGCAAGATAAATGACGTCCTGCGGCCAGAAGACCAGCCCGAAAATGTAGAACTTGCGTTCGACAAGATGGAAGAGCAGCGCCTGGCGGTCATTCCATTCCAGCCAGAGACCGCCGTAGAACAGCACCTGGGTAAACAGCACCAGCGCGACGCGCCAGTTGTCGAACAAGCCACGCGCACGTTTGGCGTGGATCTTTTTGCGTTTCTCGTAGAACGACACCTGCTTGGGCGACGGGTCGGGGCTGGTTTGAGCGCTCATGGGCTTCCTTGGGTTGAAACGGATTTGATCTGTTAATCAAGATGCGTGCCTGATCCCGGTTACAAGCGAGGGCGATATAAATCAGGGGCTTGGCGCAGTGCGTGCGGACTAATTCAAAAGGATGTGTCAAAATTGGCTGACAAATTTGTCCGGTGACTTCCCGATGTCTGCGCCACCCTTATCCGAACTGCTGTCTTTTCTCGATGGCCTGCCCGAGCCCCGTATCGTCATGGGGGCGGATTACCGCATCATTGCGGCCAATGCCGCCTATGTCCGCGAGTTCGGCGACGATGTACCGGTGATCGGGCGGCATTGCTATGCCGTCTCGCATCACTTCGATACGCCTTGCGATCAGGCTGGCGAATCCTGTCCGCTGAAACTGAGTCTCGACAGCGGGGTGCCACAGCGTGTCCTGCATCTGCACCATACTCCGCGTGGCGAGGAGCATGTGGCTGTCGAGACCACGCCGATCCGCGATGAACGTGGGCAGATTGCCTATTTTGTCGAAACCATGCGTGTCGTGCGCCAGGCCAGCGGGCGTGCGGCAGCGCAAGGGCTGGTCGGGCGCGCCCCGGCCTTCCTGGCCATGCTCGACCGGGTGTTGCGGGTGGCCCCCTCGAATGCGGCCGTCCTGCTGCTGGGGGAAACCGGGACGGGGAAGGAACTGGTCGCGCATGCCATTCACGAAGCGAGTGCACGCGAGGATGGCCCGTTTGTCGCGGTCGACTGTGCCGGATTGACCGAAACGCTGTTTGAGAGCGAACTTTTCGGCTACGAAAAAGGGGCGTTTACCGGCGCGACCCACAGGAAGCAAGGCTTGGTCGAGGCGGCGGCCGGCGGCACCCTCTTCTTGGACGAAATTGGCGAACTCCCGCTTTCACTGCAGGTCAAGCTGCTGCGTCTGCTGGAAACCGGCACCTATCGTCGCGTCGGCGGCCTGGATTGGCTGCCGGCCGATTTTCGTCTGGTGGCAGCAACCCACCGCGATTTGCGGGGCATGGTGCAAGCCGAGACCTTCCGACGGGATCTGTATTACCGCATCAACACCTTTCCGATTCACACGCCAGCCCTGCATGAGCGACGCGAGGATATTCCCTTGCTGGCTGCCTCATTGCTGGGGCGGGTCGATCGTAAAGCCAGTCGCAGCCTGTCGCCCGAAGCCTGCGATTGGCTTAGTGATCGGCGTTATGAAGGAAACATACGCGAATTGAGAAATCTGATCGAACGTGCCAGTTTGCTCAGTGATCGCGATGTGTTGGGGGCGGATGAACTCCGTGCAGCGGTTTGGGACGAGGGGGGGGCATCCGGCGATCGGGCTTTTGTCGTGAACGATCCGGTGTCCCTTGAAGAACTGGAAGGTCGATATGTGACCTGGGTGCATCAGCAGGTTGCCGGACAACCTGCTGAAGTGGCCCGCATTCTCGGGGTCAGTGAACGGACGGCGTATCGGAAACTGCAACAAGTTCGGTGATAATTTGTTTGCCTAATCTATGTAATATGTCAGTTGTTGCGTTTAAATGTTAAAAAATTGATTTAAATGACATTTTTAAATCGGTATTTTTCACAATTTCTTACATCCTGAAACAGTTTGCTTTTTATAATGCGCTCGGACTCTCGGCGCTTTGGGTGCCTCATTTTGCCCACGTATCGTCGATATCAACCAATACCCCTGAGGGGGGGGCAAACAGGATAAGTGAACATGAACCCTAACAAGATTCTGATGCTGCTGCTGACCGGGGTGTTTCCCGCGCTGGCCTCTGCCAATGCAGGTAGCGCACCCGCGAGCCTGAAGGAAGTGGCACAACAGGCTGTACTGAACAGCCCGGAAGTGACTTCCAAATGGCACAACTTCAAGGCAGCGGAAGAAGAGGTTGGCGTTGCACGTGGCGGATATCTCCCGCGTGTCGACCTGACGGCGGGGGCTGGCCGTGAAAGCCTGAAGCAACCTCCCACCAATGTGAAGAATGATTACACGCGTCGTGGCTACACCCTGGGCTTGAGCCAGATGGTGTTTGATGGTTTCGCCACCTACAACGAGGTCCGTCGCCTCGATAAGGCGCGCCTGGTTCGTTATTACGAACTGCTGGAGGCCTCCGAGAATGTGGCGCTTGAATCCGCCAAGGCCTACCTCGATGTGTTGCGCTACCGCTTCCTGGTCAATCTGGCTGAAGATAACTATGTTCAGCACAAAATGACCTACGAGCAGTTGCTGCGCCGTACCCAGTCCGGCGTGGCCCGTCGTGTCGATCTGGAACAGGCAGGCAGCCGTCTTGCCCTGGCAGAAATCAACCTGACCACCGAAACGGCCAACCTGCACGACGTCAGCGCACGCTTTCAACGTCTCGTAAATAGCGCCCCGGCGGGGACGATGGATGCGCCGAGCCAACTCTCCAATGCCATGCCGGCCAGCCAAAAGGCGGCCCTGGAACTGCTCTACAAGCGGAATCCGACCCTGCTGGCATCGGTGGAGAACATTGAATCTGCGACCCACGATCTGGCAGCACGCAAGGCCGCCTACATGCCGCGCGTGGACCTGAAGGCCCGTACTGACTCCAACACCAATTACCTGGGTACGATCGGTGATCGTGATTACCAGGTGGCCGAAGTTGTGGTCAGCTGGAACCTCTTTAATGGCGGTGCCGATATGGCCCGCGAAAAGCAGTACGCCGAGCGCAAGAACCTCTCCATGGATCTGCGCGAGAAGGCCTGCCGCGATACGCGTCAGACCTTGGCCATCGCCTTCAATGATGTGCAGCGCCTGAAAGAGCAGTCGGCTTATCTGGCCACTCAGGTCAGTCTGTTGGAAAAAACTCGCGATGCCTATCGTGACCAGTTCAACATTGGCCAGCGCACGCTGCTCGATTTGCTCGATACCGAAAACGAACTGCTCTCGGCACGTCGTAATGCGGTGAATGCCGATACGGATCTGAGCCTTGCCTACCTGCGTACCTACGCCGGTATGGGGACTCTGCTGGAATTCCTGGGCCTGAAGAAGCTGGAATCCAAGGACCCGGAAGCCCGTGAGTTGGCCAGCGTCGATGCCAGTCAGCTTTGCCCGAATGAACATGTCGGCATTGCGACGCCGGATCGTGAGGCGCTGAACGCGCGTGCCATGGCGCAGCTGACTGCCAAGCAGGCGCCTGTCATGCCGGCACCTGCTGCGGTCGCCGAAGGGCCGGATGCCGAACTGTCGGCACGTGTCCGTGCCTGGGCTGCTGCATGGTCTGCAAAGAATTACTCCGACTATATCGGTTTCTATGCACCGACCTTCACGCCGGATGGCGGCTTGAATCGTGAGGATTGGGCACAACTCCGCCGTAGCCGGATTTCCAGCCGCGATGCGATCAGTGTCGATTTGCAGGATGTGCGCGTGAAGATGGATGGCAACGATCGCGCCTTCGTCGAATTCCGTCAGATCTATTCGTCGAACCAGTATCGTGATTCGACCCAGAAGACCCTGGAAATGATCAAAACCGGCGGCAAGTGGCTGATCAACCGCGAAAGCTCGGTGCCGTGCTCTGGCAGCACGAGTGGCGGTTGCAAGCGTTAAGCCCTGCTGAACACCTGCACCAGAAGCCGTCCGGTACGCCGGGCGGCTTTTTTATTGCCGGTTGCCGGTGCTGGCCTGTTTTTGGTTGCACACCCTGTGTGACACACATCGGGCGGTCTGGGGGGAGGAAGGCTTGGGCGGTGGCGTACGCGATGTGGCCTCGTTGCGCCATGCGGCTCAGGGGCGTGGCAGGAGCAGTTCCGGGTCAACGGGTGTGTTGTTGAGCAGGGTGACCCAGTGCAGGTGGGGCCCGGTGACGCGACCGGTAGCGCCGACAGCGCCGATGAGCTGGCCTTTGCGCACACGTTGGCCCGTCTGTACCTCGATGCGTGAGAGGTGCATGTAAGCGCTGATCATGCCTTGGCCGTGATCGATGAAGATGGTTTGGCCGTTGAAAAAATAGTCGCCGGTATTGGCGACGATGCCATCCGCTGGCGCGAGGACCGGGGTGCCGGTTGGCGCAGCAACATCCAGGCCGTTGTGCGGATTGCGCGGCAGCCCGTTGAAAAAACGGCGCAGACCGAAGCGGGATGAGAGCGGGCCGGGGGCGGGCTGGGCGAGCGCTGTGGGCGGTTCACCGGGTGAAAACTGGCGCTTGATGGCGGCCGTGATCTGCTGCTCGCGCTCGATGCGGGCGAGGTCGGCAGGGTCCGGTTCGACTTTGCGCTTGTCTTTGACGGTCAGGCGTTGCTCCGGATAGTTTTTGGGGCGGATCAGGATTTCACGCTGCTGGCTGACGGTCGACCCGCTGTCCGTGCGAATTTCCAAGCGGATTTCCAGCGTTCCCGGCAAACTTTCCAGGGGAATGCCGAACAGGACGTGGCAGCGTCCGCGTGCTTGCGCCACGGCGAGCGGCTGTTGATCCCAGAATGCCTTCGGGCAGGCTGCCTGGGCGGCGTTAGCGGTGGCCGGTCCTGCATCAATCACGGCAATGCCGCCGGGAACGGGCGTGTCTGGCGGCAGAGCAAATGCAGCCGGGCTGCTCAGGAGCAGCCCCAAACAGAGCGCCCGGTGCATCAGAGCGTGTCGGCCTGGAAGGTGTTGCAGCGGTTGAAATCACCCGTTTCGAAGCCGCGCTTGAACCAGCGCACGCGTTGGGCCGACGTGCCGTGGGTGAAGCTTTCCGGCACCACGCGTCCTTGTGCCTGTTGTTGCAGGCGATCATCGCCGATGGCGGTGGCGGCGGCGAGTGCGGTTTCCAGATCGCCGCTGTCGAGAATCCGCTTCATGTCGTCCGCGCGCTTGCCCCAGACGCCGGCGAGGCAGTCGGCCTGCAGTTCCATGCGCACGGAGAGTGCATTGGCTTCGGCTTTGGGCAGGCGGCGTTGGGCTTCATGGACCTTGCCCGCAACGCCAAGCAGGTTCTGTACGTGGTGGCCGACTTCGTGGGCGATGACGTAAGCCTGGGCAAATTCGCCCGGCGCCTGGAAGCGGGTCTTCAGTTCGCGGAAGAAGGCAAGGTCGATATATACCTTCTGGTCGCCCGGGCAGTAGAACGGGCCCATGGCCGTTTGGCCGGTACCGCAGGCGGTCGGGGTTGCGCCGGTGAACAGCACCAGTTTGGGTGCTTCATAGCGCTTGCCGTTGGCCTGGAAGCCGGCTTGCCAGACATCTTCCGTCGACGCGAGGACGCGCGAGACGAAGCGCGCGGTGTCATCGTTGGCGGGGGGCTTATGCGCGGGCGCTTCGTGACGGGCGATCGGCGTCTGTTCCATGATGCCCAGCAGCGTCATCGGGTTGATCCCGGTGAAGTAGCTGATGACCAGCGCCAATACAACCCCGCCGATCCCGACCCCCCCCAGTCCGCCACCGCCGCCGCCACGACGGTCTTCGACATTGTCACTTTCGCGGTAATCGTCCATGCGCATGGCGGGGCCTCCGGGCGTGATTTAGCGGAACTGGTTGATGGCGTTCAGGGTGTCTTGTGCGGCCTGGCGTGCGGCGGCGGCAAAATGCTCGTCCTTGCCGGCGTAGAGGATGGCGCGCGACGAGTTGATCATCAGCCCCGTGCCGTTGCCGGTACGGCCGGCCTTGACGGTGGCTTCGATGTCGCCGCCCTGCGCGCCGATGCCCGGCACGAGCAGCGGCATGTCGCCAATCAGGGCGCGTACGCGGGCGATTTCGGCCGGGAAGGTGGCGCCGACAACGAGACCGATCTGGCCGGTGGTATTCCATTCCTGGGCCGCCAGACGGGCCACGCGCTCATAGAGCTTTTCGCCGCCCACATCGAGGAACTGGAGGTCGGAGCCGCCGGCATTCGAGGTCCGGCAGAGCAGGATGACGCCCTTGTCCGGATAGGCCAGGTAAGGCTCGACGGAATCGCGGCCCATGTAGGGGTTGACCGTGACCGCATCGGCCTTGAAGCGTTCGAAGGCCTCGACGGCGTATTGTTCGGCAGTCGAGCCGATATCGCCGCGCTTGGCGTCGAGAATGACCGGGATGCCCGGGTGGCGGGTGTGGATGTGCTCGATCAGGGCTTCCAGCTGATCTTCCGCGCGGCGGGCGGCAAAGTAGGCGATCTGCGGCTTGAAGGAACAGGCAAGATCGGCCGTGGCATCGACGATGCCTTTGCAGAATTCGAAAATGGCATCATCGCGACCTTTGAGATGGGCCGGAAACTTGGCCGGGTCCGGGTCCAGACCAACGCAGAGCAGGGAGTTGTTGGTCTGCCAAGCAGCGGCGAGTTGTTGGGTAAAGGTCATGATGCGTCCTTCGGAAGATAACGGGAAAACTTGTCAGGCAGCACGCAGGTTTGCAGGCTGCGCTGGGTAAAGAGATAGCGGCCGTCGCAGACGAAGCCGAGTTCCTGCCAATCGACTTCGCGATTGAGCATCAGCGTGCACTCGATCAGATCGCGGCGCGGGATGTCCTGGCGTTTGGGGAACAGGGCCAGGATGGAGCCGTCGTAGGCATCGCAGTCATGCAGGAAGAACGGCTCCGGACGGCGGGTCCGCCCGTTCACATAGATGCGCGGGGCGGGCATGATCGGAAACTGACGACCCCATTGCCACCAGTTGCTCTCGTCGAACTTGCGTACACGGCGGGCGAGCAGGGCGTCCTTGTACTGTTCGAGGTGCGGGTGCGGCATGCCGTAGAGCATGCGCCGGGTGTGGCCGGTGGCCGCCGTCTTCGAGCAGACGAATTCCATGTTGCCCTTGGGGTGGGCGTAAATGTGGTCGGCCCCGGAGACTGCGCCGACCTTGACGTCGAAGAGGTCCGAGAGGCGCACGCGATAGTCGTCGCGCAGGAACATCAGCTGACCGGCGATTTCCGTGAAGGTGCGGCCATCGGCCATGCGGCGGTCGAGGCGGCCTTTTTCAAAACGGAAAATGCAACAGTTGGGCGTCGCCCCTGCAAAAACCCGCACATCGCCGGTTTCGTAAAAGTGCGTGATGCTGCCCTGGCTGTAGAGCCAGGCATTCAGCTTTTTCGCGGCCGTCAGCTTGATGAATTCACGCGGGACGATGAAGACCAGTTCGCCGCCCGGTTTCAGGTGCTGCACGCACTTTTCGATGAAAAACAGGAAGAGGTTGCTGCGTCCGTCGAAGCGCGGTGATTTGAGCTTCTGGCGGGTGTCGGCCGCCACGTCCTGCAGGCGAACGTAGGGCGGATTGCCGATGATGGTGTCGAACTGTTCGTCCGCCGGTAAATCGAAGAAATCCATGACGCGCACGCCCGCGGGCGCAACGCCAGCATCGATCTCGATGGCGGTGCAGTCGCGTCCCTGAGCGCGCAGCGGGGCGTAAAACGCCCCGTCGCCGGCAGAGGGTTCCAGGACCCGGCCGGTGTTGCGGCACAGGTCGAGCATGAACGCCACCACATTGGGTGGCGTGAAGACCTGACCAAGCTGGGCGACGTTGCGCGTCGGCATGCCGGCGATCAGCCTGCCTTGCCCCAGGAATCCTTGAGCGTCACGGCGCGGTTGAAGACCGGGGCGCCCGGCTTCGAATCCACGCGATCGGCCACAAAGTAACCGTGCCGCTCAAACTGGAAACGCTGTTCGGCAGCGGCATCCTTGAGCGACGGCTCGAGCATGGCGGTGATGGTCGTCTTGGACGCCGGATTCAGGTCGTCGAGGAAATTGCGTTCCAGTTCCGGGGCATCGCCTTCGCGACGGGCGCCGGGGGCCGGGACGGCAAACAGGCGGTCGTAGAGGCGGATTTCAGCGGGGTAGGCGTGCGCGGCAGAGACCCAGTGCAGGTTGCCCTTGACCTTGACGCTGTCGGCGCCCGGCGTGCCGGACTTGGTTTCCGGCAGGTAGGTGCAGTGGACCGCAATGACCTTACCGTTTTCATCCTTGTCGCAGCCGGTGCATTCGACGACATAGCCGTAGCGCAGGCGGGCCTTGTTGCCCGGGAAGAGGCGGCGGAAGCCCTTTTCCGGGACTTCCTGGAAGTCCTCGGCCTCGATCCACAGTTCGCGGCCAAACGGCATCGTGCGTTCGCCGAGTTCCGGCTTGAGCGGGTGGTTGGGGGCGTGGCAGTCCTCGAACTGGCCTGCCGGATAGTTGTCGATGATCAGCTTGAGCGGATCGAGTACGGCGACGCGGCGTTCGTCGGCGAGGTTCATGACCTCGCGCATCGCGTCTTCGAACAGCACGTAGTCGATCAGGGAGTCGTTCTTCGAGATCCCGATGCGGTCGGCAAACAGCTTGAAGCCTTCCGGTGCATAACCACGGCGACGGGCGCCGACCAGGGTCGGCATGCGCGGGTCGTCCCAGCCTTCGACGTGCTTTTCTTCGACGAGCTGGATCAGCTTGCGCTTTGAGAGCACGACATAGGTCAGGTTGAGGCGGGAAAATTCGATCTGCTGCGGCAACGGACGCTGCAGCAGGCCGCCTTCGGCCAGGCGCGTGAGCAGCCAGTCGTAGAACGGACGCTGGTCTTCGAACTCCAGCGTGCACAGCGAGTGGGTGATGTTTTCCAGCGCATCCTCGATCGGATGGGCGAAGGTGTACATCGGGTACACGCACCACTTGTCGCCGGTGTTGTGATGGGTGGCGTGGCGGATGCGGTAGATGGCCGGATCGCGCAGGTTGATGTTCGGCGAGGCCATGTCGATTTTGGCCCGCAGAATGTGTTGACCGTCGGCGAACTCGCCCGCCTGCATGCGTTTGAAGAGATCCATGTTCTCTTCGATGCTGCGGTTGCGGAAAGGCGAATCCTTGCCGGCTTGCGTCAGGGTGCCGCGATTGGCGCGCATTTCTTCGGCCGACTGGCTGTCCACGTAGGCATGGCCGGCAGAGATCAGGTATTCGGCAAACTGCACCATCCAGTCAAAGTAATTGGAGGCGTAGTAGAGGTTGGTTTCGCCATCCTTCTGCCAGGAGCAGCCAAGCCAGGTCACGGCGTCGATGATGGAATCGACGTATTCCTGATCTTCCTTTTCCGGATTCGTGTCATCAAAGCGCAGGTGGCAGCGGCCGCCGAATTCCTGAGCCAGCCCGAAGTTGAGCAGGATGGATTTGGCGTGGCCGAAGTGCAGGTAACCGTTCGGCTCCGGCGGAAAACGGGTGCGGAGCTTGGCAGCGTCGAGCGGGGCGGCGGCATGGTCGGCCGCCGTGCCCGGCTGACCGGCCCAGCGGCGCTGGGCGTGCTTGCCGGCAGCCAGATCGGCTTCGACGATGTTACGGATGAAATTGGCGGCTGGGGCCGGAGCGGTATTCTTGTCGTTGGGGGCGGTCATGTTGGTGAAACGCGAGTGCAATCCCCGCATTTTACCTTGCCCGCCCCGCTTTCCGGTGCGGCCCGCTTGAATCAGTGCGTCAGTGTGCGCAGCCAGGCCGCAAATTCAAGCGCCGGTTTGGGGCGGCTGATCAGGTAGCCTTGCAGGCAGTCGCAGCCCATCTCCGTCAGAATGGCTTGTTGGGCTGCCGTCTCGACCCCTTCTCCCACGGTTTTCAGGTGCAGGCTGTGAGCCAGCGCAACAATGGCGCGGGACAGGGCCAGATCCTGCGGGTGTTGCGCCAGGCGTGACACGAAGGCGCGGTCGATCTTCAGGGTGCTGACTGGCAGACGGGAGAGGTAGGAGAGGGAGGAATAGCCTGTCCCGAAGTCGTCGACCGCCAGATCGATGCCGCGCTGATGCAGGGCGTCCAGATTGCGGCTGATGCGAGAGTCCGGGGCAATGTGCAGGTTCTCGGTGATTTCCAGGGCCAGGCGCTGTGCGGGCAGGCCGCTTTCGGCCAGCGCAGCATCAATGTGCGGCACCAGATTGTCCGCCGTGAGCTGGCGCGGGGAGAGATTGACGGCCACGTACAGGGATTTGCCGTTGACGGTCGGCCAGTGGGCCGCCTCGCGACAGGCTTCGGTCAGTACCCATTCGCCGATTGCATCAATCAGGCCACAACCTTCCGCCACGCTGATGAAGCGGTCGGGCGGGATCGCGCCCAGGGTCGGCGAGTGCCAGCGCAGCAGGGCTTCGGCGCCAATGATGTCGCCGCTTCGGCTGCACGCAATCGGCTGGAAGGCCAGCCAGAATTCATTGCGCCCCAGGGCATGCTGCAGGGCCCCTTCAATGTCCATGCGTTCGCGAATGCGTTCGGCAAGGGTCTGGTCGAACAGGCAGGCCAGGTTGCGGCCGCTCTCTTTGGCGCGGTACATGGCGGCGTCGGCGCTGGCCATCAGGTGCGCCGGGGATTCGCCGTCCTGTGGGTAAAGGGCGATGCCGATGCTGGTCGTGACCTTGATTTCCCTTGCGGCAAAACGCATGGGTTCGTTGAACTGCTGCAGGATCTTGCTGGCGATCCGGTTGGGGTCGCCGGTGCTTTGCACCTCGGGGAGCAGGATGGCGAATTCGTCCCCGCCAAAGCGGGCAACCGTGTCGCTTTCGCGAACGCAGGCGCGCAGCCAAACTGCCGCCGTGCGCAGTACTTCGTCGCCGATGGCATGGCCGAGCGAGTCGTTGATGCGCTTGAAGTTGTCGAGGTCGATGAACAGCAAGGCGAGCTTGTGGCCTTTCCGCTCGGCTTGCTGGATGGCCTTGTGCAGGCGGTCTTCGAAGAGGAAGCGGTTCGGCAGCGCAGTGGCTGCGTCATGGCTGGCCTGCCAGGCCATGCGGGCCTGCAGGCTGCGTTGCAGGGCTAACTGGCGCAGGGTGACGAGGATCAGGCCGGCAATGATCAGGAGGCAGACGCCGCCGATCAGGGCCGGGGCCCAGAGGCGGTTGCGCCATGCCTGCTCAAGCTGTCGCTCGTCGATGGAAACATTGATCAGCAGGTCGTGCTGGCGCAGGGTGCGATAGGAAATGCGGCGCAGAATGCCGTCGATGGCACTTTCCGCCCGGTAATCGCCCAGCGGGGATGCCTTGACATGCTGTGTGAATAAATCGATGCCGGCGTAGTCCTTGTCAAAGGCCTTGGTGATCATCGGGTAGCGCGCCAGCAGGATGCCGTCCAGGCGGTAGAGGGTGACGGCGCCGCCAGCGTAGGGCAGGGTGTTCCGGTAGTAGTCGATCAGCTTTTCGATATCGAGGCCGGCATAGATCGCGCCGATGAAGCGGCCTTGACTGTCGTAGCGTGGCAGGACGAGTGGAATGGCCCAGCGCTGGCTTTTCCTGCCGAAAATCGGCCGTTCTGCCAGCAGGCGCGCCGGGGCCGGACGAATTTTGGCCGCCTTGAAATAATCCCGGTCACCATAGTGCGGTCGTTCGGGCGGGATGGGAATGGAGGCGGCGAGCAGGGCCCCTTTGGCATCCAGAATGTTGAGCGAGGCAATCTCCGGGAAATCGGTATGGCGCTGACGCAACATTTCGGTGGCTTTGCGCAGACCATTCGGGGTGCTGATGTCGATGTGCCCCAGGTCGCCCTCGATGTTATGGAGCAGGGTGTCGACGCCCTGAATCGTCCGTTCGGTATATTCCCCCAGCGCGGTAACCAGCAGGCGCAGGCTGCGGTCGTTTTCCTGGAACATGCGCTCCCGCATCTGCAGGGTTTCGTAAATGGTCAGCGCGAGAATGATGCTGAGCAGGGCAATTCCTCCCGCGAGCAAGGTCAGGCTGTCATGTTTTCGCGTGATGGGAGGGCTACCGATCATTACGGTCAGATTTCTGGGATATGCTCCGAATATAGCAGTTGACCGTCAGAAGGCGTAATCGCGTGCGAGCAGGAGGCTGGGAAATTTGATGAACGGGGCGTTGGCAGTAAGTCTGGGCGCGGCGTTGGGCGCGTGTCTGCGCTGGCAGTTGGGTGTCTGGCTGAATCCGCTGGTGCTGGGCGTACCGCTCGGCACGTTGGCCGCCAATTTGCTGGGAGGATATCTGGTGGGCGTGGCGGTGGCGGTGTTTCACCTGCATGCCGGCCTGGCGCCTGCCTTGAAATTATTTGCCATTACCGGCTTCCTGGGGGGGCTGACCACCTTTTCCACGTTTTCGGCCGAAGTGGTCGAACGCATGCTGGCCGGCCAGCTCGGGCTGGCCCTGATGCTGGCGGGTGTGCATCTGTGCGGTTCCTTGCTGGCCACCTATCTGGGTTTGTGGTCGCTGGGTGCGACCCGTCTCTGGGGCTGAGGCGCGGGCGATCAGGGATTCAGAAAAGCGAGCAGTTCGCGCGCAAAGCGTTCACGCTGCCATTGGTGCGGAGAGTGGTCGGTGCCGTCGTAGATGTGGAGCAGCGCGTCAGGAATCCGGCTGGCAACGTAGCGCGCGGTCTCCAGGCTGTAGAAATTGCTCTGGCCGCCATAGACCAGCATCGACGGGACGTCGATCCGGGCGAGGACGTCGCGGTAATCGGCCGCCGTCAGGCTGGCCCAGCAATCGATGAGCGGCGCGGGTGCCTGGGCGCGCAGGGCCTGGCGTGATTTTTCCCAGCCACTGGCGCCGGCCAGGTATTTTTCCCGTGCCCGTTCATTGAGTCCGAAAGCGGTGAGCTTGAGCACGGCCTCGGCAAAGTCCTCGTGCAGCCACCCCATCATTTCACCGGCCTTGGTTTCGTCAAAATCACCGTAGATGCCGTGCGACCAGGTCTCGTCCGTCATTAGTTTCGGGGATTGGTCGATGAAGCAGAGGCGCGACAGGCGCTCCGTGCCGAAATCCCGGATGTATTGCCAGAGGGTCAGGGCGCCCATCGAGTGGCCGACGGCCGACACGCGGTCCAGTTGGTAATGGTCGAGCAGATTGGCCAGGTCGCGCGCCATGCGTTCAGCGGTTGGTGCCGCCGCATCGCCCAGCGCGTGGCCGCCATGGCCGCGGGCATCCCAGCGGAACACCTGATGCTGTTTCTGGAGTTCGCCAAGGAAGGGAAACCACTCCTGATGGCTGGAGGTCCAGCCATGCAGCATGACGAGGGGCGATCCCTCGCCGGAAATCTTGACGTGAATTTTGGCGCCGTCATCGGCAATGAAATGTGACATGGGCATCTCTGGCGAATCGAAAAGCGTGGCCAGTATAATCGCCCCTCCCATACGGAGGAGTACAGCATGTTTGACTGGAGAGACTACAAGAATGGCATCGTTGCGTTCGATGCCGGTTATGTGCGCCCCATTCTGGCGTCCATTCACATGGTGGTCGAGCAGGGGCGGGTTGCCCTGATCGACACCGGCAGTAACGATGCGCTGCCCAACGCCCTGGCCGCGCTGGCCAAGCTCGGCTTGGGGACGGAGGCGGTCGACTACATTTTCCTGACCCATATTCACCTCGATCATGCCGGTGGCGCCGGCGTGATGATGCAGGCCTTCCCGAATGCCAAACTCGTGGTGCATCCGCGCGGGGCGCGGCACATGGCCGAGCCGAGCAAGCTGGTGGCCGGCGTGACGGCTGTTTATGGTGCCGAGTACGTGGCGCGTGTGTATGGTCACATCCTGCCGATTCCGGCCGAGCGCATCATCGAAGCGCCGGAAGGTACGGTCATTTCGCTCGCCGGACGCCCGCTGCGCTGTCTGGATACGCCGGGGCATGCGCGTCACCACATCTGCATCGTGGATGATCAGGCCAAGGCCATTTTTACGGGCGACATGTTCGGCCTGTCCTATCGCGAACTGGATGTCGATGGGCGCCAGTTCATCTTCCCGACGACGACGCCGACCCAGTTCGAGCCGGAGGAAATGCGCACCTCGATCCGGCGCCTCCTGGCCTGCCAGCCCGAAGCCATGTACCTGACGCACTACAGCCGCTTGCCGGACGTCGAGCAGCAGGGGGCTGCGTTGCTGCGCCGTCTCGATGCGCTGGTCGCCATGGCTGAAGCGGAAACCGGTACGGGCGAGGCGCGTCACGCCAGCCTGAAAGCCGGCATGACGCGTTATCTGCTCGATGAGGTGCGGGCGCATGGCTGCACCCTGTCCGAGGACGTTTTGCTGGAAATCTGGGCGACCGACCTTGAACTCAACACGCAAGGCCTGACGTTCTGGCTGGACAGTCGCGCCCACTGAGGCATGTCGATTTGACGGCTGCGCGTGCCGAACAGCCTCGCTGTCCCCTCAAGGGCGGCGAGGTGGGTTGAAAGCGCGCTTAGTCCTGCCGTCCGGCGCGCTCGATCAGGTGGGCGAGCGCGTCGCGCAGGGCGCCTTTCGGCAGATTTTCCTGGGTCGACCGCAGGACATCGAAAGTCTTGCCCGAGAGCGGTTTGTAGGTCGAAGTACTTGATTGGAAAGGCGATTGGCGCGGTTGTACTTTGACTTCGAGCGCGTTACACTCCGTCCCGCCTTTCGATAACTCGTCGCACAAACGCTGGCTCATCTGGCGGATCTTGGCGGCGACCGCGCCGTTCTCGGCGTGGATCACAATTTTCCCCGACCGATAATTTGCCACCCGTGCCGCATGCCGAAACGGTGCCGGGGCAATCGCTTCAAATCGCCGCGACAGCTTGAGCAGGAGGCGTGCGTGCGCCATCAGGCGGCCGCCGCTGTTGTCCTGTTCGAGAAAATGTTCAGGCCCGTAGTACATGGGAGTTCCGTATGCAGATCATTCTGGTTTCGCCGCACCTGAAAACGGCGCGTACCCTCACCATTATGCCGCGTCACGTGCTGGCCGCGCTCGCCATTTTTGCCGCGCTGGTCGTGTCGACCGCCGTGCTGGTGGCCTGGCTCTCCGTGTACTGGCGCTTGCCGGTGGTGCAGGAACTGATGGTGTCGCTGCATCTGGAAGAAACGCGCAAGACGCGCGAGTACGTCGGCCACAACCTGGAAATGATGGCCTCGCGCATTGGTGCTCTGCAGGCGCGCCTGATCCAGCTGGATGCACTGGGTGAGCGCCTGGCGAGCGGTGCCGGTGTGCGTTTGCCGGCCGCTGCCGAAACGGGGCGCCGTGGTCAGGGCGGGGCTTTCCTGCCGACGCCGCTGGATACGGATGGTCTGGCGAAAGCATTGGATCGCTTGGCGCAGGCGGTCGAGCGTCAGACCGATCGCTTTCAAGTGATCGAGGCGCATCAGATGGCGGAGAAGGTCAAGGCCCGTCGGCTGCCCACCGCATTGCCGGTGGCCCAGGCTGCGCTGGGGTCGCCGTTCGGAACGCGCACAGATCCGATTGCCGGTGTCCGGTCGATTCATGAAGGCATTGATTTCAATGCCGAGGTCGGCACGCCGGTGCACGCGGCCGCGGATGGTGTCGTCTTGTCCGCAGCCTTTCATCCCGAATTCGGCAATCTGGTCGAGGTCGACCATGGCGAAGGCCTGCTGACACGGTATGCCCACTTGTCGCGGATGGCGGTGCAGCCGGGCGCCCTGGTGCGACGCGGCGTGGAGATCGGGGCGGTCGGCAACACCGGACGGTCGACCGGTCCGCATCTGCATTTTGAGGTACGTCAGGGCGGTGTGGCCCAGAACCCGGCAGTCTTCCTGAAACAGGGGGCGGACTACGCCCAATTGAAACGGCGCTGACGCCGGGCGGTCGTACTCCGATGGTAATTGATTCATCCGCACTGCCGGGGAATGGCGGCGTGCTAGAATCGCCGCTTTGCTGACGCGCGCAACCCTTTATTTTTCGCGATGATTTCCGGCCTACTCAAAAAGATTTTCGGCAGCCGCAACGACCGGCTGATCAAGCAGTATTCCCAGACCGTGCAGCGCATCAATGCGCTCGAGCCTGCCATGCAGGCCCTCACGGACGACCAACTCCGGGCCAAAACCGACGAATTCCGTCAGCGTCACGCCAATGGTGAAAGCCTCGATGCCCTGCTGCCCGAAGCCTTTGCCGTGGTGCGTGAGGCCGGCAAGCGCGTTCTGGGCATGCGTCATTTCGATGTCCAGATGATCGGGGGCATGGTCCTGCATTACGGCAAAATTGCTGAAATGCGGACCGGCGAAGGCAAGACCCTGGTCGGCACCTTGCCGGCCTATCTCAATGCCATCTCCGGCAAGGGCGTGCACGTCATCACCGTGAACGACTATCTCGCCACGCGTGACTCCGAGTGGATGGGGCGTCTGCACCGTTTCCTCGGCCTCAGCGTGGGGGTGAATCTCTCGCAGATGTCGCATGAGGAAAAACAGGCCGCCTACGCTGCCGATATCACCTACGGTACGAATAACGAATTCGGCTTCGACTATCTGCGCGACAACATGGTCTACACCGCTGACCAGCGTGTGCAGCGCGCCCTGAATTTCGCGATCGTCGATGAAGTCGACTCCATCCTGATTGACGAAGCCCGCACGCCGCTGATCATTTCCGGTCAGGCGGACGATCACACCGATCTCTATCTGCGCATGAAGGATGTCGTCCCGCTGCTCAGCCGCGCCGCCGAAGAGAAGGCCGAGGGCGACTACTGGGTGGACGAGAAGGGCCATCAGGTTCACCTCTCCGAGGCCGGCTACGAGCGTGCCGAGCAGTTGCTTGCCGAGGCCGGTCTGCTGCGCGAAGGTTCCAGCCTGTACGATGCCGCCAATATTTCGCTGATGCATCACCTGAATGCGGCCCTGCGCGCGCTGACCCTGTTCCACAAGGATCAGCATTACGTCGTGCAGAACGGCGAAGTGGTCATCGTCGATGAATTCACGGGCCGCCTGATGGCTGGCCGCCGCTGGTCCGATGGCCTGCATCAGTCCGTCGAAGCGAAGGAAGGCGTGGCGATCCAGGCCGAGAACCAGACCCTGGCCTCGATCACCTTCCAGAACTATTTCCGCATGTACACCCGCTTGTCCGGCATGACCGGCACGGCGGATACCGAAGCCTACGAATTCCAGCAGATTTACGGCCTGGAAACCGTGGTCATTCCGACCAATCGCCCGATGGCCCGCAAGGACATGAACGATCTGGTCTACAAGACGGCGGACGAAAAACACGCGGCAATCATCGCGGACATCAAGGATTGTGCGAAGCGCGGCCAGCCGGTGCTGGTCGGCACGACCTCGATCGAAAACTCCGAACTGCTCTCGCATCTGCTCGACAAGGAAAAGCTGTCGCATCAGGTGCTGAATGCGAAGCAGCATGCCCGCGAAGCCGAAATCGTTGCCCAGGCCGGTCGTCCGGGCATGATCACCATCGCCACCAACATGGCGGGTCGCGGTACCGACATCGTCCTCGGCGGCAACATCCAGAAGGAGATCGATGCGGTCAATGCCGATGCGGCGCTGTCCGATGCCGACAAGGCCGCCAAGGTCGCCGCCATGAAAGCCGAGTGGCAAAAGGTGCATGAGCAGGTGCTGGCGGCCGGTGGCCTGCACATCATCGGCTCCGAGCGTCATGAATCCCGCCGTATCGACAACCAGCTGCGCGGCCGCGCCGGCCGTCAGGGCGATGCCGGTTCCTCGCGCTTCTACCTGTCGCTTGACGACCAGTTGCTGCGCATCTTCGCCGGCGAGCGTCTGCGCGCCATCATGGACAAGCTGAAGATGCCGGAAGGCGAGGCCATCGAGCATCCGCTCGTGACCCGCTCGCTGGAGTCGGCGCAGCGTAAGGTCGAGGCCCGCAACTTCGATATCCGGAAGCAGCTGCTCGAATACGACGACGTCGCCAACGACCAGCGCAAAGTGATCTACCAGCAACGCAATGAACTGCTGGAAACCGAAGATATCGGCGAGACGATCACGGCCATGCGTCAAAGCGTGATCGCTGAAATCTTCCGCAACCACGTGCCGGCCGATTCCGTCGAAGAGCAATGGGATCTGGAAGCCGCCCAGCGCGAACTCGCCGCCGAGTTGTTGCTCGACTCCCCGCTGGCCGACTGGTTCAAGCAGGAGCCGACGCTGTCCGACGAGGACATGCTGGCCCGCCTGATCGAACAGGCCGACGCCGCGTATGCGGCCAAGGTCGAGCTGGTGGGTGAAAACACCTTCCGCCAGTTCGAGCGCAACATCATGCTGCAGAGCCTGGATACGCATTGGCGCGAACACCTGGCGGCGCTCGACCATCTGCGCCAAGGGATCCATCTGCGCGGTTACGCCCAGAAGAACCCGAAGCAGGAATACAAGCGCGAAGCCTTCGAGCTCTTCGAGAATCTGCTCGATCTCGTCCGCCGCGAAGTGACCCGCATCGTGTTCACCGTGCAGATCCGTTCGGCGGAAGATGTCGAAGAAACGGCGCCGCACGCTGAGGTCCAGAACGTTCAGTACCAGCACGCCGACTACGACGAAGCCCTCGGTCAGTCGGACGACAATGCCGCCGCTGCCCCGCAGCCGGCCGATGCCGGACCGAAGGTTGGCCGCAACGATCCGTGTCCGTGCGGCAGTGGCAAGAAGTACAAGCACTGCCACGGTAAACTGTCCTGATTCCCGTTTTTTCCTGACCCCGACCCAAGGCAGCCTGCGGGCTGCCTTGCTGCCATTGGAGCCTGTGCCATGCCCGTCAATTACGCTACGCCCGCTGCCGATCAGCTTCTGCCGGTTGCCGGTGTTCGCCTCGGTGTTGCCGAAGCCGAAATCCGCAAGAAAAACCGCCGCGACCTGACGCTGGTTGCCCTGGATGCAGGGTGTACGGTGGCCGGCGTGTTCACGCAGAACCGCTTCTGTGCCGCACCGGTGCAGCTCTGCCGCAAGCATCTGGCGACGGGCAAGGAGATGCGCGCCCTGGTCATCAATACCGGGATCGCCAATGCCGGCACCGGCGAGCCGGGTCGCCAGACGGCACAAGCCTCCTGCGATGCCGTGGCAGCGCAGTTGGGCGTGGCGGCTGATCAGGTGCTGCCGTTCTCGACCGGCGTCATCCTGGAGCCGCTGCCGGTCGAGCGTCTCGTGGCCGGCCTGCCCAAGGCGGCCGCCGACCTCAAGGCGGACAACTGGCATGCCGCCGCGCACGCCATCATGACCACCGACACCATCGCCAAGGCCGCGTCGCGCAGCCTGACGGTCAACGGCAAAAAGATTGCCATTTCCGGGGTCTCCAAAGGCGCCGGCATGATCAAGCCGAACATGGCCACCATGCTCGGCTTCCTGGCCACCGATGCCGGCATCGCCCAGCCGCTGCTGGATGCGCTGGTCAAGGAGGCGGCCGATGCCTCCTTCAACTGCATCACGGTTGATGGCGATACCTCCACCAACGACTCCTTCGTGATGATCGCCTCCGGCCAGTCCGGCGCGCAGTTCGCCTCCGAGCAGGATGCCGGCTGGGCCGAAGTCAAGGCCGCCATCATTGCCGTTTCCGTCGAACTGGCCCAGGCCATCGTGCGTGACGGCGAGGGCGCAACCAAGTTCATCACGGTCGCCGTGCAGGGCGGCAAGTCGGTCGAAGAGTGCCGCCAGGTGGGCTACGCCATCGGCCATTCGCCGCTGGTCAAGACGGCCTTCTTTGCCTCCGATCCCAATCTGGGCCGTATCCTGGCTGCTGTCGGCTATGCCGGCATTGCCGATCTCGATGTTGATGGCGTCAAGGTCTGGCTGGACGAGGTGCTGGTTGCCGAAAATGGCGGACGTGCCGCAGCTTACCAGGAGGCGGATGGCGCGCGCGTGATGGCCCAGGCCGAGATCACCGTGCGCGTTGACCTCGGACGCGGAGCCGCCGCAGCCAATGTCTACACCTGCGATTTTTCCTACGACTACGTGAAGATCAACGCGGATTACCGCAGCTGATCGCCTCTGGGGCGGCTTGGCCGCCCCGTTCAAGGAGGATGCATGACCGATATCCGTCGCGACCTGGCCCGCAACACGCTCGCCATCCTGTGCATCCTCGGGCTGATTGGCCTCAGCCTCTGGGTCTTGCGCCCCTTCCTGGCCGCCACCGTGTGGGCCACCATGATCGTCGTCGCCACCTGGCCGCTTTTCCTGTCGCTGGAAACCCGTCTGGGCGGCCGGCGCAGCCCGGCTATCGCCCTGATGACCCTGGCCATGCTGGTCGTGCTGGTGCTGCCGCTCTGGCTGGCCGTTGATACCATTTCCGAGCATACGGACACGTTGACCGTCGGGCTGCATGCAATCACGGATAACGGTGTGCCACCACCGCCGGATTGGGTGAGGCCGCTTCCTCTGGTCGGGGATTCGCTCCATGCCGCCTGGGCGCAGCTTGCCGCAGGCGGTAATGCCGGCCTGCTGGCCAAAGTAACGCCCCATGCTGCCGAAGCCGGTAAGTGGGTGCTCGCTCAGGTGGGCGGGATCGGCGGCATGCTGATCCAGTTCCTGCTCATCGTGGCGATCACGGCCATCCTGTACGGGCAGGGTGAAGCGGGGGCCGTGCTGGCGCGCCGTTTTGGCAAGCGACTGGCGGGTGCCCGGGGCGAGCATGCCATGGTTTTGGCCGCTCAGGCGATCCGTGGCGTGGCGCTTGGCGTCGGCGGCACGGCGCTGGTGCAGACCGTGCTGGGCGGGGTTGGCCTGGGGGTGGCCGGGGTGCCGCTTGCCTCGTTGCTGTCCGCCGTGATGCTGATGCTCTGTATTGCCCAGGTCGGCCCTGTGGTGGTGTTGCTGCCTGCTGCCGGCTGGATGTACTGGAGCGGCGAGCCGGGCTGGGCGATTTTTCTGGTTGTCTGGGCGCTCATCGTCGGCTCGCTCGACAATGTGCTGCGCCCGATGCTGATCCGGCGTGGTGCTGATCTGCCGCTGCTGCTGATTTTTGCCGGGGTATTGGGCGGCTTGTTGTCCTTTGGCCTGATCGGTCTCTTTATCGGGCCGGTGGCGCTGGCCGTCACCTGGACCCTGCTGCAGGCCTGGCTGGCGGATGCCTTGGGGCCGGATGAGCGCGAGGATACGATCGCCTGATGTCCCGTTCGCGGGCCGCCAGGAACGATTGTCGGTTGTGCCGTGTCAGATCGCTATCCCTGAGCGCATCGGCTGACTGTGGAGCAAGAGCACATGCCTGATAATCTTTGCGAACTGAGCTGTACCCCCTGCCGTGGCGGTGTCCCGCCGCTGACTTTGGCGGAAGCCGAGGCTTTTTTGGCGCGCACGCCGGGCTGGTCGTTGTTTGAAACAGGCCGGCGGCTGGTCCGACGCTATCCGTTTGCGGATTTTCAAAGTGCGCTGGATTTTGTGAACCGGGTCGGCGCGCTTGCCGAGCGCGAGGGGCATCACCCGGAGATGACTGTCGCTTGGGGATCGGTCACGGTCGCCTGGTGGACCCACAAGATCGATGGGCTGCACGAGAACGATTTCATCATGGCGGCCAAAACCGACACGCTACGTTGATCGATGACTGCGGCAGCGCCTGTTGCTATCAGCCGCTGCCGCGGAAATACCGCATTCAGTGCAGGGCGCGGGGCAGGGCGAGCACGAATTCCGGGATGTCGGCTGCGAAATGCGTGCCGTCTTCGGCCACCATCTGGTAAGTCCCTTTCATCGTGCCGATTGGCGTCGGAATCGACGAGCCGCTGGTGTATTCAAAGCTTTCGCCCGGTTGCAGCAGCGGCTGATGGCCGACCACGCCCAGGCCACGTACTTCCTGCACGGCATTGTTGGCGTCGGTGATCACCCAGTGCCGGGAGATCAGCTGGGCCGCAATGCGCCCGGTATTGCGGATGGTGATCGTGTAGCTGAACACATAGCGCCCGTTTTCCGGATCGGACTGGTCGGGGATGAATTGCGGGATGGGGCGAACTTCAATGCGGTACTTGTCGGCGTCGGGCATGGGATAATTTCGTCTGTTTATCGTTTTCAGGAAGCAGCATGTCCGCCAAAGATTTTGTGATCGCCCCGAGTATTCTGTCTGCCAATTTCGCCAAGCTGGGCGAGGAAGTGGCCAACGTCATCGCCTCGGGTGCGGACTGGATCCACTTTGACGTGATGGACAACCATTATGTTCCCAACCTGACCATCGGGCCGCTGGTCTGCGAGGCCATTCGTCCGTGCACCACCGCACCGATCGACGTACACCTGATGGTCAAGCCGGTGGATCGCATCATCCCCGATTTCGTGAAAGCCGGGGCCAATATCATCACTTTCCACCCCGAAGCCTCTGAGCACATCGATCGCAGCCTGTCGTTGATCCGCGATGGGGGCTGCCAGGCCGGCCTGGTTTTCAACCCGGCCACCTCGCTCGACTACCTCGATTACGTGCTGGACAAGATCGATGTTGTGTTGCTGATGAGCGTCAACCCCGGCTTCGGCGGCCAGAAGTTCATTCCGGCCACGCTGAAGAAAGCCGCCGCTGCGCGCGCCAAGCTCGACGCCTACGAGCGCGAGACGGGGCGCCGCATCCGCCTGGAAATCGACGGGGGTGTGAATACGGCCAACATCGCCGAGATCGCCCGCGCCGGGGTCGATGCCTTCGTCGCCGGCTCTGCCGTGTATGGCGCCGGCAAGGACAGCGACCCGCATCGCTACGATTCGATCATCGGCGCCCTGCGTGCTGAACTGGCCAAGGTCTGAGCGGGCGACGACGATGCACTTCCAGTCCGTGACCTTTGACCTCGACGGGACGCTGCTCGATACCGTGGCCGATCTTGCCGAGGCGTGTCGGCTAATGCTGGATGACCTTGGCGCACCACAGCGCAGTGTCGCCGAGGTGCATCGTTTTGTCGGCAAAGGCATGGCGGTGCTGGTCGAACGTTGCCTGACCTGGGAAACGCCGCCGACGGCTGAGCGGCTGCAGGCCGGGATTGATGCTTTCAAGCGCCACTACGCGACGGTCAACGGCGCGCAGGCCGTGATTTATCCGGGCGTGCTGGCGGGGCTGGCGGCCTGGAAGGCGAGTGGGTTGAAACTGGGGGTGGTGACCAACAAACCGGGGATGTTCACGGAGGTGCTGCTCGAACGTACCGGTCTGCTCGATTATTTTGAGGTGGTGGTTTCCGGCGATACCACGACCCATAAAAAGCCGCATCCGGAACCGATCCTGCACGCTTGCCGCCTGTTTGGTGTGCGCCCGGATCGTAATCTGCATATCGGCGATTCGGAAAACGACATTCTGGCAGCACGTGCTGCCGGTTCTTCCGCCTACTGCGTGCCGTATGGCTACAACGAGGGCAAGCCGGTGGACACCGTCGATTGCGATGCGCTAGTATCCGATCTGCTTGCCGCGTACCGGCAAGCGCTCACTCACAAGACTGCCTGATCAAATGACTGCCTTGCTTTTCTGGAACATCGAGCTGCGTTGGCGCCCCTGGCGTCCATAACTCACGCGCATCCCGCGCCCGTCGAGTTTCTCCGGGCGCACCCAGTCTGCAAGATCACCAACGTCATTTTCGAGGCTTGACCCCATGACCGAAACCGAATTCAACGCGCTCGCGGCGCAGGGCTACAACCGTATTCCGGTAACCCTGGAAACCTTCGCCGATCTCGATACGCCCCTCTCCATCTACCTGAAACTGGCGCACGGGCCTTATACCTACCTGCTCGAATCCGTGCAGGGCGGCGAACGTTTCGGGCGCTATTCCATCATTGGCCTCTCCGCTCCGACGCGCATTGTCGTGCGTGGCCACGAGGTGCTGGTCCTGACCGGCAACCGCATCGCCGAGCGTGAGGACGATACCAATCCGCTCGACTTCATCGGCAAATACATGCAGCGCTTCCGCGCGCCGGAGGCAAACGGCCTGCCGCGTTTCCTGGGCGGCCTGGTCGGCTGTTTCGGGTACGACACCGTGCGCTATGTCGAAACCCGCCTGACGCGGACCCAGCGTCCGGATGAGATCGGGGCGCCGGATATCCATCTGCTGCTCTCTGAAGAACTGGCCGTCGTCGATAACCTCTCCGGCAAGCTGACTCTGGTCGTTTTTGCCGAGCCGGGCTATCCGGGTGCTTACCAGAAAGCACGGGCCCGCCTGAAGGAATTGCTGGCGCAGCTGCGCCAGCCGGTCTCCATCCCGAGCGAGCAGCCGGCCCGTTCCGAACCGGCGGTCTCGGTGTTCGGCGAAGCAGCCTTCAAGCAGGCCGTGCTCAAGGCCAAGGGCTACATCACCGAGGGCGACATCATGCAGGTCGTGCTCTCGCAGCGCATGACCAAGCCCTTCCATGCGAGCCCGCTGGCGCTGTACCGGACCCTGCGCAGCCTGAATCCCTCGCCCTACATGTTCTATTTCGACTTCGAGGATTACCACGTGGTCGGCGCCTCGCCGGAAATTCTGGTGCGCCTGGAAGGCGACCGGGTCACGGTGCGGCCGATTGCCGGCACGCGCAAGCGGGGGGCGTCGCTGGAAGAAGATGTGGCGCTGGCGGAAGACCTGCTGGCCGACCAGAAAGAACTGGCCGAGCACACGCAGTTGCTCGATCTGGGACGTAATGACTGCGGTCGCGTGGCCAAGATCGGCTCGGTCAAGGTGACTGAAAACATGAGCATCGAGCGCTATTCGCACGTGATGCACATCGTCTCCAACGTGGAAGGGCGCCTCGAATCCGGCCTCAATGCGCTGGATGTCCTGAAAGCCACTTTCCCGGCCGGGACTGTTTCCGGGGCGCCGAAGGTGCGTGCCATGGAAATCATCGATGAGCTGGAGCCGGTCAAGCGCGGTATTTACGCCGGTTCGGTCGGGTACCTCGGCTTCAATGGCGATATGGACCTGGCCATCGCCATCCGCACCGCCGTCGTCAAGGACGGGCGTCTGCATGTGCAGGCCGGGGCGGGCATCGTGGCCGACTCCAATCCGCAGTCGGAATGGGAAGAAACCCAGAACAAGGCGCGGGCCGTGCTGCGTGCGGCTGAGCTAGCCGAGCAGGGGCTGGATACCCGCTTCGACTGATCCCGTCCTGCCCGACGGTCAACCGCCCTCCGGGGCGGTTTTTTCATGGGGGCATCGGAAATCCGACGGGGCTTTTGGGGTGGGTGTCGGATTTCCGATGATTTACCCCTGTTTTTTGGTGAAAAATCAATTAAAAACAGTGGCTTATGCGCGTGCTGATTTTTCTTTAAATTGGCACGCTGCCTGCGTATCATGATTCAAGGAGCCGGAGGCGGCTTCCCTTGACTGGAGACATACGCATGAAACAACTCGCCCTCGTTGCAGCTGTCCTGGCTGCCTGTTCTGCTTCCGCCGTTGCTCAGGAGTCGCAGACCCTGAAGAAGATCAAGGATACCGGCAGCATCACCCTCGGCCATCGTGAGTCCTCGATTCCGTTCTCCTACTACGATGACAAGCAGCAGGTCATCGGTTACTCCCATGAACTGATGCTGAAGGTGGTTGAGGCCATCAAGGCCGACCAGAAGCTGGCCAAGCTGGATACCAAGCTGATGCCGGTGACTTCCGCCAACCGGATTACCTTGGTGCAGAACGGTACCGTCGATATCGAGTGCGGTTCCACCACGAACAACACCGAGCGTCAGAAGCAGGTGGGTTTCTCGACCTCCATCTTCGTGATCGGCACCAAGCTGATGGCCAAGAAAAATGCCGGCATCAATGATTTCCCGGATCTGGCGGGCAAGAACGTGGTCACCACCGCCGGTACGACTTCCGAGCGTCTCATCCGCAAGATGAACGAAGAGAAGAAGATGAACATGAACATCATCTCGGCCAAGGACCATGGCGAAGCCTTCCTGACCCTGGAAACCGGCCGTGCGGTCGCCTTCATGATGGACGATGCGCTGCTCTTCGGTGAAATGGCCAAGGCCAAGAAGCCGGGTGACTGGACCGTGGTGGGGACCGCCCAGTCCAAGGAAGCCTATGGCTGCATGCTGCGCAAGGATGATCCGGGCTTCAAGAAGGTGGTTGATGCCGCGCTGACCAAGGCCATGACCTCCGGCGATGCTGAAAAGATCTACGCCAAGTGGTTCCTGAACCCGATCCCGCCGAAGGGCCTGAACCTGAACATGCCGCTGTCCGATGACATGAAGGCGCTGTACAAGGCCCCGAACGACAAAGCATTCGAATAAGCCCTCCCCAACCCCAACAGAGAAGACGGCAGGCCACGTCGCCTGCCGCAGGAGACCCACACCATGATGTCCCGTTTGCTGTCCCGCTGCCTGCTCGCTGCTGGCATCCTGTTCGCTGCCCTGGCCCACGCGGCTGATAAACCCCAGGTCGTCATCCTGGCGACCGGCGGCACGATTGCCGGCGCCGGCGCAGATGCTGCCAAGAGCGCCACCTACCAGGCAGCCAAAGTCCCGGTCGACAAGCTGATCGCCGGTATCCCGACCCTTTCCGATGTGGCGGCGGTGCGCGGCGAGCAAGTCTTCCAGATCGCCTCCGAGAGCTTCACCAACGCCCACTTGCTCCAGCTCGGCAAGCGCGTTTCCGCGCTGCTCAAGCAGGCCGATGTGGATGGCGTGGTCGTCACCCACGGTACCGATACGCTGGAAGAAACCGCGTATTTCCTGAACCTCGTCGTCAAGAGCGACAAGCCCATCGTCGTCGTTGGCTCCATGCGTCCGGGGACGGCCATGTCGGCGGACGGCATGCTGAACCTGTTCAATGCCGTGGCCGTGGCGGCCAGCAAGGATGCGCGCGGCAAGGGCGTGCTGGTCACGATGAACGATGAAATCAACAGCGGCCGCGACGTGAGCAAGGCCGTCAATATCCGCACCGATGCCTTCAAGAGCCCCTGGGGCGCACTGGGCATGGTCGTCGAGGGCAAGAACTACTGGTTCCGCCTGCCGGCCAAGCGTCACACGGTGAATTCCGAGTTCGACATCGACCGCATCGACAGCCTGCCGGCCGTCGAGATCGCCTACGGTTACGGCAATGCCGCACCGACCGCCTATCAGGCCTTTGCCGCGCAGGGCGCCAAGGCGGTGATCCACGCCGGGACGGGCAATGGCTCGGTGAGCAATCAGGTGGTGCCGGCGCTGCGCGACTTGCGCGCCAAGGGCGTGCAGATCATCCGTTCGGCCCGTGTCACGGGCGGTGGTTTCGTGCTGCGTAACGCCGAGCAGCCCGATGACCAGTACGACTGGGTCGTGGCGCATGACCTGAACCCGCAGAAAGCCCGCATCCTGGCCTCGGTTGCCCTGACCAAGACGCAGGACTCGCGCGAACTGCAACGCATTTTCTGGGAATACTGAGCGTCGACCGTCGCCTGCCCGCCGGGTGGGCGACGGCTTTCATAACAAGGGGGTGCCATGAGCTACCAATGGAATTGGGATATCTTCCTGCAGCCGTCGGCGACGGGAGATGATACCTATCTGGGCTGGATGTTTGCCGGCCTCAAAATGACCATCACACTGTCGTTGTCCGCCTGGGTGCTGGCCTTGCTGATCGGTTCGGTGATCGGTGTCTTGCGCACGGTGCCGAACAAATGGCTGTCCGGATTTGCGACGGCCTGGGTGGAACTGTTCCGCAATGTGCCGCTGCTCGTCCAGCTGTTCATCTGGTATTTCGTGCTCCCCGAACTGCTGCCTGAAGCCGTGGGCAATGCCTTCAAGCAGTCCAACCCGGTCTTCCAGATGTTCTCGGCTTCGCTGCTGTGTCTGGGCTTGTTTACCAGTGCCCGTGTGGCGGAGCAGGTGCGTGCCGGGATCAATTCCCTGCCCAAAGGCCAGAAAAATGCCGGCCTGGCGCTCGGCTTCACGCTCGGCCAGACCTATCGCCATGTGCTTCTGCCGATGGCCTTCCGCCTGGTCGTGCCGCCGCTGACCTCCGAGTTCCTCAATATCTTCAAGAACTCGGCTGTCTGCTCGACGATCGGCCTGCTCGAACTCGCCGCGCAAGGTCGCCAGCTGGTCGATTACACGGCCCAGCCTTATGAGTCCTTCATCGCGGTCACGGTGGCTTACATCGCCATCAATGTGGTCGTGATGACCCTGATGAAGAAGCTGGAAGACAAGGTGCGTGTCCCCGGCTACATGGGAGGGAAGTGACATGACGTACGAATTTGACTGGTCCTCCATCCCGGGCGCGCTGCCCTTCCTGTGGGATGGCATGAAAATCTCCCTCGAAATCACGTTGACCGCCGTGATCGTCGGGATTGTCTGGGGCACGCTGCTGGCCATGATGCGCCTCTCCTCGATCAAGGCGCTGTCGCTGTTTGCCGCCGGCTATGTGAACCTGTTCCGTGCCGTGCCGTTGGTCATGGTGCTGCTCTGGTTCTTCCTGATCGTGCCGAAGTTCATCGAGCAGCTGTTCAGCCTGCCGCCGGGCACCGACCTGCGCCTGACCTCGGCGATGATCGGCTTCGCCCTGTTTGAGTCGGCCTATTACTCGGAAATCATCCGTGCCGGTATTCAGTCCGTGCCGAAGGGCCAGATGGCGGCGTGTCAGGCGCTGGGCATGACCTATGGGCAATCCATGCGCCTGGTCATCCTGCCGCAGGCGTTCCGCAACATGGTGCCGCTCCTGCTGACCCAGGCCATCATCCTGTTCCAGGACACCTCGCTGGTCTATGTGTCCGCACTGGCCGATTTCTTCGGTGCTGCCTACAAGGTGGGTGATCGCGACGGTCGACTCGTCGAACTGCTGCTGTTTGCCGGCCTCGTCTATTTCGTCATCTGCTTCTGCGCCTCCACCATCGTGAAGCGCCTCCAGAAAAAATATCAGCCGGCCTGAGCGGCCCAGGAGATTCCAACATGATCAAGATTGCAAACGTCAGCAAGCATTACGGCAATTTCGAGGTCCTCAAGGACTGCTCCACGACCGTCAGCAAGGGCGAAGTGGTGGTGGTGTGCGGGCCGTCCGGTTCGGGCAAGTCCACCCTGATCAAGTGCGTCAATGGCCTGGAGCCTTTCCAGGCCGGCGAGATCATCGTCGATGGCACCTCGGTGGGTGACCCGAAGACCAACCTGTCCAAACTGCGTTCGCGGGTCGGCATGGTCTTCCAGCACTTCGAGTTGTTCCCGCACATGAGCATCACCGAAAACCTGTCCATCGCGCAGGTCAAGGTGCTGGGCCGCAACAAGGATGAGGCGACCGAGAAGGGCCTCAAGCTACTCGACCGCGTTGGCCTCAAGGCCCATGCCCACAAGTTTCCGGGGCAGCTTTCCGGTGGCCAGCAGCAGCGTGTGGCGATTGCCCGCGCGCTCGCCATGGACCCGATCTGCATGCTGTTCGATGAGCCGACCTCGGCGCTCGATCCGGAAATGATCAACGAAGTGCTGGATGTGATGACCGAACTCGCGCAGGAAGGCATGACCATGATGTGCGTCACGCACGAAATGGGCTTTGCCAAGCGCGTGGCGCATCGCGTCATCTTCATGGACCACGGCCGGATCGTCGAGGACGACAGCAAGGACGCCTTCTTCGCCAATCCGCGTTCGGAGCGCGCCCAGCAGTTCCTGGCCAAGATCCTGCAACACTGATCGATGCTGCAACGCCTGCCCCGATTCTCGAGCCTTTCGCCGCTGCAGCGGGGGCTCGTGCTCGGGGCGCTGGTGCTCAGTTTCATCCTGGTCGCCGTGGCGGCCTTTCGCGGTGCCGAAGGCGCCGCCATGAGCCGCCTGCGCCAGGCCGCCAGCCACCAGCTGGACATCCTGGCCGCCGCCATTGACAGCGAAGTGACGCGGCATGCCTCGATGCCCATTGCCGTCGAACTCAATCCGGACATCCTGGCCCTGCTGCGCGCCCAGTCCGACCTGCAGGACGTGCATCAGGCCGATGCCAATCACTTTCTCCAGCAGCTCAACGACAACCTCGGTGGTCCGGTCATCTTCGTGCTCGATACGCGCGGCAAGGTGATCGCGTCCAGCGACTGGATTTTCTCGGACAACCTGCTTGGGCGCGATCTGTCCTACCTGCCGCTTTTTCAAAGTGCCATGTCGGGCGTGGCCGCGCGCCATTACGCCATCGACAGCATCCGCCAGGAGCCGGGCTTCTACTTCGCCCAACCGGTGCGTGACCCGGCGCAGGAGTGGCGCATCATCGGCGTGGTGGTGGTCAAATCCGGCCTGCGCGAGCTGGAGCGCAACTGGTTGGCGCAGGAAGCGCCGGCCGTGGTGGTCGACACCAACGGGATCGTCTTGTTTGCCTCGCCGGCCGAGTGGCGCTATGCCAGCCTGCAGCCGCTGCCGCCCGAAACCTTGTCGCGCATTGCCCAGGCCCAGTTTGCCGGCCAGAGCATCGGCAGCATGAGTCTCGATATCGGTTGGGGCGGGCTGGAAGCCGGCCAGGTCGTGCGCCTGCCCAAACACCTGCGCGAGGATGTCGAGGGCGATGGCCTGCCGCAGCCTTATTTGGCCTTGTCGCGCAATCTGCCGGGGACGGCCTGGCGGCTCATCGTCTTTTCCGATCTGCGCCAGGTGTCGGCCGAGGCGGTGACGCATGCCGCGCTGGCCGTGGCCGCCCTCGGGTGCCTGCTCTTCGGCATGCTCTTCCTGGGGCAACGCAGCCGGCGGGCCAATGAGCGGGAAGCGGCGCGCCGGCAGTTGATGCATGCCAACCAGGAATTGGAGCGCAAGGTCGGCGAAAGAACCGCCGATCTGCAGTTGACCGTCGGCGCCCTGCAGCGCGAAGTGGCGGAACGCCAACGGGCCGAACAGACCCTGCGCGCCGCGCAGGGCGAGCTGGTTCAGGCGGCCAAACTGGCGGTGCTCGGGCAGATGGCGACGGGCATCACGCATGAGATGAGCCAGCCGTTGGGCGCTATTCAGACCCTCTCGGCCAATGCCGCCGAATTCATGAAGCGAGGCGATCTGGAAACCGCCGAGAAAAATCTCAACATCGTCGGCCAACTGGCCGGCCAGATGGGCGGTCTGATCACGCCGCTCAAGACCTTTGCCCGCAAATCGCCCGCCGTGGCAGAGACGGTCGATGTGGCGCAGGCGGTGGATGCTGCCCTTTTCCTGTTTGAACAACGGTTGCGCAAGATGGCGGTCACGGTCGACAAGTCCTTCGCGCCCGGCCAATGGGTTGCCTGGTGCGACCAGAACCGGTTGCAGCAGGTCTTGGTGAATCTGATCGCCAACGCGCTGGACGCCATGAGCGACGCGCCTGCGCGTGGGCTCGCTTTTGCCGTGCAGCCAGAAAATGGCCGTTTTCTGGCGTTGACCGTCGAGGACAGCGGCAGCGGCTTTACCGATGAAGCCCTGTCGCATCTGTTCGAGCCCTTCTTCACGACCAAGCGTCCCGGCGAGGGGCTCGGCCTGGGACTGACCATTTCGCGCGACATCCTGCGTGACTTCGGCGGCGATTTGAGCGCCGCCCGGGCGTCGACCGGCGGCGCCCGCTTCACCATCCGCCTGCCGGTGCCGCCCCAAGGAGACAAGGCATGAAATCCGCCCTCAGCGTCCTGCTCGTCGAAGATGATCCGAATGTGCGTCTGGGCTGCGAGCAGGCCATGCTGCTCGCCGGCATGCGCGTCATCGCGGTGGGCAGTGCGGAAGAGGCGCAGCGTCATCTGGTGCCGGAATTCCCGGGCATCGTCGTCACCGACATGCGCCTGCCCGGCATGGATGGCATGGGCCTCCTGCGCTGGGTGCGCGAGCAGGATGCGGACCTGCCGGTGATCATCATCACCGGCCACGGGGACATCACGCTGGCCGTCGAGGCCATGCGGGCGGGGGCCTACGACTTCATGCAAAAGCCGTTTTCCACGGCCGATCTGGTTGAAGTGGTGCGGCGGGCGCTGGAAAAGCGGGAACTGGTGCTGGAGGTCGAATCCCTGCGCCGTCGGCTCGATTATCGCGATGACCTCGAAGCCCGCCTGATCGGCCGCTCGCCGCAGATGCAGACGGTGCGCCGCCTGATCCTCGATGTGGCGGGGGCGGCGGTCGACGTCCTGATTCATGGCGAAACCGGGACCGGCAAGGAAATGGTCGCCCGCTGCCTGCACGACCTCTCCTGTCCCGGCCAGGAAAACTATGTCGCGCTCAACTGCGGCGGCATGGCGGAAACCCTGCTCGACAGCGAACTCTTCGGCCATGAACCGGGTGCTTTCACCGGCGCTCAGAAACGGCGCATCGGCAAGATCGAATACGCACGCGGCGGCACGCTCTTCCTCGACGAGGTGGAAACGATGCTCATGCCCATGCAGATCAAACTGTTGCGCGTCCTGCAGGAGCGCGTCATCGAACGTCTGGGCTCCAACCAGTTGCTGCCCGTCGCCTGCCGTGTGGTGGCGGCAAGTAAGTCGGACCTGAAACAGTTGTCCGATCAGGGGCGTTTCCGCAGCGATCTGTATTACCGTCTGAATGTGGTTCGTATCGACCTGCCGCCCCTGCGCGAACGCCGGGAAGACATTCCGGCGCTGTACGATGCCTTTCTGCTGCAGGCCGCCAAGCGTTACAACCGGCCTCCGCCGGAGATCAAATCGGAACACCTGCGCCGCCTGATGGCCCACGACTGGCCCGGCAATATCCGTGAATTGCGTAACGCCGCCGATTGCCATGCCCTGGGCTTGGCCCGTGAGCCAGCCTCTCCGGCGGGCGGCGCCTTGTCCTTGCCGGAAGCCGTGGATAACTACGAGCGCCTGCTCATCGCCAGCGAGTACGAACGGCAGGGCGGGAACATCGCCCGCACAGCCGAAGCTCTGAAAGTGGCGCGCACCACCCTGCACGACAAACTGAAGAAATACGGCTTTCTCTAGGCCGGGCCGTCATCGGGCAGCGCCATGCTGCCGCGCCTCATGCGCCCGAAGGGCGGGTTCAGTTGTGCGCTTCATTGTTGTGTGCGCTGTGGTTTCATTTGGCACGAGGCGCGATCGTCCGCCTTGCTCCGTCCGCTCAGCCCAAATTCATGCCGCTGGCGCTGTTGACCGTCGGCCTACCGATCTGCTCGCGTAAAAAAGCCCCCGCAGGCATAAACCTGCGGGGGCTTCCGGTTAGGCGGGGCTTACTTGCCGGCGGCCGGTGCCGGGGTGCTCGGTGCGGCAGCGGCGGCCGGGGCGGCTTTGGCTTCAGCCGGCTTGGCCGCGCCCTCTGCCTTCTTGCCGTGCGCCTTGGCCTTCTTGGCCGGCTTGGCGTCCGTCTTGGCGGCTTCGGCCTTCACCTCGGCCTTGGCCGGTTCGGCCGCCTTCGGGGCTTCCACCTTCTTTTCCACGGCGGCCACCGGGGCGCTGACCTTGGCTGCCGGGGCCGGTGCAGCGGCCGGGGCGGCCGTGCTGCCCTGGGCAAAGGCGGCGGAAGCAAAGCCAGCGGCAACGGTCAGGGCGATGAGGGTCTTGGTAACTTGCATGATCATTTCTCCAGATTGAGTGAGTGTCTTCGGTGTTCGGTGCGGACTCTTTTTTGCAGCACCTTGGAGCGAATAACGCGCCGGCAGACTGCACGGATGTCAGCACAAACGTAAGCCTGTGTATCCGTGCGTAACCAAGCTGTTGCAGGGCGTTTCATACGCCGTTAGCCGTGCTCGTCACGGGTTTTGATGACGATGGGGCGGGTGTATTGCGTCATGGGCGATCGCCGTGCCGCTGTCGCTTTTGGGCTTGCTTTATCCCGGGCTGTACGCGGTGCCTGTTCTGGGGAGGGTATTGAATCCCTTTTTGCGCGCCATGCCGGTTGATGCCGCCCCGGTTCTGACCGAAAATGGCGACCTTTGCGTCACTTTTCCGGGCCGCGTGCCGACCGGGATGGATGTACTGCCCCTGATACAGTCCAGGGCAGGGGGCGCAGGTGCGAATTCGATAGGATGGAATGGCTATGCTGCTGATGATCGACAATTACGACAGCTTCACCTACAACATCGTCCAGTATTTTGGCGAGTTGGGGCAGGAGGTGCGTGTTTTCCGGAACGACGCCATCACGCTGGCCGAGATTGCCCGACTGAAGCCGGATTATCTGGTGATTTCGCCGGGGCCTTGTGCGCCTGCGCAGGCCGGGGTGTCGCTGGCGGCGATCCGTGAATTTGCCGGCAAGATTCCCTTGTTGGGGGTGTGTCTGGGGCACCAGTCGATTGGCGAGGCCTTCGGCGGCAAGATCGTGCATGCCCAGCAACTGATGCATGGCAAGGTGTCGCCGGTGCATCACAAGGATGAAGGCGTGTTCAAGGGCTTGCCCAATCCGCTGACCTGTACGCGCTATCACTCGCTGGCCATCGAGCGCGCCTCGCTGCCGGAGTGTCTGGAAGTGACCGCCTGGACCGAAGACGGCGAGATCATGGGCGTGCGTCACAAGACGCTGGCGGTCGAGGGGGTGCAGTTCCATCCGGAATCCATCCTGACCGAGCGCGGGCATGATCTGCTCAATAATTTCCTGATCCAGCACGCGCCGAAGAAGGAGGCCGCATGATTACCCCGCAGGAGGCGCTGCAGCGCACCATCGAACACCGTGAGATTTTTCACGACGAAATGCTGCACCTGATGCGGCAGATCATGGCAGGCGAAGTGTCGCCAGTCATGGTGTCGGCCATCCTGACCGGCCTGCGCGTCAAGAAGGAAACCATCGGTGAAATTACGGCGGCGGCCAAGGTCATGCGCGAGCTGGCAACGCCGGTGCAGGTGCCGTATGACCGTCACTTTGTTGACGTGGTCGGTACCGGCGGCGATGCGGCACACAGTTTCAATATCTCCACCGCTTCGATATTCGTGGTGGCGGCTGCCGGCGGCAAGGTCGCCAAGCATGGCGGGCGCAGCGTCTCGTCCAGCTCGGGCAGTGCGGACGTACTGGAAGCGCTGGGCGCCAACATCATGCTCAATCCGCAGCAGGTGGCCGAGTGCATCGAGCAGACCGGCATCGGTTTCATGTTTGCGCCGAACCACCATTCGGCCATGAAGAATGTGGCCCCGGTGCGGCGTGAGATGGGGGTGCGTACCCTGTTCAATATCCTTGGACCGCTGACCAACCCGGCCAGCGCGCCCAACACCCTGATGGGCGTATTCCACCCGGACCTCGTCGGCATTCAGGTGCGCGTGATGCGCGAACTGGGGGCCGAGCATGTGCTGGTGGTGCATGGCAAGGATGGTCTCGATGAAATCTCGCTGGGTGCCACCACCCTCGTAGGCGAATTGAAGGACGGCGTGATCCGCGAATATGAAGTGCATCCGGAAGACTTCGGTTTGCAGATGTTGTCGCTGCGCAACCTCAAGGTCAGCACGGCGGCGGAGTCCAAGGCCATGCTGCTGGGCGCGCTGGAGAACAAGGCGGGTGGTGCGCGTGAAATCGTCTGTCTCAACGCCGGTGCGGCACTCTATGCGGCCAATGTGGTGGAGAGCATTGGTGCCGGTATCGAGCGCGCCCGCGAAGCCATCGCCAGCGGCGCGGCGCGGGCCAAAGTGGATCAATTCGTCCAGGCAACAAAGGCTTTCCAATGAGTGACATTCTCAACAAAATCATCGCAACCAAGCACGAAGAGGTGGCGGCCGCACAGGCGCTCAAGCCGCTCGCACAGGTCGAGGCGGAGGCCGCAGCGCAGGCTGCACCGCGCGATTTCATCGGCGCAATCCGCGCCAAGCTGGCCGACGGTCAACCGGCCGTGATTGCCGAAATCAAGAAGGCCAGCCCCTCGAAGGGCGTGATTCGCCCGGATTTCCGGCCGGCCGACATCGCCCGCAGTTATGAAAAAGCAGGTGCTGCCTGCCTGTCCGTGCTGACCGATCGCCTGTACTTCCAAGGCTGCCCGGAATACCTGCAAGCCGCCCGCGCCGCCTGCGCCTTGCCCGTATTGCGCAAGGATTTCATGGTCGACCGCTACCAGGTGGCCGAAGCCCGCGCGATGGGGGCCGACTGCATCCTGCTCATTGCCGCTGCGCTGACCTTGCCGGAAATGCAGGCCTTGGAACAACAGGCCCACGGCTACGGCATGGCCGTGCTGGTCGAGGTGCATAACGGTGAAGAACTCGATGCGGCCCTGCAACTCAAGACCTCGCTGGTGGGGGTCAATAACCGTAACCTGCGCACCTTCGAGGTCACCCTGCAAACCACGCTGGACCTCCTGGGCCGTATGCCGGCAGACCGTATCGTGGTCACCGAGAGTGGCATCCTGAAACCCGAAGACGTCCATCTGATGCGGAAAAACGCCGTTCACAGCTTTTTGGTCGGCGAAGCCTTTATGCGGGCAGAGGAGCCGGGTCAGGAGCTGTCGCGTCTATTTGTATAGTTCTGTGTGAACGCATGTTGCGTTAACACAACAAAAGCCGTCATGGCATTCGATTAAGCCCGATTCCAGCTTGTCCTCCCGAATTGCCCTCTGTCACAATCGTTTCAACTTCTCGATCCGAGAGGTAAAGCTTAGCCCGGTCCGCAAGGTCGGGCTAAAAACTAACCACTAAGGAGATTTTCTGATGCAAAAGAAGATTATTGCTCTGGCCCTGGCCGCTGTCGCCGGTTCCGCCGCTGCTCAAACCAACGTGACCATCTACGGTGTTGCTGATGCTGGCTTCGCAAGCGTTTCTGCTTCTGGTGCCAAGCGCACTAGCGCCATCGTTTCCGGTGGTCTGTCTGGTTCCCGTATCGGCTTCAAGGGTACCGAAGATCTGGGCAATGGCCTGAAGGCTCTGTTCACCCTGGAATATGGTCTGGCTATCGATCAGAACAGCTTCATTGGTGACCAATCCTCCAACCAGGCTCGCCAGCAGCTCGTTGGCCTGACCAGCGACAAGTTTGGTACCGTCGTCGCCGGCTACCTGCAGACCGCTGGTTATGACTTCGCTTGCGCTACCAACCCGTTGGCTGGTGGCCCGCTTGATGGTTACACTCTGGTTTCCGGTGGCTCTGCCCTGCTGAGCTGCGGCGCCAAGGGCCGTGCTAGCAACGCTGTTGCTTATGTCTCCCCGAATTTCGGTGGCCTGACCCTGTCCTACAACCACGCTCGTGTGACCGAAATCGCAGGTGCTACCAACACGAAGGACATCTACGCCAACCTGCTGGCTGCTTCGTATGAAAATGGCCCGATTTCGGCTGGTGCTATTTACTCCAAGATCAGTGGTAACAACGCTGGTGTTGACCTGTCCGGCGACAGCAATACCGTTTATCAGAATGGCGTTGGCACCTCCACCCCTGGCTCCGCTTCTTTCCTGGCCAAGGATCTGGTTGAATGGGGTGTTCGCGGTTCGTACAACTTTGGTGTCGCCAAGCTGAATGCTTCGTACCAAGTTGCTGACTCCAAGGCAACCGATGGCAAGAACAAGAAGTGGCAAGTTTCCGCCACCGTTCCGACCACCGCTACTGGTGCTGCTCACGTGATGTACGCCAAGAACAAGATGGATGAAAACACCACGTCCAACGACGGCACCTCCGCTTGGACCCTGGCTTATACCCATGGTCTGAGCAAGCGTACCACCCTGTACACTGGCTACACCCGCTTGTCCAATCAGGATAACGCCAAGCTGGGCGCCTTTGGTATCTACGAAGCTGGCAACAGCAACGCCTACGTTGGCAAGGACTCTATCGCTCCGGCTACCGGCGGTAACAGCTCCATCTTCGCAATGGGCATCAACCACAAGTTCTAATCTGGCCTAGCTAGATTCAGAACTGAAAACGGGTGCTTCGGCACCCGTTTTTTATTTTCTGTCGTTCAAAACGACATTTTGCACATTAGCAAAAAACGCCGCATAGCGCCTTTTGCGGCCCACTCAGCTACGCTGCTATTCGGAATTCTGAGATCAGCGCTTGTAGGGCGCCTGCTGCAAATCTGTGACGCTTGCTGTTTGTCGTTCAAAACGACGTTTTAGCGCAACGGGTCAAGTTTGAAGAATTCGCCTGTTAAGCACCCTGCATACCAACTGGCGAGTAATTCGTCTCTGTGAATTTCTACCCAAGCATTGACCAGTAGGAGTTTGTTGGCAGGAAGCTGGCCCCAAATTACATCATTGCTGGCAATGTCGATAGCTACGTCGTTGCCTTGCCACATAGCGATGATAAAGGGCGCTTTATCACGTTGTTGCTTGCTTGCCGAAAACGCGACAAGGATTCCAAAAAAGACCGAAATCATTTTTAGATCACCGGCCCTTAGTTGTCGAGTCAAAGGACGCACATACAGATGCGACAAGTCCAAGTCCGTAATTTCAAAGCGCTCAATTGCTTCAAATAACGGCTCCAATGGATACTGCTCATTACCATAACGGCGACCAATGCTGCTGGCGCTGCTGTGGCCTGTTAATGCGTCGTGCACTGCTTCTTCAATGCCGACTTTACGGCATACATCTTTGAAGGTGTGACGAAACGAGTGGAAGACCTTTCGAGTGTCTTTGATGCCCACATCATTACGAAGATAGCCCGAAAAAAAGTTGCTGAAATAGCCCGCAAGCTTGCCGCGTGGATTGGGTTTTAAATGTGGGAATAAGCGTGGGGCAGGACCCAACGCTGCAACGTAATCAGTAAAACCACACGAGATCAAAAGCGGATGCACGGGGACTCGACGACGCGACCCGGCATTCTTTAGCTTCTGATCTTCGCCAGCGTCGCTAATGTTGATGTAATGCCCAAGGCCTTCTGCGTAGTAAATATCGCTTACCAGTAGCTGTGCCAGTTCCTCAACCCGAGCGCCTGTATATAAGGCGAGTAAAGGCAGCCAGTAGGCAGCTTCCCGTCCTGCGCCCTTGGGACGAAAGCCTTTGCTGTAGATACGACTGGTGAAAATTCGTTGTAAGTCCTCAGCTGAAAACGCCACACGCTGCTTGATTTGAGGCTTGCTTTGAGAGCGGATTGTTTCGGCGGGGTTCTGTTCTAACAGCTCGTAATTGATCGCTGTGACAAAGAGGCTTTTGAGCATTCCAACCTTGTGCGTTGCTGTCGTGCTGCTTTTGCCACTGGCCAATACTGAATCCCTAAAATCAGCTATGTCACGTCGCGTAATTTCCGTCAGAGCCTTGTAACCCACAAAGTCGGCGAACTGGAACAGCACCCGCTGATATTCTTCGACCGTCGTATTGCGGCGCGACTTACTAGCCTTGTTCCAAAGCTCGAACAACTGCTGATAGTGGTCAGTATCCGAGTGGTAGGAACTATCGGTGCTGCTGGGATGGTATTGGCTAACTGCGATATCCATTTTAACTATGCCTGCCGACGATACGGATTGGGGGTATTAATCTGAGCTTGAGCCCCGTTCGTTTGTGTGGGATTTGGGGCGATTCCCACAGTATTTTTTTGGGGTATTTGTGTGGAAGAGGGCGTTGGCTTGGGTTGCTGTATGGGCTTGGCCTGCTTGGGGGTAGGTAGGGGTTTGGCTTGATATGGCTTGGGTGCTACTCGCTGTTGCTTTCCTTTGCCCCCCTTTTTGAGCTTTGCTGCTTGCTGTTTTATGGCTTGCTGTTCGGCCTCTTCTTTAGCTTGAAGGCTGATTGCACTCCATACGCTGCCAGATACCAATTTCCATAATGCCAATTGCTCTTCTGCGCTGGCGAATTCAAATAGACGCATTGCGTTCTCCTTTTATGTATTTATGAAGACGAAATGCGTCTGTCGTTTAAAAAGACAATTCAAAATAGACGAATGAGTGTGTGCTGTGCCGATATTGAGCTTTTGGATTTGGCATCACCGAACTCATTTGAATTGCTTTCGAGTAGCCTGGCTTACGGTCTCAATTGCAGCATCCATTTCTCCGGCTTCGACTGCTTGCTTAATCAGCTCCAAAGTTTCAACCAGCTTACTCTTGTCCGATAGCTCAATGGCATTCGTGTTTTTGCCGAGCGTTAGAATCTTTGCACCATAGCGAATAAACAGATTGATTTTTCCGTTGTCGGAATAAGACCACCATTGTTTTACTTGTTTGGTCGCTTGAATCGTTGCTGTTTCGCCAGTTACTGAATTGGTCACCTTTTTCAAATAAGTAGGCGCATAACATTCGCCGGACTCTTGTGCTTTGGCCAAATTGATCTGCTGAAAGAGCTGCTTCAAAAGCTTATTGCGGCGTTGAATGACCGGCGAGCTGTGGGTATTGCGTTGTGCCGAAACCAGCTTTAGATTAGAAAGGATTGCCATTTGATTATCCATAAAGTTGTTTATGTGACTTAACTTTATGGTCAGGCCAGCAATATGGACAACCGATAATGGCTGAAGATTGGCCTAAAAAATATTCTGATTTTATTTGGTTTTGCTAAATAACTATGGCGCGATACACAGTCGTCACCCAATCAACACTAAATCAACAGTTGCATCGCTGAGTCGATTAGATGCCCTAAACCTAGCCAGTCGTGTGCATAGGGATGGAAGTTCCGTGTAGTGTCGGAGACTTGTTCTACTAACCATTTATGGCTGCTATCCACGTTTGCTACGTCGGACTAGAACAAGGGGTAACAAATAACAGCACAAGTCGGAGCCGAAAGCTCAGCGACACGAGCAAGCAATGCTTAACACAGTAACTTGCGAACCGGTATGTAGTAGCTACTTCTGCTGCATACATTGGTTGCGTTTATCACTGCACGTAAAAGGAGACAGCAAAACCGCCCTTGCCAGTATATGGTTGTGCCGAAGTAGGTGTGTAATAAAGAACTCAGCAAATGACGTCTTTTCACACTGGGCCTTGTGCTTAAGGCTCAGTGTGACTTGAATCTAGCAAAATAACAAACTGCTTAAAGCATTAAAATAAAAAACAGAAATACTGCGAAACGCGAGTGTGCGAGCGTTGAAGCTGCTGAGTGCAACGCACTCAGTTATACGTAGTGTAGTGGTGCAAAATCACCAGGCAGAAAGCGTAAGTACTTCCCTAAAAATTTTCGCGCTACTGTAAAATTTGGCATAATTTACGGTTTTGGTCTTTGGCCCTCTGTCTAATTTGATTTGGAGATTTTTGATGAGTGAAGAAATGAATGACCTCCACAGCGCCCTGCACAAGATGATCTGGAATGCTCAAGAGGAAATGATTGAACAAGGAAATTACATCATTTCTGAATGGCTTGAGAAAGCCGATCGAAATGGAGAGTTTGAGTATGCAGTTGACTGGCTCTTCAATGGTGAAGGGGCTGATTACATCGAAGAAAATTTGGATACTTTGGCTTTCAAGTCTGTGCACTATGCGATTGAGCGCTTTGACTTTAGGAGTGAGGAGACCGATGAGATGACTTTGGATCAAGATGTAGCCGATGAGCCAAAGGATTATTATCAAGAAGTGCGCAATTGGTTTAATGTCAGATCGAATCGAGGCTTTTTGTAGTCATAAAAATAAATAAAATTACTATTGTATTTGGTTCATTTGTAATTCAACGACTTAACGGATTGCAATTTTGGTTGCGAATCATAAAACAAAGAAAACATAATAACTGCACGCGAATTATTTGATTTTGGGAGGAAGCAATGGCGCAAGCGAAAGTTTTTGACAACACCGAACTGCGACGCGTATTAGACTATGTGTCGACGCGACAACACGCCGAACGCAATCGTGCCATTGTGTTGTTGTCGCACTTGGCTGGAATGCGCTGTAAGGAAATTGCGGGGCTACGCTACTGCGACGTGCTGCACAGTAGCGGTGCTGTGAAAGAGGAAATTTACTTGGCAGCAGAGCAGACGAAAGGACGGCACAGCAGAACGGTGTATTTGGGCAGCAAACTACAAAAGGAATTGGCTGCTTATGTAAAAGCAGTTCCACCTACTTCAATCGAAGCTGTGCTTTTTGCCACACAGAAAGAAGCAACGCGCGGTTTTACTGCCAACACTCTCGCTCAGTTCTTCCACTCCCTTTATCGCAAAGTGGGCATTGAAGGCGCAAGCAGTCACAGTGGGCGGCGCAGTTACCTCACAAATTTGGCTAACAAAGGCACTTCGATCCACATATTGAAGACGCTGGCTGGGCACCGCAGTATTTCAACAACGGCAGTCTATCTTTACAGCAGTCCGTCGCAACTCAAAGCAGCGGCCAACTTGATTTAAAACGTCGTTCAAAACGACATTCATAGCTTGCTGTTGGGAAACTGGCCTTTCGCCGTATTGGCAATGATGGCCTTCGCCTGTTTGACATACCGACTGACGGCGACGGTCATTACGTTGAGCTTGTTGGTGCGTTCGGCTTGCGTATCTCTGGCTTTGGTAATCGCAGTAGGCACCAGCTTCAATGCCTCGCCCACTTGCCACATTGTTTTCCGCTCGGGCTTCGGTAAGGCCTGATTGGCTGTCCACGCATCATAGACGGCCAGCATCAGCCGCAGATTATGCTGGCTGAAATTTCGATGTAATGGATACTTGGCGCTACTAACGCCTTCCTTGCCCAGTGAGCGCCGCCCGGGCTTACCTTTATGGACTGTTGTCAGCCAATTAGCAAAATACTGCTGCAACTTCCGCTTGTTGATATTCAGATTGACTGAAATAACGGCAAGTCCGATGTCCTTATGATTTTGAAACACGTCGACTTCGGTGATTTCAGTCAGACGATGTTCAATGGCTTGTTCCCCAAAAAGCTTGGCCCCGCGCTGCTCGCTGCCTCCCCACCAGCTTCTGAAATCATCGGTGCGCACATCACCGAAATCGGCATATAGCCAGCCCAGTTCGCCGACACCACCAGCTTCGCAGCAAGCCAAGTAGTCTGCATTCCTTCGTAAATACGCCCACCACCAGTAATAGGGACTGCGTTCTTGTAAATGTAGGGCTGCTGGCTTGTTCTTAGTCCCGAGCAAGGGGTGTAGTGCAAGAAATCGGCTTTTCATTTCTTATCAAGTAAATTGCGTCGAATATGTAGTCAGTCTCGCATTTTACCCTAAAGTAAGACAATAACTCCTGTGCTGAACGACGTTCAAAACGACATTCAGACAACAACTTAATCACTAACAAAGGAGTTAAAAATGGAAGCAATCGTTATCAAGTCCGTAGCCAACGAAACCGCCAATGTCGTTCAAAACGACACCCGTGTGGCTCCCTCAAAAACCTATTCGCCAATCGACACGCTTAGCCGCTTGGAATGCAGCCGCAAGGAATGGGAAGAGGGGGCTTATCGCACGAGCAATCAACAGCTCTACGCCATTCTTGCCGAGTGCTACGCCTTCGCTGGCGAGCTGGGCGTGACTGAGTCGAAACAGCGCAGCGCTGCACTCGAAGCATTCTACAAAGAGCGCGGCTATCGCATTAAAAAAGATACGCCGTTAATGACCCGCATTGTGCGTGCCGTTTTCGGCGACATAGATCGTCGTCGTCTCAGCACCTACTCACTCGTGCTGCGTGCAGCCAAAGCCGAACAAGTTCTGGCAACTAACCTGGCTGACTGGATTGAGCAGGAAGGAGGGGTGCAAGAAATTCGTATGTCGCGTAGTGCCACGTTTGTCAGTCCGAAGCAAAAAGTAGAAATTGCACAGCAAAACTTTGACAGTTTGCCTGTGCTGGCCAATGTCCATTCGGAAGCATTGTCTGGCCTCAGCGACAGCGATTTTGTCGGCTGCGATTGTGTGCTGCTGGCAACGCAACAAGCCGATAGCACCTATGCCGTTCGTGCTGTGCTGCGCAGCAATACAGCAGTCAATGCAGCGTTTGTGTCGTTGTATGGCTGCGAACAAGAAAAGCACAAAGCGGCGCTAAAGGAACTGACGGCAGCAAACGAAGCTGACGGTGCAATGAAGGCTGCAGCTTAACAACGAAATAGCAACGGGCAGCAGTTTAGCTGCTGCTGCCCGTGCAAATGAAATCACTTTTAAAAGGAAAATTACTATGTTTGATATCAATAATCTTCAGCCAACCTCTGTTGCCGATATTGTCTTTGGAAACGACGAATCCAAGCAGCGTATCTGCGACATTATCAGCGGCGAGGAGCCATTGCCCGCTTTTGGTAAGAGCGGCATCCTGTTGTATGGCGTATGGGGAACAGGAAAAACAGCACTGGCAAATCTGCTGCCAGAGGCTATTGAACAGATTAAATATAATGACGATTTGGTTATGCAACCCGAGTTCATTGGGTGCCAGCAAGGCTTTACTGGGCCGCAAGTTATGGAGCTGATCAAAAAGCAGCTTAGTGTGTTATCCCTTAACAGCAGCAGCCTTCATTACTTCATACTCGACGAGGTCGATAACTTAACAAAGTTGGCCCAGCAAAGTCTGAAGTCGGCAATGAACACGAACCGAGCAATCTTCGTTTTAACCACTAATCATATTTCGGCTATCGAGCGTGGCCTACTCGATCGGTGCGTGCTCGTTGAAATGAACGCGGCGAAAACTGAGCAGTTAATGCCATTCGCACAAAAAATCTGTGCTCAACTCAACGTCGTTTTAGACGACACGCAACTACAAGCCATCATTGCCGGCTGTAATGGCTCGGTGCGTAATGTTGCGCACAATGTAATGCGTGCCGGGTTACGTCAGTTGCGCTGATCAGTAGCTGCGCTGCTAAAGATAGCCCGCTTCGTGCGGGCATCTTTGCATCCCAAAAAAAATGTAAAAGGCCATTTTGCGCGGTAAAGCCGATAGGGCGCTTTAGAACAAAGCATTTTATTCCATTGCGCCGCCGTTGTTGCCTTCGGTTTTTATTTGGTCTTTCTGGCTTGATGGCAAGTTAAAACTGAGCGTTTTATGTGAATGGCGAAAAAAGCTCAGCCTTTTATACCGAAATTTGCAGTCGTTTAGCATAAAAATTGGTATAAAAATTCGTTTGGAATGTAATGTTTTGGCAGAAAAACCAAACGGAAATTAATTTAGTCAATTGTTATTAAAAGGAAAAATATTTGCTAACCTAAAAGCAGATTTGTGCTGCTGAAGAAGATTATTGCTCTGGCCGTTGCTGCTGCTGCCTCTTCCGCCGCTTTCGCCCAATCCAACGTTACCGTTTACGGTGCAGTTGATCTGGGTCAGGCTTTTGTTAAGTCCTCTGGCTCTTCCGTTGCTAACACCGAACAGGGCACCGTTGGTCGTCTGGACAACAACTCTTCCCACATCGGCTTCAAAGGTGTTGAAGATCTGGGCAATGGCCTGAAGGCACTGTTCACGTATGAAGTTGGTTTTGCTGCTGATACTGGCGTGATTGGCACCACCAACACCTACGGTACCCGCGATGCTTATATTGGTTTGACCGGTGGTTTCGGTACTGTTGTCGCAGGTAACCTGACTCACCCGCTGCGTGCTTTCGGTGCCAAAGTTGAATTGACCCCGGCTGCTGCTGGTTTCGGTACGATGGCTTCCGTTACGGGTACTATTGCTGGTCTGCACACTGGTGCTGATAACCGTGCAAATAATGCAGTGGCCTACGTTTCCCCGTCCTTCGGCGGTTTCTCGGGTACCGTTGCTTATATCAATGGTGAGCAAAAGACCAATGCTGCTGCGTCTGCAACTGCTGACGCAAACGTGAATACTCGCGCATATCAAGTTGCTGCCCAGTACGATAATGGCCCGCTGTTTGTTGGTGCTGGCTACCACAAGGCTAAAGAACCGCAACTGGGTTACAACTCCTTCCAAGCGACTCCGGTTACTGCTGCCGCCGACGGTGTTGACGCTCGCGTTATTCGTCTCGCCGCTGTTTACACCCTGCCGACCGCTACCAAGCTGACCGCTCTGTACGACAATACCAAGGTTAGCGGTGATGGCTTCATCAAGCGTAATGCTTTCTCGCTGGGTGTTGCTCAGTCCTTCGGCAAGAACACCGTTGGTGTTGAATATGCACAAAGCGGCAAGATCAAGACCGATGCTGGTACCGCAGACCAAACCAAGGTTAGCATGTGGACTGCTGTTTACTCCTACGAGCTGTCCAAGCGCACCATGCTGCATGCTCGTTACAGCCGTCTGGCCAATCAGGACGAAATGAACACCAATTTCTACCTGAACCCGGTTAACCAAGGTGCTGCTACCGTTGATGCTGCTGGTGCTAACTACACCGGTTACATGGTTGGCCTGCGTCACTCCTTCTAATCTAAGTTAAGACTTAGTTAGAAACCAAAACAGCCACCTTCGGGTGGCTGTTTGCTATGGTGCTGTTGAAAAAGTGTCGTTTAAAACGACATCAAGCAAATCAGCACCTGCAGCCGTCTATAGCGCCTTTTTAGCCCAGCCCAGCAGCCCGAGCCTTTGGCCTCAAGCGATCAGCGTTTGTAGGGGGCCTGTTGCAAGTTTGCGCCGCCCGCCTGTATCACGCTGCCCGCAGTTTGTCGTTTTGAACGACATTCAGCGTAGCGGGTCCAGTTTAAAAAACTCGCCCGTGATCTGCCCAGCGTGCCAGTTGGCCACCAGTTCTTCCTTGTGTATTTCCACCCACGCATTGACCAGCATCTGCTTGTTGCGCGGTAACTCGCCGAAGATGGGTTTGTTGGCAGCGATATCGAAACCAGCTTGGAGCCCATCGCACATTGCCAGCACGAAGGGCTGACTGCTACGCCTGGTTTTGGGCGTAGGAAAAGCCACGATGATGCCGTGATAGGCCGAAATCATCCTGAGCTCATTCATCGACAGTTTCTGCGATACCGGCCGGGTGTAAAGATGGCTGAGATCAAGCCCTGCAAACTCAAGCCGATTTATGGCCTCGAACAGCGGTTCTAACGGATACTGATCGTTGCCATAGCGCCGGCTGACTGAATTACCCGTATGGCCGGTCAGCGCATCATGCACTTCCTCTTCGATGCCCACGGCTCGGCAGGCATCTTTGAAGGTATGGCGAAACGAATGGAAGACTTTACGAGCATCGTGGATGCCCATTTTCTGCCGCAGATAAATTGAAAACCACGTGCTGAAGTAGCCCCCCAACTTGCGGCGTGAGTTCGCGCGCAGATCAGGAAACAGCAATCCGGGGCGCTTGCATCGAGCCAGATACTCCAGAAAACCACAATCGAGCACAGCGGTGTGTAGCGGAATGCGACGACGGGACGCTGCGTTTTTCAGTTGAGCATGTGCAGCTTCGTCGGTGATATTGAGATAGTGCCCCAGTCCCTCTTCGTGCCTGACATCGGAAACCAACAGCTGCGCCAACTCCTCAACTCGCGCCCCAGTAAATAGTGCCAGTAACGGTAGCCAGTAAGCCGCATCTCGGCCACCACCTTTGGGACGCAGGCCAGCAGTGAACACCTCCGACTGAAATAGTCGATTGAGATCATCGGCGCTAAAGGCCACACGAGCTTTTTGCCGCTGCGTGCCTATCGAACGCACATCGGCTACGGGATTGTTGGGGATCTGTTCGTATTCCACAGCGACCCTGAAAATGCCCTTGAGAATGCCCACCTTATGATTAGCGGTTACGGCACTTTGCCCCAGCGTCAGCAAGTGATCGCGGAAGGCCAGCACATCTTTCCTCTCGATGCTTGCCAAGTCCTTGTGCTGGACAAAGCTGGCAAACGCATCGAAAACTTTCTGATAGTCCACAACGGTGGTCATACGACGCTTGGTCGATGAACGTTGCCACTGCTCGAACACCTGCTGGTAGGTGGCAGTCGGCGCTGTGTGTGGGGTCTTGCGTGTCATGATCCTTGGCAGTGCTGGTCAAGCGTCAATAAAAATGACGCTGCAGGGCAGGGGGTATGGTCAAAAATCACCAGGCAGAAAACTTAAGTAGCTCACCCGAAAAAACTGCGCGACACAGATTGCCGGGCACAGACCATTTTTGGCGTCTTCCACATCGCCACTTCATCGATGGCTTGCTGCAGCCTGATCAGCGCCGGAAAACTGCGTTTTCGCGCCAAAAGGCTTGATGTTGCCAACGCGATTACGCTGAGGCGGCGATATGGGCTTCGTGTTGGTCGGCAAATTTTTAACAGGCTGAGCAGGAGACGGTGGTGGAGCAGACCGGCTGCGCGGCGGTGTGATTGACTTTGCTTCTTTGCTACCTTTGCCCTTACGGGGTTTCGATGCAGTTTTTGTCTTTGTCTCACTGGCGGCCTGCCTTTGTTGCTGGGCCTGTTGCTCGATGGCCCGCCATGTGTTGTCAATGATGGTTCGCAGCAGCGCCAGTTGTTCTTCCGCGTTGGTAAATTCAAATAGCCGCATGGTCTCTCCCTTTGTTGTAGTTATCCTTTTTGGGCTACCTGGTGAATACGGCACGAAGTTTTTCGCTGGTGGCTTCAATCTGGCTGTCCAACTCGCCAGCCATGACCGCCGTTCGAATCAAGGCCAGGGTATCCAGCAGTTCCTTGGTGTCGGCTACCTCGATGGCATTTTTCCCCTTGGCCAGTTCGATGATCTTGCTGCCGTAGCGGATGTTGAGATGGATCTTGCCGCCTTCGCCGTACCAAAACCATTCCTTGACCCGCTTGATAACCTCGATGCTGCCGCGTTGACCAGTGGCCTTGTTCACGATGATCTTGGTCTTCTTTGGGGCGTAGACGCGGCCCTCTTGCTGCGCGGTGATCAGTGCGATCTGCTCGTCGATCTTTTCTGCCAGCTTGCCACGCCGATGGGCCACGGCACCGCCCGAGGCTTGGCGTTTGCTGGTAATCAACTTGAGATTGGAAAGGGTGCTCATTGCGTTGTCCTTGGCTGTCGTTACCGGGTAGAACAACTGTATGGTCGGCCTCGGCGCATGGGCAACCGAGAGAAGCATGGGATTTGAATGGCTTTTCGCCGGATTTCACGGCTTTTCATATCAGCCTGCATAAATAAAAACATACAAGCAAGGCGAAGGTTGGCACGCCGACTGTTACTGTGCCGCGAAATCCGTTCTGATGTGTGACGGTAAGCAAACGAACTTCTTGCTGTTCGCCTCATCGCACTACCCAGCTGATGGCTGGATGCCTGAAACGACGCCCCTCTGTGGCAGTTCCGTTTGCGATGTTGTCGTGGTTGGTAGCGCAGCGATGCGTGAAAAAAGTGAGTGGGGACGACGTAAACCCACAAGGTCGTTGGTGTGCTTGGCTATGGCTGCAACGATCTGCGTAAGGACAGCACGTAATGAAGGATGATCGCAGAACCTGCCTTCGCTTGCGTGAGCAAGCTGTGTGATAGCCCGAGTTTTGAGGAACTCAACAAAATAACAGGACCACGATGCCCTACACTGGGCATGGTCAGACCGAGCAATCCGAATCTAACAAAATCAAAAAGCACTCAATCTTCGATTGAGCTTCTTCATTCAAAATACGAGATGGCGTTGTGTCACGAACGGCAGTGAGCGACGGCAACGACAACGAGTTGATCGCTCGAAGGGCGATCATGTGCAGTGCCAGTAACAATCAGCACAAGTGTCACATAGGGCATCGAGATCACGGACGGCAGTGCTGGCGAATTTATTGCTTTAAGCAATAAACTGGTGGCCTTTATCCAGGATACTGAGATACCGCCGTTATGTCTGCAGATGCCACCTACATCCCCTCGGACGAGGAAATCTACCGACAGGTCGATGCCAAGATCGCCAGTTTTGCAGGGCTGTTTGAGCGAACAGGTAGGCCGCCAATGGATCGGGAGCGGATGTTCCGCGAGCAGAAACAGTGGTATGTCGATGCTGATAAGCGGGCAGCTGCCAAACAAGCAGCCGCCGAGGCACAGGCAAAGCTCGATGCCGAAGCTGACGCCGCCTATATCCGCATGCGCGAGCAGCAAGGGAAGCCGATCTTGGTGCAAAGCGAACTGGCGCATCAGTATCCGGAGTGCGACAGGTTCAAGGAAGGGGTGAGGCTGTCCCAGCGAGAGCTTCATGAGCTGGCTGATCGCTGGCAGCTCATGACCTCCGCCAAGGTGCTGCGTCAGCGGGTGCGGGCCTTCGAAACGCAGACCCGTAAAAAACTCTTCACCATCCTCGCAGACGCCTACGCTCTTTACCGTGCCATCTGCAACTCAGAGCAAGCGCTCAGCGTGTTTGACGAGTTGAGGAGCGTGCTGAAGACCATCGATGGGGTGACGACCCACTACGACACACCAACGGCGACGGTGCTGCTGAAGTTCTTGTTCAAGGATGCCAAGGACAAGACCCTGCTGAGTTATTCGCGCTCCTTTGTGCTGGCATACAACTACGAGATCGAGCCTAAGAGCTTCCAAGCCTTCGTCGACGAGATGGGCGGGTTGGAGAAAATTCGCCATGCATTTGCAAAGGTTGCCAAGGCTGATGCAGGCGTTTTGCACACGGATGGCAAACAAGCAGATCGTGCGGCCAGCTACCAGATGCTTTGGCGCTTACCGGTTGTGGCCCGGGTGCAGCTCGATTCCAGCAACCGCCATCGGTTCAGCAACGATGACAGGGGCTATTGCCTCGTGCTGGCCCACAAGGATCCACTCGATCAACTCGAACTGCAGCTGCAGATCCCGGTCACGGAGCAACTGGAGCGGCTGATTTTCGATTACATCACCGAGAGTGCCAAGCGTGCAGGCCACAAACCGTGGTTCGATATCAGGCGTGATGAGGAGCGCCACTTGGCCGATAAAAAAAGCAAGCAGCTGCTTAAACGATACGAGGCAGTAAAGAAAGCTGCAGAGAACAAGGCCAAGTGCGAGGCACGCATTGCCAAGGCTAACGCCGAATTCCAGGGGAAAATAGTTGCAGACCGTAAGCGAGCCGAAAAAGCAGCTGAAAAAGCCAGAAAATCTAAGTCGGGCGCCAAGAAGGCGGCACAGTCCAAGAGTTAATTATCCGACATATAGGGAGTGCTGGGCTGCATTTTATTGCTTGAAGTAATAAAACCTTTACTCCCCATTGTGGCGCACACCGCAAGACCAACCCCCGCTTTTCGCCCAAGTTCAGTTACCCATGTCAGACTGTGTCCGCACGAGCCTTTAGCAGGGCGTTTTTCGCCGCGGACCCGATCGCAGTGGCAGATTTGCCACACGTTTCGGGCTAAATACGACTGAGCATGTTTTGCACAAAATATTATCAGTGGCGCTAAGTCATTGATTTTTAATGGTCGAGCGAAACGAAAAAGTGGGGTAGGAAAGTTGCCGATACGAAAACATAATGCATGCGCGATTTCATTATCAAAGCCAGAAGCGAAAATGACGAAGCATGCAAGAACACTGAACGAGCGCGAACTGCAGCGCCTGCTGGACTATGTAGCGAAAACCAAGAATGCGAAGCGTAACAGGGTCATCCTGTTGCTCACGCACTTGGCGGGTATGCGGATTGGTGAAGTGGCTGCGGTTCGTATCTGCGATGTAGTGTCCAGTGATGGCAGCGTGCGTGACGAAATCAATCTCACTGCAGAACAAACCAAGGGCAAGCGTGGTCGCACGGTGCTGCTGAATGAGCGCATGCGAGCTGAACTTACCCGCTACCTGCAGGGCGTAACAGTGGCGGACCCGAAGCAGGCCCTCTTCGCCAGTCAGCGCAGCGACGCTTTCACCGCCAACTCGCTGACGCAGGTGGTCAACGGCATTTACAAGCAAGCAGGCTTAGACGGTGCCAGCAGCCATAGTGGTCGCCGTGGCTTTTTGACGAACTTGGCTGAAAAGGGTGTCAGCGTGCGGGTGATGATGGCCTTGGCCGGGCATGCCAATATGGCCACGACGCAACGCTACATTGATCTGCGTCCAGGTGTGCTGCGTAATGCAGTTGAACTGGTCTGAGCGTCAAGGAAATTGACGCTCGGTAGGAGAAGGGCTGCACCGCTTCTGCTACCCTGAAGTGCATCCTTTAAATGACAATCCGGACGTGTTTTGCCGGTAACGGATTTTGCTCAGGTTGATGTTAAAAATATTCAATTAAAACAATAGTTTAAAATTTTTATTATGCTAACGTAGATTATGCGGTGTAAGCTAAAAACAGCGCAAACAACCGATCTCTTTGGTCTTTTAAATTAAAAAAACGAGGTCTTTTAAAGTAAAAGTTGAATTCTCTTCGTGTTTGACATGTTTTCAGCTCCAAGGATTGTAGTGCGTATTTTTTATAAGTTATTGAAAATAAAGCACTATAAGAAACCATCAGGACAGATTTTTGCATGCTTTAAACGAAGATTATTGCTCTGGCCCTGGCCGCTGTCGCCGGTTCCGCCGCTGCTCAAACCAACGTCACCGTTTACGGTGTGGTCGATCTGGGCCAAGCTTTTGTTAAGTCCTCTGGCAATGCCGCTGCTACCCCGTCCAACAACCAGTCGACCGTTGGCCGCCTGGACAGCAACTCTTCCTACATCGGCTTCAAGGGTGTGGAAGACCTGGGTAACGGCCTGAAGGCTGTCTTCCAGATCGAAAGCACCGTTGCTCCGGACAACACCGGCGCTATCGACAACAACCGTGACTCCTTCGTGGGCCTGACCGGTGGTTTCGGTACCGCTGTTGCTGGTACCCTGACCCACCCGCTGCGCGCTTTCGGTGCCAAGGTTGAACTGGCTCCGGCTGCTGCTGGCTTCGGTACCACCGCTTCCCTGACCGGCGCCATCAAGGGCGTTAAGTCTGGTGCTGACGACCGCGCCAAGAACGCTGTTGCTTACGTTTCCCCGTCCTTTGGCGGTTTCACTGGTACCGTTGCTTACGTTAACGGCGAAACCCAGAAGAACGGTGCTGACCAAGCTGAAGCCCGTTCCTTCCAAGTTGCTGGTCAGTACGACAATGGCCCGCTGTTCGTTGGTGCTGGCTACCACAAGGCTGTGAATTCCTCCGCCGCTGGTACCCTGGGCAACGACAATGCTGACGCTCGCGTCTACCGTCTGGCTGCTGTCTACACCCTGCCGACCGCTACCAAGCTGACCGCTCTGTACGACAACACCAAGGCTGACACCGATGTTGCTGGTGGTTACCTGAAGCGTAACGCCTTCTCCCTGGGTGTTGCTCAGTCCTTCGGCAAGAACACCGTTGGTCTCGAATACGCCAAGGCCGCCAAGACCAAGACCGAAGCTGGTGAAGTTGCTAACTCCGGCGCTTCCCTGTGGACCGCTGTCTACACCTACGAGCTCTCCAAGCGCACCATCGTGCATGCTCGTTACAGCCACCTGGCTAACAAGGATGGCGTGAACTACGCTTTCTACAACAACCCGGTTAACAACGGCACCACCAACGGTAACGGCGCTGATTACACCGGCTACATGGTTGGCCTGCGTCACTCCTTCTAATCTGGCCTAGCTAGATTCAGAACTGAAAACGGGTGCTTCGGCACCCGTTTTTTATTGTCTGCTGTTTTTGTGTTGCTTTCTGGTGTGCCGTTATTGCAGGCAAAAAAGAAGCCCCGCTTTTGACGGGGCTTTTGCTTTTTGTGGCTTTCTAGATCAGGCTGTCAGGATCAGGTTATCCCGGTGGATGATTTCAGGTTCATCCACGTAGCCGAGGCGTTCTTCGATCTCGGTGGTGGTCTTGCGTGCGATCAGGCGGGCTTCGCCACTGCCGTAGTTGGTCAGGCCGCGGGCGACTTCAATGCCGTCGGGGGAAATGCAGGCGACGGCGGCGCCGCGTTCAAAGTCGCCCTCTGCGCTGGTGACGCCGATCGGGAGCAGGGATTTGCCGGCCTTGAGGGCGTCGACCGCACCCTGGTCGAGGTGCAGGCGGCCGGCCAGTTGCAGGTGGTCGGCAAGCCACTGCTTGCGGGCGGCAAGCGGCTGGGTGGTCGCGACGAGCAGGGTGCCAACGGGCTCGCCTGCGGCCAGGCGTACGATGGGATTGTCTTCACGTCCGCTGGCAATGGCGGTGTGGGCGCCGCTGCGAGCAGCACGCTTGGCAGCGATGACCTTGGTGATCATGCCGCCTGTGCCGACGCACGTGCCGGCGCCGCCTGCCATGGCTTCCAGCGAGGTGTCGCCCGCGGTCGCTTCCTGGATCAGGGTGGCGCTCGGGTCCTTGCGCGGGTCGGCGGTGTAGAGGCCTTTCTGGTCGGTCAGGATGATCAGCGCATCGGCTTCGATCAGGTTGGCAACCAGCGCGCCGAGCGTGTCGTTGTCGCCGAATTTGATTTCGTCGGTGACCACGGTGTCGTTTTCGTTGATGATCGGTACGACGCCGAGGTTGAGCAGGGTGGTCAGCGTCGAACGTGCGTTGAGGTAACGTTTGCGGTCCGCCAGATCGTCGTGCGTGAGCAGGATCTGGGCGGTATTGAGGCCGTGTTCCAGAAAGGCGCTGTCATACACCTGGGCGAGGCCCATCTGGCCAACGGCGGCGGCGGCTTGCAATTCATGCACGCTCTTCGGGCGCTTTTCCCAGCCGAGGCGCTGCATGCCGCAGGCGATGGCGCCGGAGGAGACCAGAACCACTTCCTTGCCGTCGCGGCGCAAGGCGCTGATCTGGCGGGCCCAGTCGTGGATTGCGGCGAGGTCGAGGCCGGTCCCGTTGTTGGTGACCAGCGCCGAGCCCACTTTGACGACCAGGCGCTTGGCGTGGGCGAGGCGGGTTTGGCTCATGCTTCGTCTTCCAGGTCGTCGTCGCTGTCGATCTCGACTTCGGTGTGGGCGGCGGCGTCCGCTGCCTCTTCATCCGGGACTTCGTCCGGAATGGCCAGCTTTTCCAGTGCTTCGTGCAGGGCGTAGATGAGGGGGCGGGTACCGTCGCCGCTGATGGCGGTGATCGCGAAGATCGGGCCGTCGTAGTGCGTGGCCGCTTTGTAGGCGGCGACGAATTCATCCATGCGGGCCTGGCGTTCGTCTTCATCAATCAGGTCCAGCTTGTTCATGACCAGCCAGCGCGGCTTGCTGCCCAGCGTGGGGTCGTGTTTGATCAGTTCATCAACGATGGCCTTGGCGTCGTGCACCGGATCCGCGTCCGGATCGAGCGGGGCGATGTCGACGATGTGCAACAGGATGCGCGTGCGCTGCAGGTGCTTCAGGAAGCGGATGCCCAGACCGGCGCCGTCGGCGGCGCCTTCGATCAGGCCGGGCACGTCGGCCACGACAAAGCTCTTTTCGGCATCGACACGGACCACGCCGAGGTTCGGGTGGAGTGTGGTAAAGGGGTAATCGGCGACCTTGGGGCGGGCGGCGGAGATGGCGCGGATCAGGGTGCTCTTGCCGGCGTTGGGCATGCCGAGCAGGCCGACGTCGGCCAGGACGCGCAGTTCCAGATTCAGTTCGAATTCCTCGCCCGGGTCACCCTTGGTGCATTGGCGCGGGGCGCGGTTGGTCGAGGACTTGAAGTGCGTGTTGCCGAGGCCGCCCTTGCCGCCCTTGGCGATCAGGATTTTCTTGTCGTGCGCGTTGAGGTCGGCCACGACTTCGCCGGTGTTCAGGTCGGAGATGACCGTGCCGACCGGGACGCGCAGCACGATATCGTCGCCGCCCTTGCCGTAGCAGTCGGCGCTGCCGCCGTTTTCGCCGCGCTGGGCGAAGAATTTGCGGGTGTAGCGATAGTCGACCAGGGTGTTGATGTTGCGATCGGCGATCACAAAAACGCTGCCGCCGCGCCCGCCGTCGCCGCCGTTCGGGCCGCCCATCGGAATGTATTTCTCACGCCGGAAGGTGGCGATGCCGTTGCCGCCGTCACCGGCTTTTACGAAAATCTTGGCTTCGTCGATAAATTTCATGTGCTTTCCTTCCGGTTGTCCGGGGCGAGGGGTTTATTGCTTTGCAAACTACGGCAGGCGCGTCACAGACGGTCGACCTGCTTTTTTGGGGTAATTTGCACAGCAATAAAAAAAGCCCTATCCGGCGGATAGGGCTTCTTCGGTTCCGCCGGGCCGATTATTCGGCGGCCGGAACGATGGTCACCGTGCGACGCTTCTTTTCGCCCTTGATGGAGAACTGGACAATGCCGTCCTTCAGTGCGAACAGGGTGTGGTCCTTGCCACAGCCGACGTTTTCGCCCGGGTGGAATTCGGTGCCGCGCTGGCGAACCAGAATGTTGCCGGCGAGAACGAATTGACCGCCGTAGCGCTTCACGCCAAGACGTTTTGCCTGTGAGTCGCGGCCGTTACGTGAACTACCGCCTGCCTTTTTGTGTGCCATTTAACTAGCTCCTTCTCTGAACTTAGGCAGCGATCGTGTCGATGCGCAGTTCGGTGTAGTTCTGACGATGGCCTTGACGCTTCTGGTAATGCTTACGACGGCGCATCTTGAAGATCTTGACCTTGTCGTGACGACCGTGGGAAACCACGGTGCACTTGACGGTGGCACCAGCAACGGTGGGGGCGCCGATCTTCACGCTCTCGCCTTCGCCTACCATGAGGACCTGATCGAGGGTGACTTCTGCGCCAACTTCTGCCGGTATCTGTTCTACTTTGAGTTTTTGGCCAGCGGTAACGCGATACTGCTTACCACCGGTTTTTACGACCGCATACATGAGTTGGACTCCGAATTAATAACGAAGGGTACTGCAAAGGATCGCGCATTATACGGAAAAAAACCGATAAGTCAAAGGCTTTTCAATGGCTTATGATAGACTTCGCGCCTTTCGAAAAGGAGCTTTTTCATGGCTGAAATCACCACGGCCTCCGGCCTGATCTACGAAGACACCGTTGAAGGCAACGGCGCCGAGGCCCTGGCCGGCGCGTTCGTGACCGTGCATTACACCGGCTGGCTGACCGATGGCAGCAAGTTCGATTCGAGCAAGGATCGCAATGATTCCTTCCAGTTCCCGCTGGGCCGCGGTCATGTGATCAAGGGCTGGGACGAAGGCGTGCAAGGCATGAAAGTGGGCGGCACGCGCAAGCTGACCATCCCGTCCAATCTGGGCTATGGCGCTTACGGCGCGGGCGGCGTCATTCCGCCGAACGCCACGCTGATTTTCGAGGTTGAACTCCTCGACGTGCAATGAGCGATCAGGATCATTCGCAGGACCCGTGGGCCCGTTGGCGCAAGCCGGCGGCCCCGACGGTCGACACCCCCGCACCGGCAAAATCGGCCGAGTCCGTCTTGGAACCCGCCGCTGTTGCGCCGAGCGATGGCGAGCCGGGTGAAGTAGCGGGCAGTGCCGAGCGGCGGACATTGGGAGTGAACAAGGCCGCCAAGGCGGCTGCCGAGGCTGAGCGTCTGCAGAAAAAAGCCGCCCGTTTCGAGAAGCAGAAACCGGCAGGTAAAGATCGGCCGAGCGGTACGGCACGACCCGCACGCGCCGAAGGCAGTAAGCCCTCGTCCGGAAAGCCGCGAGGCGATGGCGCCCCGCGCGCGCCGCGTGACAATGCGGTGGATCCCTGGGCACAAGCCCGGCGCGGCGACGCGTCGTTCAAGAAGCCGGCCCGTCCGCAGAGCGAGCGTGCTGAGCGTCCTGTTGCCCCGGTGGAAAAGGCCGGTGTGGCGGCGTCGACCGTCGCCGATCGCCCGACGCCGAGCGGTGTTCGCTTGTCCAAGGTGATGTCCGAGCGTGGCCTGTGTTCCCGGCGTGAAGCGGACCTCTGGATCGAGCGCGGCTGGGTCTTCGTCAATGGCGAGCAAGTGGCTGAGTTGGGGTCGCGGATCGATCCGGCCGCCGAGATCACCATTTCGCAGGAAGCCAAGCGCGATCAGGCCAAGGCCGTTACCATCCTGCTGCACAAACCGGTTGGTTATGTCTCCGGGCAGCCCGAACCGGGCTGTGTGCCGGCCGTGACCCTGATCACCGAGGAAAACCAGTTGCCGCAGTCGGGCGATCAGCCCTTCAAGCCCTGGATGCTGCGTGGTCTGGCGCCGGCGGGTCGGCTGGATGTGGACTCGACCGGGTTGCTGGTGCTGACCAGTGATGGGCGGGTGGCCAAGAAGCTGATCGGCGAAGACAGTCAGGCCGAGAAGGAGTATCTGGTCCGTGTCGATGGCCAGATGATCCCGGGCGGTCTTGAACTGCTGCGTCATGGTCTGGAACTCGATGGCAAGCCGCTGAAGCCGGCCTGGGTGAAACAGTTGAACGAAGATCAGCTGCACTTCATCCTGAAGGAAGGCAAGAAGCGCCAGATCCGTCGCATGTGCGAACTCGTTGGCCTCAAGGTGATCGGCCTGAAGCGCGTGCGTATCGGACGCATCCGCCTGGGGGATCTGCCGCTCGGACAGTGGCGTTTCCTGCGCCAGGACGAGGCGTTCTGACATGACGGCGGGCACTGACGAGGCCCGCCTGATGGCGCGTTATGCGCCACTGGTCCGGCACATCGTCGGTGCGCTGCAAGCCATGCGCCCGCCGGTGCTGGAAGAAGCGGATGCCTATCAGGATGGCATGATCGGGCTCCTGCGGGCCATCCGCTCCCATAAAGGGAATGTGACCGATCCGGCCTTCCTGGGCTACGCCGGCCTCAAGATCCGCGGTGCGGTGATCGACGGTTATCGTGCCGCCGGTGAGCAATCGCGCGGCGACTACGCGCAGGCTCGGCGCATCCGCGAAGCCGTGGCTGCCGGCGTGGAGGTGGCGCCGGCCGAGCGCGCCTGGGCCGAGCGTTTTCTGGCGGAGGCCTGGTTGCCGGCGGTGCCTCTGGACCCCACGCTGGAAGATGGGCCGCTGCTGGCCGATCCGCAGCCGGGCCCGGAGCAGCGAACCGAGGCCAACCGGCTGTTGCGTAAGGCAATTGATGCCCTGCAGGCCTGTGCGTTAAGAGATCGCAACATCTTCATTGCGTGCGAACTGTATGGTTCGACCCAGCATGAAGTGGCGGCACGTTATGACCTGACGCCGGGACGGGTTTCCCAGATCATTCGCGCTGTGCGGCAAGAGGTCTTGCTGGCGCTCGCCTGAGTTTTGCGTTGAGTTCCCCAATTAAAAACGCCGGCATCGCCGGCGTTTTGCATGCGGGGCTGGCGTGGATCAGGCGGCCGGGCGGACCGGCGGCATCATCAGGCATTCGCCATCGATCACGGTTTTGCCGGCGACGGTGCACACGGTGTCAAGGATGACGCGATTCTTGGCGGCATTGACTTCGCGCACGGTGACCGTGGCGGTAACCGTGTCGCCCGGCTTGACCGGGGCTTTGAACTTCAGGGTTTGCGACAGGTAGATGGTGCCGGGGCCGGGCAGTTTGTTGGCCAGGGTGGCGGAGATGAAGCCGGCGGACAGCATGCCGTGGGCGATGCGGGTGCCGAACATCGTACCTTTGCAGTATTCCTCGTCCAGGTGCGCCGGGTTCACGTCGGTCGAAATGCCGGCAAACAGAATGATGTCGGCTTCGGTGACGGTCTTGGACGTGCTGGCAGACATGCCCGGTTGCAGTTGGTCGATGTAATACGTCATTGCTGGACTCCTCGTGTTGTGAATTGGTATGACGGGAACACGCACTCTACCACGCCCGCCGGGGATCAGCGGAACCCCGGCAGCCAGCCCGATTGCTGTGACCCTGGTGCTGCTTGGAGCGTCCCTTGGTACAGGGCTTCGATGACGGGGGGCTCGCGCCAGGGCTGGTCCATGAAAGACAGGCCGATTTCCTCGACGGTGCGTCCCGACCAGTAATGGTCTGCCACGTCATCGAGCGCGGCGAGGGAGAGACTATGCGGCAAGCGCAGGTAGTCCAGCCAACTGGCATCGTGGAAGGAGCAGATATACGCACCCTGAGTGGTTGCGCAGGAGAGCTGTTTGCCGAAGACCCGTTCCGGGTGCTTGTTGCGGAAAGTCATCGCATCCGTCTGGGTAGCAAAGAGCAGCAGCGCGTGCAGGCGGCTGGGGAAGTGGTTGTAGCGGCGCTGTCTGAAGTATTCCAGATGGTATTCCGCAAAATAGTTTTGGACGGACAGCATCTGTTCCCCGGGGGCCGGGCTGCCGCCTTCAGGTGCGGCCAGTGTGGCGCCAAACGGACTGCCCTTGAGAATGTCCCAGCCAGGCAGGTCAGAGCCTGCGTCAAGCCAGCAGTAGAGTTCGAGGGAAGCGGTGTCCTTGATCAGGTTGTCCATCGGGGCGCGCTCGGGATGGCGTATGGCATATTCTCGCCGATACCACGCTGAGGGCCAAGCCCGCCGGGATGATTCGCCTGGATTTTTTTCAAACCCGTGCTAAGCTGAAGTCACAGTGATTCGCAGCCGGTCGCTGTGAGGTTCTGGTAGTCAGGCTGTGCTGCAGGAGATTCCATGGCAGTTTTTGCAGGAAGAATTTCTTGAACGAATTGAGCTGTACCCCGTGACGGCCTGACGGCCGGATTGCCCCGACACGATGCGCCGGGGTCTGTGTCAAAGAAGCCCATGCCTGACAGCATGGGCTTCGCGCTTTTGTGGAATAGATAAATCATGTCGATTGAACGGTTTGGGACGACGCAACGCTTTTCAGACAGCGTGGTGCATGCAGGGACGGTATATCTGGTCGAGGTGCCCTCCAATCTGGCCGCCGATGTGGTTGCGCAGACCGAAAACATGCTGGCGAGTGTCGATCGCTTGCTGGCACAAGCGGGCAGTGATCGTCAGCATCTGCTGATGGCCACGATTTATCTGGCAGACATGGCGGACTATGACGGTATGAATGCGGTTTGGGATGCCTGGGTGCCGGCCGGGTGTGCGCCTGCGCGGGCCTGTGTTCAGGCGCGGCTGGCCAAACCGGAATATCGGGTTGAAATTGCGTTGACCGCCGCCCGCATCAGTTTGCCGGTGGCGTGACTTCAGCGTTGCAGTCGCAGCCGTGCCCGGCTGCGATCCAGCGGCGGACAATTTTTTGCAGTATCGGATGCAGGCTTTCCGGCAGCATGGGGAACAGTTGCTCCGGTGTGGCCAGCAAGCCGCAAAGATAGCGTCCCGTTGTGGGCGACCAGGTTAGTGCGGGGCAAGGGCCGCCGCTGCGCCAGTAGCGTAGCCGGGCCAAGGGGCAGGTCTCCAGGGCGCAGCATACCCCGCAGCCATTGCAGGGGGCGCCTGCCAGGGGTTTGTCCGGCGCGGCCGGGTGCAGGTGAATGACCGTTGTGCTCGAGCGGCTCAGTGGCACTCTACCGGTGCAATGAAAACGTAGCCTTGGGAGCGCAGCGTCTTGATGTAGGCGCTGCCATCCGGTTGTGCGCCCAGGATGCGCCGGATCTGACTGACGTGAACATCAATGATCCGATCGTAGGGCGTGTATTCACGCTTCAGCACACGGGAGAGGTGCTCGCGGGAGAGGGGTTCGAACGGCTTTTCCAGGAAGGCGGTCAATAAGGCGTAGGCGGAGACGCCGAGCGCCGTGGGGGTGCCGTCCAGTGTGGCGAGTTCGCGTGAGGCCGTATTCAGGACCCAATTGCCGAAGTGCAAGCGGTTTCCGCCTTCGGTGCGTGCGCTGGTGGGTTTGGTCTGACAGCGGCGCAGCAGGCCGCGAACGCGTGCCAGTAATTCGCGCAGATTGCAGGGCTTTGGCAGGAAGTCATCTGCCCCGATTTCAATGCCGATAATGCGCTCGATTTCATCTGAGCGATTGGAGTGAATGAGGACGGGGATTTCCGACTGTTGGCGTAATTGGCGCAATAATTCGAGCCCATCTGCATCCGGCAGGCTGAGGTCGAGTACGATCAGGTCCGGCTCATCTTTCAGGCGTTGCCACATGGCTGCGCCGGTCTCTGCGAAAATGGTCTCGATCCCCGCAGTGCCCAGCGTGGTAGCCAGGACGTGCCGGGTGGCAGGATCGTCTTCAACGATGAGGGCTGTGTGTTTCATGGTGTGCGTATTTGGAATTGTCGCCGCCAACATGGGTCAGTCAGATTGTTTTACTATTTTTAATGTTTTGCAATTCCTCATTTGGGATGAGGGGCTTCCAGAATGCGAAGCGAATGCAGATTATGACGGAGAAAACGGAGTTGGTGCCGAATTCGCTTGAAGGATTCGATGTGCCTGCGGCAATTGACCGCATGCTGGGGCGGGAAGATCTCTGGTGGGAGGCGCTGTGTCTTTTCTTGCAGCACTTCGCCAATTGGGAGGCGGAGTGGTCCGCGGCCCAGGGAGATGATGCCGCCGAGCGGCGTTGTGTCCACGCCCTGCGCAGCGGCGCAGCCAATGTCGGGGCCAATCAGGTCAGTTGTGCAGCGGCTGTATTGGAAGAGTTGCTGCTGGTCCGCTTGTCCGGTAAAGCAGTCATGATCCCCCCTTCCGTTCGGGGCTACCTGCGGGATTGCTGGCGGACCGCACATGGAGCGGCTGCGCAGGCGAACTACCGTTATTGCCTGAAGATGGCCGGTTAACGCGTGAGCACCTCGATCGTCGCCCTCCTGAGTCGTATTGCCCAACGCTGGACGTTGATCGGGGCGGCTTGCCTGTTATTGCTCGGTGGTACCGTTGGGGGCGTGCTGGCCTGGCAGCATTTGATTGAAGCGGGGCGGGGGCAACTGGTGCTTTGGGCCAATGCCTACGGTCAACTCTCTGTCTATGATCCGCGCGGTTCGGAGCGGGCCTTGCTGGTCGGCTTGGCGGCCATGGAGCAGGTGGATGCGTTTGCGCTCTACGACCCTGCCGGGCGGCGTGTGCTGGATGTGGCGCGGATGCCGGAAAGACGTTTCCCCGTGCTGCAGCCATATAACACACCGGATTTCGCCATGCAGGGGCGTTTTGTCGTGCTCTCCAGTACTGTTGTCATTCCCGATGCCGGAACGCATGTCGCGATGCTGCGTCTGTGGATGAAGCCCTTTTACGACGGCCTGCTGATTTATCTGCTCTTTGCCGCGCTGACGTTGGCTATCGTGCATTGGTGTGGTGGTGGGCTACTCCGGTTGCGCGTGCATCGTCTGCTCCACCCCGTTCGCCAGCTGGCCGATGACCTGGCTGAAACGGGAGGGCGCCTGATGCGCGTTAATCCGCGGGTGACGGGGATTCGCGAAATCGACCTGCTGGTCGAGAGTCTGAACGGCATGCTGAGCCGCATTCGCGAACGCGACCGGCGCGTTTCCGGTCATCTGGATGGCCTGGAACAGATGGTCGAGCAGCGGACCCGCGAACTCCGCGCAGCCAAGGATGCCGCAGAAGCCGGTAGCAGGGCGAAGAGCGAGTTTCTGGCAACCATGAGCCATGAAATCCGGACGCCCATGAATGGCGTGCTCGGCATGGCGGATCTCTTGCTGGCTTCGAACCTGCAGCCCGAACAGCGCCAATACGTGGAAGCGATCGAGCGCTCTGGTCGGCATCTGCTCTGGATCATCAACGACATCCTGGACTTTTCGAAGATCGAGTCCGGCAAACTGGAGCTGGAAGTGGTGCAGTTTGACCTGCGCCAACTGCTGGAAGAGTCGCTGGAGTTGTTTATCCATCTGGCGCATAAAAAAGGGCTCGAACTGGTGGCGGATATTCCGGCCGGCGGTAATTTGAGCGTGCAGGGCGATGCGCTCCGGTTGCGACAGATTTTGGCGAACCTGCTCAGCAATGCAGTCAAATTTACCGAGCAGGGCGAGGTTGTGCTGCGCCTTGAGTTCGGGCAGGCGCGCGGGGCGATCCTGCCGGTGACCTTGAGTGTGCGGGATACCGGGATCGGGATTCCGCTCGAGGCCCAGGCGCGGGTTTTTGAGCATTTTTCCCAGGCAGATGGCTCCACCAGTCGCAAATACGGTGGCACCGGGCTGGGGTTGGCCATTTGCCGCAAACTGGCGGAAATGATGGGCGGTGAATTGCTGCTGGATAGCCGACCCGGGCTGGGGGCGACCTTCAGCGTTTGTATCCCGTTGCGCTGTAACCGGGAATTTTCACAGGCCGTGCCCCTGTTCCGCGAGGGCGCGCTGCATCGGGTGTTGGTGGTGGATGACCATGCCTTGAGTGCGGACATCATGGCGCGCCAATTGCGCAGCCGTGGCTGGTTGGTCGACGCCCTGTATTCCGGGGTGAGCGCCTTGGCCGCCTTGCGTTCGGCGGTTGCGGAAGGGGAGCCTTACGATCTGGTCTTGCTGGATATGGCCATGCCCGGCCTGGATGGTCTGGCGGTGGCGCGGGCCATCCGTGGCGAGCCGGGGCTGGCAGGAACGCGGATCATCATGCTGGCATCGTCGGTGGCCATGATCGGGCGTCAGGAGCAGGAGGGCTTGCAGGTGGCGGCCTGTCTGGCCAAGCCAATGCGTCAGGCACAGTTGTTCAAGGCGGTGGATGCCGTACTGCACAGTGAGGTACATGCTGCCGCTGCGCCGGTGGAGGAGAGCCAGGTGCCCCGTTTGCGTGGGCATGTTCTGCTGGTTGAGGATAATGAAAGCAATCTGGTGGTGGCACGCGCTTATCTGGAGCGGGCCGGACTCGATGTGGCCATTGCCATGGATGGTGAAGAGGCGCTGCAGGCATTGGCAGATGGGGCGTTTGATCTGGTCCTGATGGATTGTCAGATGCCGGGAATGGATGGATTCGAGGCGACGCGCCGTCTGCGTGAACAGGAAGCGGCGAGGGGGGCGCATGTCCCGGTGGTGGCCTTGACGGCGAATGTGATGCAAGGCGACCGGGATCGCTGTCTTGCGGCGGGGATGGATGACTACCTTGGCAAGCCCTACACCGGCGATGAAATGATCCAGGTGCTGCGCCGCTGGCTGCCCTTGGAGCGGCGCCGGGGCGGCGGTCGGGATGCGGCCGTCAGCGAGCCGGCGATCAGTGGGGCTGTTTTTGCCGCCAACGTATTGCCACCGGTATTCGATCAGGCCGCGATCAACCGGATTCGTGCCTTGGCACCGGAGCGGGCCGATGGTCTCGTGGCGGAACTGTTGACAGCCTACCGCGGTGCGGCTGAGCGGGAAATGGGCAAATTCGAGCAAGCCTTTACCGGGGGCGATACGGAAGCACTGGCCAAGGCGGCGCATGCGCTGAAATCGAGTTCCTTCAACGTCGGGGCCAACGGTCTGGGCGAACTGATGAAGGAAATCGAATCCCTGGCCAGAACGGAGGATTGGGGTGGTCTGCGCTTCCGGGCGCTGGCCGCACAGGCTGAATGGGCGCGGATTGAGCAGGCCTTTGAGTTTATCAGCGAGGAAGCGGGACATGACTGAGCGCGTTCATCGCGTACTGGTGGCGGATGATGATCCGACCATGCGTTTGCTGATGCCGGTGGCACTGGCAGGCAAAGGATTTGCACTGAGTGTGTTTGAGGATGGGCTGGCGGCCCGGGATGCGCTACTGCAGGCCGCTTTCGATCTGGTCGTGCTGGATGTCGAAATGCCCGGCATGGATGGCCTGGCATTGGCCGGGTTGATGCGCCAGATGCCGGCCTATGCCGGGGTGCCCCTGGTGTTGCTGACGGGGCGGCAGGATGCGGCCTTCCTGGCCGCCTGTGCCGAGCTGGGGGCGCATCATCTTGCCAAGCCGATTGATTGGCAGGAGATTGCCGGGATATTCAGCGAACTGCTGCGAACAGACGCCCGGGGCGGTATGATGCCGGCTGATCAGGCGGACGCCTGACATCAACAATAAGGAGGGAGACATGATGCGCCGTTTGCTGCGAGTGCTCAGCCTGGTTTTAGGCTTGTCCGTGCTGTCGACCGTCGGGCAGGCACAGGAGGCGCGTCCCTTGTCGCGGGGGCAGACCCTCTATCTGCCCATCTATTCGCACATGCTGTACGGCAATATCGGCAAAAGCGGCAAAGCATCCTACATCCTGCTTTCGGCGCTGGTCAGCGTGCGTAACGTTGATCCCCGGCGCGCCTTGCGGGTGCAGACCGCCCGTTATTACGATACGGCCGGCAAACTGCTTGGCGAGCGTCTGACCCAACCCGTTGTGATTCCCCCCTTGGGGACGCTGGAGTTGTTCGTCGAACTGAACGATGCCTCCGGCGGGTCCGGTGCCAATTTTGTCCTGCGCTGGGATGCGGATCAGGCGATGAACCCGCCGCTGGTCGAGGCGCTGCATGCCAATCTGGATGGCGGCAAGGCGGTCGTGTTTACCAGCCAGGCTGTGCCGGTCGCGGAGTAGAACCGGATGGCGGCTACGGTCAACCCGACGCAGGTCGGCTACATTTTCCGCCTGCTGTATGTGGCTTTGGTCGCGCTTGTGCTGGTTCATTTGTTTGGCACGATCGGCTACATGGTCCTGACGGATGGCAAGTATTCCTGGTTCGATTGTTTTTACATGACCTTCATCACCGTGGCCACGATCGGCTTTGGTGAAATCATCGACATGTCGAGCAACCAGCCCGCGCGTATCCTCACCGTGGTGATCGGCATTCTGGGCGCGGGCAATCTCTCCATGCTGTTTTCGGTGGTGACGGTCGCGCTGCTTGAAACGGACTTGAATGGCACCTTGCAGAGAAAACGTATGGAAAAGGCAATCAAGAAACTCAAGGGACACTACATTTTGTGCGGCTTCGGCCGTGTCGGGCGCAACATTGCGCACGAACTGGAGGCGACGCATCGCCATTACGTCGCGGTGGATGAAGACACGCTGCGCCTGAACGATTACAAGGAGCGCAATCCGGGCTTCCTCTATCTGCATGGCGATGCCAGCGACGACGATGTGCTGCTGGCGGCCGACATTGCCGATGCCAAGGGCGTCTTTGCCGTGACCGGGGACGACTCCCGTAACCTGATGATTGTCCTGACGGCCAAGCAGTTGAAGCCCGAGGTCCGGGTGGTGGCCCGTTGCCAGGAAACCCGCAATATCGAGAAGATGCGCAAGGCCGGCGCCGATGCCATTGTTTCCCCGGATTTCACCGGCGGGATGCGGATTGCCTCCGCGATGATCCGGCCGCATGTCGTGTCCTTCCTCGATGAAATGCTGAAGTCGGAGAAGAACCTGCGTGTCGAGGAGGTGCCGGTGCCGGCTGGTTTTATCCCGAAGCCGATCAGTGCCTTGCAACTCCGTAGCGCGAACTATGTGCTGCTGGCGGTGCGCGAACGCAACGGCGAGTGGCAGTTCAATCCGGATGAGGATTTCCTGATCAAGCCGGGCTTCATGCTGATTGCCATGGCGAGTCCGGTGGGGCGCATGGAAATTGAACGCTCGTTGATCGACGCGGCCGCCTGAGCGCGTTTTCTAAGGGATTTCCACGGCGGCGAGCGGTCAGGGGGCGGTGCTAGAATCCCGCCACATTTTTATTTCAGAGATCGCCATGTCCTTGATTCGCATGATGCTGGGCGGCAGCCTGGCCTTGGCCACCCTTCCCGCGCTGGCGGCAACGGGGCCGACGGTGGGCGGTATTCCCGTCGATTTCATCCTCTTCGCACTGACCCTGCTGGGCGTGGCGCTGTTTCACAACGCGACGCTGTATGTGGCCCTGACCGGGGCGACGACCATTGCGCTGTACAAGATCCTGTTTACGGGCTTCAAGACCGGTGCCGGGGTCCTCGGCTTTGTCGGCCATCTCGGGCACGAAGCCGTGACCCTGATCAACCTTTTCTGCTTGCTGATGGGCTTTGCACTGCTCTCCCGTCACTTCGAGAAGAGCCATGTGCCGGTCGTGTTGCCGAAGTATCTGCCGAATGACTGGAAGGGTGGTTTTGTCCTGCTGGTCATGGTTTTCGTGCTCTCCAGCTTCCTCGACAACATTGCTGCCGCCTTGATCGGCGGGGCGATGGCGCACCAACTGTTTAAGTCGCGGGTGCATATCGGTTATCTGGCAGGGATTGTTGCGGCCTCCAACGCCGGTGGGGCGGGCTCCGTGGTCGGGGATACGACCACCACCATGATGTGGATTGCCGGCGTGTCGCCGCTGCAGGTGCTGGACGCTTATGTGGCAGCGGTCGTGGCGCTCTGCATTACCGGCTATGTGGCAGCCAAGCAGCAGCATGCGTACTCGCCGATCTTGAAAGCGTCGCATGACCATACCCGCGTGGATTGGGGGCGGGTGGGCATCGTCGCCCTGATTCTGGTTTCCGCCATCCTGACCAATGTGGTGGTCAATGTGAAATTCAACCACCTGGCCGATCACTTCCCCTTCATCGGTGTGGCGGTCTGGCTGGCCATTCTGGTCTCGATGGGCGTGCGCCGCCCGGATTGGGAAATTCTGCCCGAAACCGCCAAGGGGACGGTTTTCCTGCTTTCCCTGGTGCTCTGTGCTTCGATGATGCCGGTTGAGGAATTGCCCTCGGCCTCGATGGTGACGGCTCTGGGGCTGGGTTTCGTGTCCGCGGTGTTCGACAACATTCCGCTGACGGCGCTGGCCATCAAGCAGGGGGGCTACGATTGGGGCTTCCTGGCCTATGCCGTAGGCTTTGGCGGTTCCATGATCTGGTTTGGCTCATCGGCTGGCGTGGCGCTCTCCAACATGTATCCGGAAGCCAAGTCGGTCGGGCAGTGGCTGCGTCACGGCTGGCACGTGGCGCTGGCCTATGTGGTCGGTTTTGCAGTCATGGCCGTCGTGCTGGGCTGGCATCCGGAGCCGCTGCATCGTGCAGCTGAACTCCCTGCGCCTCCGGCGGCCACCGTGCCGGCGACGGTCGACGCCCGCTGAACGTCCGAATCCGATTCCGAAGGCCGGTGCTGCATGGCAGCCCGGCCTTTTTTGTTGGGCGATCGCCAAAGCAGTCGCCAAGGCGATTCCGGGCGGGTTAGACTGTGGCGCAGAGGCCGGCATCCGACTGGCCCGCTTTATGGAGGAAAGAACATGATCCGTCATCTGGGATACGCCGCACTGGCCCTGGGGTTGGGCTTGAGCGCGCAGGCACAGGCATCCGAAGCCCTGGCCAAGGAAAAGAACTGCATGACTTGCCATTCGGTCGAGCGCAAGATCGTCGGGCCGAGCTATCGCGACATTCTGGCCAAAAAGCCGACCGAGGCAGCGATGGCACAGAAAATCAAGCAGGGCAGCAAGGGCGAGTGGGGTGCCGTGCCCATGCCACCGAACAATGTGACCGAGGCGGAAGCCGCCACGCTCGCCAAATGGATCCTGACGCTCAAATAAGCGTCTGATCCTCGGCCGGGCGGCCGCTGGCGGCCCGGCCAGCATAATAAAAATCCCGAGAGAGAACATGCTGAACCTGAATCCTGCCCAGCGGCGTCGCCGCTGGCTGGCCTTGGGCGTCGTTGCCCTGGCCTATGTCCTGTCCTTTTTCCAGCGCTTTGCCCCTGCCGGTATCGCGCAGGATCTGGCGGCCTCCTTCCAGACCTCGGCGGCCTCGCTGGGTGTCCTGGCGGCGACCTATTTTTATGTCTATACCGTCATGCAGGTACCGACCGGCATGCTGGCCGATACCCTGGGGCCGCGGCGCATCCTGATGCTGGGTGGGGTGATCGGCGGTGCTGGCAGCGTCCTCTTCGGGATGGCGCCGACGCTGGATATTGCCTTGGTGGGGCGGACCCTGATCGGTCTGGGGGTGTCCGTCACCTTCATTGCCATGCTCAAGCTGATTGCCGTCTGGTTTGAGGAAAACCGTTTTGCAACGCTGGTCGGCGTGTGCATGCTGATCGGCAACCTGGGCTCGGTCCTGGCGGGGGCACCGCTGTCGGCGCTGGCGCAGGCGACCGGCTGGCGGGGCGTTTTTGTCGGGGTAGGCGCCTTGTCGTTGCTGCTGGCAGCGGCCTGCTGGTTCATTGTGCGCGATCGGCCGGATGCCCCGGAGGCCGCCCCCGCTGTGAAATTCGACCGTACCGCCCTGTTCGGTGCCTTGCTGTCGGTGATTCGCAACCGGGCAACCTGGCCGGCCATCCTGGTCAATACCGGGACCTGCGGCGCCTTTTTCACCTTTGCCGGCCTGTGGACCGTGCCTTACCTGATGCAGGTCCATGGCATGTCGCGTCCGGTTGCCGCGACGCATCTGTCCTTGTGGTTCGGTGGTTTTGCCGTCGGCTGCCTGTTGCTGGGGACGCTCTCGGACCGCCTGGGACGCCGCAAGCCGGTGATCATCGCGACCACGCACGTTTTTGCCGCAGTGTGGGCCATCCTGCTGGCCGGCGTCAGTTTGCCGGCCTCGATGTCCTATGTGCTTTTTGCCCTTTTGGGCGTGTCGACCGCCGGATTCAGCCTGACTTGGGCCTGTGCCAAGGAAGTCAATCCACCCATGCTCTCGGGAATGTCGACCAGCGTGACCAACATGGGCAGCTTTTTGGCGGCGGCCTTGTTGCAGCCGCTGGTGGGCTGGCTCATGGATCAGGGCTGGCATGGCGAGATGGTCGGCGGCGCGCGTGTCTATGATCTGGCCGCGTGGCGTCATGGCCTGAGCGTGGTGCTGGCGTGTGCGGTGACCGGGGCGGCCTGTTCCTGGTGGATTGTCGAGACGCGTTGCCGGAATATCTGGCACAGCCTCAAAACGGCGGCCTGATTGTGACAAGACAGGCGCTAGGGAAATCCCCTGTCGCCTGATTGCCTATTACTTAAGAAATATTTCCAGTTCGCTTTGTGTTTTCGGTGAAACAGTGTTGAGGCTAAGTTAAACTTTTGCCCGAAAAAAGAACTGTTCGCTTTTCGGGGTTTCAATCTTGCTTCATCCTCCGGCCGTACTGGGCCGCCGTTTTTATCTCTTTGCGCTGCTTTGCCTGCTGTTGGCCTGGGGGCTGCTGGCCTGCGTGCTTGCCGACTGTGCCTGGCCGGCGGTCGGCTGCATCCTGGCCCTGAGTGCCTGCTTTTATGCTTTGTGGCGCCATGTGATGCAACGTGTTCTGGCGCAGCAGCGCTGCGCCGAATTGCAGGGCCAGCTGATCGACCTCTCCAGCGAAGCCATGCTTCTGGCGGACGAAACGGGGTGCATTCTGGCGGTCAACCCTGCGTTTGAGCGGATTACCGGCTATGCGGCCCGCGAAGTGCAGGGCGAAACCACGGCCTTTCTCCTGTCCGGCCGTCAGGGCGGCGGTTTCCATGCCGATGTGTACCGTACCGTGCGCGAACAAGGGGCGTGGTCTGGTGAGGTCTGGAATCGCAGCAAGCAGGGCGAGGTGTACCTGCAGCAACTGACGATTCGGCAGGTGGACCTGCCGGGCATGCCGCGCCGGCATGTGGCGGTGTTTTCCGATATCAGCCTGCAAAAGGCGCAAGAAGCCCGCATCGAATACCTGGCACACCATGATGCCCTGACCGGCTTGCCAAATCGGGCGGCCCTGGCTGGCTTCCTGCAACAGGCCATGCAGCGCGCCCGGATGAGCGGGCGCCGTTGCGCGGTGATGCTGCTCGACCTCGATAATTTCAAAACCGTGAATGACTCGCTGGGCCACGATGCCGGCGACCAGCTGCTGTGCGAGCTGGCGCGCCGTCTGCAGCGCCTGGCGGGCGATGCAGATCGTCTGGCGCGGCAGGGCGGGGATGCCTTCGTGCTGATCATCGACCAGGCGGAGGTGCACGATGACCTCGTCTATCGTGTCGAGGACCTGCTGCACGTGGTGAGCGAAGGGTTCACCCTCGACGGTCATGAGCTGCATGCCAGCATGTCGGTCGGGATCAGCGTCTTTCCCGAGGATGGCGATTCGGCCGAGACCCTGCTGCGCAACGCCGATGCGGCCATGCATCAGGCCAAGGCGGGCGGTCGCAGCACCTACCGCTTTTTCGACCCTTCGATGTCGGTCGCGGCCAGTCGCCGCCTGGTTCTGGAGAGCGAGCTCTGGCAGGCCCTGGCCGGGAATCAGCTGCTGCTGCATTACCAGCCGCAGGTCGATCTGCTCGCCGGGGGCGTGGTCGGCGTCGAGGCGCTGGTGCGCTGGCGTCACCCGCAGCGCGGCATGATTTCCCCGGCCGAGTTCATTCCCGTGGCGGAGGAAACGGGGCTCATCATTCCGCTGGGCCACTGGGTATTGCTGACCGCCTGCCGGCAAGCCCGGGCCTGGATGGACGCCGGGATCGAGATGGGCGAGATGGCCGTGAATATTTCAGCCGTGCAGTTCCGCCAGCCCGATTTCGTGCAATCCGTCCGTCGCGTACTGGCTGACACCGGTCTGCCGGCAGACCGGCTGGAGCTGGAAATCACCGAAACGGCCGTCATGCATAGCGCCGACTCCTCCGTGACGACCCTGAGCGAACTCAAGGCCATGGGCGTCAAGCTGGCCATCGACGACTTCGGGACCGGCTATTCCTCGCTCGCCTACCTGCGGCGCTTCCCGATCGACCGCCTGAAGATCGACCGCACCTTCGTGGCCGATCTGGAGTCCGATCCGGAAGCCGCCTCGCTCGTGGCCTCCATCGTGGCGCTGGGCCGGTCGCTCGGTCTGCGCCTGGTGGCCGAGGGGGTCGAGAATGCCGCGCAGGCGGCGTTCCTGCGGGAGATCGCTTGCGAGCGGGTCCAGGGTTTCCATTTCTGCCGTCCGGGTGCGGCCGAGCATATCGCCCTGGCCTCGCCCGAACTGGCAACCAGCAGTTGAAGGCAGGGCGGCCTCGCCCCTACAATCCCCGCTCTTTCTTCAGGAGAGCAGCATGAAAATCGGGTTCATCGGTTTGGGCATCATGGGGCGTCCGATGGCGCTCAATCTCATCAAGGGCGGCCATACGGTCACCGTCTGGGCGCGTCGCGCCGAATCGATGCAGCCTTTGCTCGAGGCCGGGGCGATTGCCGCTGCTTCGCCGGCCGAAGCCGCACGGGGCAACAGCCTCGTGATCTCCATGGTGGCGGATGCGCCCGATGTGCGCGAGGTCATGCTCGGTGAGCAGGGCGTGGTCCGGGCGGCGGCACCGGGTCTGGTGGCCGTCGATATGAGCACCATCGCGCCGGCTGCGGCCCGCAGCATCGGTGCGGACCTGGCCAAGGCGGGCATCGACTTCATCGACGCGCCGGTGTCCGGTGGCGAAGTGGGCGCCATTGCCGCAACCCTCTCCATCATGGCGGGCGGCACGGCGGCCGCCTTTGAAACGGCGCGCCCGGCGTTCGCGTGCATGGGCAAGAATGTCGTGCACGTGGGCGACACGGGGGCCGGTCAGGTGACCAAGGCTGCCAACCAGATCGTCACCGGCATGGGCGTGCTGGCGGTGGCGGAGGCCTTCGCTTTTGCCAGTAAAAACGGGGTCGACCGGAGCAAGGTGCGGGAAGCGCTGCTCGGCGGCTTTGCCTACTCGCGTATCCTGGAGAACCACGGTCAACGCATGCTGGACCGCAATTTCAAGCCCGGCTTCAAGAGCTGGATGCATGAAAAGGATCTGAACATCGTCATGCAGACCGCGCATGAACTGGGCTTGTGCCTGCCCGGCTCGGCGGCCACCGCCCAGATGTTCAACGCGATGGTGGGCTCGGGGCTTGGCGAGGACGACTCGATTGCCGTGTTGAAATTGCTGGAATCGCTGTCGGGGCAGGCATGAAAGTCGGGTTCATCGGTCTGGGTGTGATGGGCCGTCCGATGGCCCTGCATCTGGCGCATGCCGGCCACGAATTGCACGTCTGGGCCCGTCGTCCGGAAAGCGCGGCGGATCTGCCGGCGGTTCGTCATGCCACCCCGGCGGCGCTCGGGGCGGCGGTCGACGTGGTGTTTACCATCATTACCGCGAGTGCCGATGTCGCGGCCGTAGCGCTCGGGCAGGATGGCTTGTGCGAGGGGATGGCGCCCGGCTCGATTCTGGTCGATTGCTCGACCATCGCCCCCGATGCGGCGCGGGAGATCGCCGCCCGTCTGGCCGAGCGCGGCATTCACATGCTCGATGCGCCAGTCTCCGGCGGGGCGCAAGGCGCCATCGATGCGACGCTGGCCATCATGGCTGGCGGCGACGCGGCCGTGCTCGACCGGGTCCGGCCGCTGCTGGAATGCCTGGGCAAGCGTATTGTCCACATCGGTCCGAATGGGGCCGGGCAGGTGGCCAAGGCCTGCAATCAGATGATCATGGTGGCGGCGATTCAGGCGGTGGCCGAGGCCATGCGTCTGGCCGGTGCGGCCGGTGTCGATCCGGCCAAGGTCCGGACAGCTCTGGCCGGCGGTTCGGCGGCATCTCGCGTGCTCGATGTCATGGGGCAGCGCATGGTCGAGCGTGATTTCAAGGCGGGGATCGAGGCGCGCCTGCATCATAAGGACTATGGCCTGGTGCTCGATGCGGCACGGCGTGCCGGGGCGCCCGTGCCCCTGACCGCCGTGGTGGCGCAGCAGTTGAATGCGCTGATGGCGCAAGGCTGGGGCAAGGACGATACCGCTTCCCTGTTGCGCGTGCTGGAGTCCATGTGAGCCATCCCGCCCCGCTGGCCGACAGCGACTTCGAAGACCGTTTCCTGATTGTCGGGCAGACCCCGATCCGCTTCATGCTGGCCGGCTATGCGCGTGATGCCGTGGGCTTTTCGGTCCGTCTCGGTACGGCGGAAACCCAGTTCATGACCACCCTGCTCGGGGTCGATGCCGACAAGGGCCGTTTGTATTTCGATTACAGCGGCAGTCCGGAGATGAATCGGCTGGCGCTCTCGGCGGATCACCTGGTGTTTGCCGGGCGGCCGGAGGGCATCCATGTCCAGTTCCAGACGCCGGCGCCGGTCGAGGCGCGTTTTGACGGTGGGCGCGCCTTCTCCGTGCCCTTGCCACGGCAGGTGCTGCGTTTGCAGCGCCGCGAGTCCTTCCGGATTGACCTGCCGCAGGCGCGTCCCGTCCAGCTGAGTGCGAGCCTGCCGGGCGGCGGAACCCTCTCCCTTCCCCTCCATGACCTGTCCGTGGCGGGTTTGGGTCTGACTGCCGGCGTGCTGCCGGAAACGCTGCTGGAAGACGTTGTCCTTGCACGCGGACGCTTTTTGCTGCCGGATGAAGTGCAGCCGACTTTGGTCGACCTGCGCATCCGTCATCTGACCGAGCAAACCGCGCGCAATGGCCAGCGCCAGTGGCGTATCGGCTGCGCCTTTGTCGACCTGCCGGTGGCGGAAGAGCATCGCCTGCAACGTTACATCGTGCGTATCGAGCACGAGCGCCGTGAGCTGCTGGGCTGATCGGATGTCTGCCACGACCCTTTCGCTGGACCTGCCGGCCGATTATCGCATCAGCGATCTCAGCACTTTTCACCGTCGCGATCCGCAGCAGATCGGGGAGCGCTGGACCGAGCATGGCGCAGCGGGCATCACGTTGGACAAGGCGTTTTGCCTGAACGGTCAGCATGTTCGCCTTTCGTTGCAGTTTGTCCCGGGGCAGGTCCATGCGACGGTGGATGACATTGAGCCGTTTCAGACGGTCGACCGTCTGACAACCCTGATTTCCCGTCTGCTCGGGCTGGATCAGCCGGTGGCGGAATTTGCGGCCCGATTTGCCGCGCATCCGGTGCTGGGGCCCTTGCTCCGCGAGCGTCCCGGTTTGCGGGTCCCGCAGACGGCGACGCCGTTTGAAGCGCTGACCTGGGCCATCACCGGCCAGCAAATCAGCGTTGCCGCCGCCGTGGCCCTGCGCCGCAAACTCATCCTGGCGGCCGCCCTGCCGGTAGGGGATTTATGGGCTTACCCGGATGCCGATGCCGTGTTGGGGATGCGTGAGACGGGGCTGCGCGCCGCGGGCTTTTCCGGCAGCAAGACCCGGTGCCTGCTGGCGGTGGCCGAGGCGGTGCAATCGGGGGCGCTGCCCCTCGACGACTGGCGTGATACGTGCCCGGTCGAGGCCATGCGCGAGAGGCTGCTGGCCGTGCCGGGCATTGGTCCGTGGACGGTCAATTACACGCTGCTGCGCGGGTATGGCTGGCTGGACGGCGCGCTGCATGGCGATGCGGCGGTGCGGCGGGCCGTGCAGGCCTTGCTGGGCAGTGATGGCCCGCTTTCCGCCGCGACGGTGGAGCGCTGGTTAGCGGATTGCCGCCCCTTCCGTGCCTTGGTCGCCGCCCATTTGTGGGCTTCCGGCGGCGTGCTGGCCGCCTGAGCGGCTAGGTAACTCGATCAGGACCGCCAGCCCGCCTTCCGGTCGGTTTTCGGCGTGAATCTGGCCTGCCGCCCCTTCGATGATGCGTTGGGCGATGGTCAGGCCAAGGCCGTAGCCGCCATGCTGTCCATGGCGCCGGAAAGGCTCGAAGATGGCTGTGAGCAAGCTTTCTGGAACCCCTGGGCCGCCATCCAGGATGGCGATGCGCAGACGCGCCGGCGTCATCGGGGTGACCTGAATGGTGACCGCCGAACCCTGCGGTGCATGGCGCAAGGCATTGCGCAGCACGTTTTCCAGCGCCCGGTGCAGGAGGGCCGGATTGCCGAAGACTTCACTGCCCGGCTGCGCCTGCAGGGCAATCTCGATGGACCGCTGGCTGGCTTCGAAGCGGGCGTCGCAGACGAGTTCATGCAGCAACTCGTCGAGGTCAATCCAGTCTGCTTCGGCCGCAGGGCCGGCCTCCAGGCGAGAGAGGGTGAGCAGTTCGCCGACCAGATGGTCCATGCGTGCGCCTTCTCGCTCCAGTCTTGCCATTGTTTCCTGCATGCGTTCCGGCGATTGCCGGGCCAGACCGATGGCAGCATGCATGCGCGCCAGCGGGGAACGCAGTTCATGTGAGACGTCGTGCAGCAGGCGGCGTTGCGCATCCATCAGGTGTGCCAGCTGGGCATTCATGCGATCAAAATCGTGCGCCAAGTCGGCCAGTTCATCCCGGCGCGTGCCCATGCTGGGGCCGATGCGCACAGCCAGATTGCCCCGGCTGCTCTCGGTGAATGCGGATTGCAGGCGGCGGACCGGACGAACCACATACCAGGCAATCCCGGCCGCTGAGAGCAGGCTGGCGAGCAGCCCGCTCAACAAATGCAGCACGGGTGGGGGTGGTCCGTGGGGTTTGTGGTCGGGCGGGGGCGGGCCATCCGGGGGCGCGGGGGGGATGCCCGGCGGTGCGTGCGGGTGCGGCGGACGCTCGTGCCAGAAATAGGCGCTGGTTGCGACGACCGCCGTGGCTTGTGCCAGCCAGACCATCAGGAAAAATTTCCAGAAGAGGCGCCCCATCGGCTTACTCCGGAATCAACTGGTAGCCCTGCCGGAAAACCGTCTGGATGCAGGATCGTCCGTCTGGCATGGGGCCGATCTTGGCGCGGATGCTGGACAGATGAACATCGATGCTGCGGTCGTAACGGGTCAGCGGGCGGCCCAGTGCGGCTTCGGAGAGCACGCTTTTGCTGACGGTTTGTCCGGCGTGGCGGGCCAGGTGTTCCAGCAGGTTGAATTCGGTACTGGTCAGCTCCAGCGGGCACCCCCCCCAACTGGCACTCCGGGAGGCCGGGCGGAGCGTGAGGGCGCCGACGCACAGGGCTTCCTGCTGCGGGGTGCTGGGTTGAGTCCGGCGCAGGATGGCCCGTATCCGGGCGGCCAGTTCGCGCGGTTGGCAGGGCTTGGGCACGTAGTCGTCGGCCCCCAGCTCAAGCCCGACGATCCGGTCCATATCATCCCCGCGCGCCGTCAGCATGAGTACCGGCAGGGCGGTCCGTTGGCGAATCTGGCTCAGCACTTCGATGCCCGAGCGCCCGGGCAGCATCACATCCAGGACGACCAGCGCGTGGCGCCCGCTCAGGGCTTCCTGCAGGCCCGTTTCAGCGGAGGCTGCATGGGTGATGGCATAGCCTTCGTGGCGCAGGTAGTCCCCGAGCATGTCCGAAAGTTCGATGTCGTCGTCGATCAGGAGAAGGTTGTGCATGAGCGGCAAATATTACGGGTGGTGCCAACGGGGCGGCCGGCAGGTCATTGTTCTGAAAGCAATTCCGTAGACGGAAAACAATCAGAGGCTGGGGTGATGGTCGGCATATTTTGCCGCTTTTTGGCGCCTGGCAGGGCTTTTAAAAGGTGATTTGATCGTCTTTTAACCCGCCTTAACGGATTTTTACCTCGTTGCGGGAGAAATGGAGCGGGTTTTGGCCGATAAATTGCTCAAGCAGGCTGCCGAAGTGTTCATTTTTGGGTGCTTTTAATGAAGGAGTTCATCATGCTTGGTGCAATTGGCAGTTCAACACAGATGTTCAGTCAGCTCTTTTCTCGTCTGGACAGCAAGGGGCAGGGGTATCTGGAAAAGGCGGATTTCCAATCGGCCTTTCAAAGTCTGGCCAGCGGGAGCAGTAGCAGCGATACCTCGATTGACGATGTTTTCTCGGCACTGGATAGCGACAGTGACGGCAAGGTCACGGAAAGTGAGTTTTCCTCAACCCTGAGCCGCCTGCAGGAAGAACTGGATGCGCAGTTTGGCCAGATGCGCATGCAGGGGGGCGGGCATGGTCATGGTCCGCAGGGGATGGGGGGCGGCATGCCACCCCCGCCGCCGTCCGGTGAGAACGACAGCGGTTTCACACAGGATGAACTGCAAAGCCAGTTGGACGAAATCGGCTCGACGGACAACAAGCGTGCGTCGCTGATTTCCAATATTGTGGCCAATTTCGAGGATGCGGACGCGGATGGCGATGGCAAGGTGACCCGCCAGGAGGCGATGGCATATGACCAGTCCCAGTCCTCAAGCAGCACGACGGCAAGCAGTACCGTGACGACTGCCTCCGGCAGCAGTTCGAGCGATGCCAGTGGCAGCAACACGGCCAGCAATACGGAGGCTCAGGTCATGCTGAAAATCATGCAGCTGATGCACGCCTATGGCCACAACCAGTCGGCCGCAGCGTCGTTCTCGGTCAGCGCTTGAAGTAACGGCCCGGCCTCAGGCCGGGCACTGGTCGCAGCGATGGATTTCCACGGTGACGTGCACGATCTCGTCATGGATGCCCAGCGCTGCCCGAACCGCCAGGGGGGTCAGCGCGGCATCGTGCGTGAGGAGCGACAGGGCGCAGGCATAGGCGCCGCTGCCGACGCGCCAGACGTGCAGGTCGGTGAGCGTGGTGTCGCCCGGCAGGTCGGCAATCACCTCGCGGATTTCGGCGACGACCGGATGATCCATCTCGCGATCCAGCAGGACTTGCCCGGTTTGGGCCAACAGGTTCCTGGCCCAGAGCGCGACCAGGACGGCACCCAGGATGCCCATCATCGGGTCCAGCCAGTCCCAGCCTTTCCACCAGCCGCCGGCCAGCGCCACGATGGCGAGGACGGAGGTCAGTGCATCGGTCAGGACGTGGATGTAGGCGGCTTTCAGGTTCAGGTCGCCCGTGTGGTTATGATCGGCATGGTGATGGTCATGCCCGGTGTGGTGCGCATGGCCATGGTCGTGATCGTGCCCGTGCCCGTGCCCGAGAATCAGGGCGCAGACGAGGTTGACCGTCAGGCCGAGGGCAGCCACGGCCATGGCCTCAGGGTAATGGATCGCCTGCGGAGAAAAGAGGCGGCTGACCGATTCGATGAGCATCATCCCGGCCACGCCGATCAGCGCGAGGGCGCTGGTGTAGCCGGCCAGGATTTCGATTTTCCAGGTACCGAAGGCAAAGCGTGGGTCGCTGGCGTATTTGCGTGCGGCAGCATAAGCAAACGCCGCGAGACCGATGGCCAGGGCGTGCGAGCTCATGTGCCAGCCGTCGGCGAGCACGGCCATGGAATTGAACCACCAGCCGGCGACGATTTCGAGCACCATGGTGGCAAGCGTGATCCAGAGCACGCGGCGGGTATTGCGCTCGGCGCGGGCGTTGCTGACGGTGTAGTCGTGACGGTGGGCCCAGCGCGTCAGGTCATGGGGTGTGGAAAGATCGGTCATTGCTGGCCATAGCCTTTGAATTTTTCGAGGACATCGGCCATGTCGACCGCCGAAAGCAGGACAGGTTCGCCCAACTGACAGGCGCGCCAGTATTGCTCGCAGAGTTCTTCCAGTTCGACGGCGAGTGCGAAGGCTTCGGCGAGGTCCCGCCCCGCGACCAGCAGGCCGTGGTTGGCGAGCAGGCAGCCCTTGCGGCTTTCCAGTGCGGCGAGGGCGGCGGTCGACAGCGCCTGCGAGCCAAAAATGGCGTAGTCGCTGCAGCGGATGGTGTCGCCGCCAAAGCGGGCAATCATGTAATGAAACGGCGGAATCTCGCGGCGCAGGCAGGCCAGGCTGACAGCGAAGGGCGAGTGCGCGTGCAGGACTGCGCCGACTTCGGGGCGGCTGGCGTAGAGATCGCGATGGAAGCGCCACTCCGAGGAGGGTTTGCAGCGGCCGGTGTGGCTGCCATCGAGGGCCATCAGCGGGATGTCGTCGGCGACCAGATCGGCGTAGGGCAGGCCGGTGGGCGTGATCAGGAAGCCCTGGCCCTGGCGCACGCTGACATTGCCGGAGGTGCCTTTGTTGAGCCCCGCCGTTTGCATGGTGCGGGCGGTGGCAATGAGTGTGTCGCGCAGATCAGTCACGGCGGGCCTCCGGGTAGAGACTGAGCAGGCCAGCCGTGCTGGCGGCACAGACGCCACGTTCGGTGATGATGCCGCTGATCAGGCGCGCCGGTGTCACGTCGAAGGCCGGGTTGGCGACGGCCTCGGCGGCGGGCAGTTGGCGCAGGCAGGCCGGAGTGCCGCGCGAGTCGAGGCCGTGCACGTCGCGGAATTCGTCGCCGTCACGGGCCTCGATCTCGATGGCACTGCCGTCCGCGAGGGCGAAATCGATGGTCGAGCGCGGTGCGGCGACGTAGAAGGGAATCCCGTTGTCGGCGCAGGCCAGCGCCTTGAGATAGGTCCCCACCTTGTTGGCTACATCGCCATTGGCCGTGATGCGGTCGGCGCCGACGATGACGGCATCGACTTTCCCTTCACGCATCAGGATGCCGGCGGCGTTATCGGCGATCAGGGTGTGTGGCACACCTTGCTGGGCCAGTTCCCAGGCGGTCAGGAGGCCCTGGTTGCGTGGCCGGGTCTCCGAGACCCAGACATGCAGCGGCAGACCGGCTTCGTCTGCTGCGTAGATCGGCGACAGGGCGGTCCCCCGGTCGACGGTGGCCAGCCAGCCTGCATTGCAGTGGGTCATCAGGTTCAGGGAGGCGCTGCCGGCGGGCTTCAGCGTCCGCAGTAGGCGCAGGCCGTGTTCGCCAATTGCCGTGTTCTGCGCGACATTTTCTTCTTCGATGCGGGCCGCTTCCGCCCAGGCAGCGGCAAGCCGTTCCTCGGCGGGCAAGGGCTGCAGATGGGCGCGCATCCGGGTGAGTGCCCAATGCAGGTTGACCGCCGTCGGGCGGGTTGCCCACAAGGTGCTGACTGCATGGGCCAGATGCGCATCGTCCGCCCCGGTTTTCAGGGCCAGCGCGAGGCCGTAGGCGGCGGTCGCACCGATCAGCGGTGCGCCGCGTACCTGCATGGCGCGAATCGCATGCGCAGCTTCTTCCAGCGTCTGTACGCTGACCCAGTGGAGCGCATGGGGCAGGCGGGTCTGGTCGATGATGTCGAGGGTTTGCGAGGCCGGATGGGCGCGCAGGGTGCGGGAGGGGATGCCGTGGATTTTCATGCCCGGCATTGTAGCGGCTTTGCCCGGCCGGGCAGTGGCGGGGGCTTGCATTGCGATGGCGCCAAGCGTATCAATAAAGGCTTGATCAAAATCAGGCGATGCGGGGCATGCCCCAGTACGTCGGTACGCCGGTACGAAAGGAGAGAGGGATGTTTTCGCTATTCAAAAAAGGGGCCGAGGCAAAGGCGCAGTCAGCGATGCCGCCCGCCTTGCGCGGGCGCTTCGATAGCGAGCGTTTGCCGGCATCCTTGTCGGAACTCGGCATCGGTACCGGCGGTTTGTTCCTGGCCTTCGTGCCGCCGCATGCGCGCTTTGAGGCGACCAGTCAGGGGCTGGCGCGCCTGGCTGCAGCAAGTGGCGGGCGTTTTGCCGCCATGTCCTCGACCGGGGCGCTCTGTAGTGGCGGTACCACGACCTATTGTGGTGCCGAGCCCGGTGACCGGGAGGGGAGCTATCTCTGGTTGTCGGATGCCCTGATTGAACGCAGCGAGACTTTTGCGGTGGATCTGCGCATGGGGCAGGGGAAAACCGTCAGCGAGCGTGTCAGTCTGATCGGTGCAGAGTTGGCCAAGGTACGTCCCGGCTTTCCGATCAATGCCGGCGATACCTTTGCGCTGATCTTCTGCGATGGCCTCTCCGCTTCCGAAGGTTTCCTGATGCAGGCCTGGTACCAAAGCAAGCGTTTTCCCTGCCTGACAATTGGCGGTTCGGCCGGTGGCAAGCTCGATTTCTCCGGGACCTTCATGCACGATGGTCAGCAGATCGTGACCGGCAAGGCGCTGGTGATTTTCTGCAAGGTGCGTCCCGGCATCCGTTTCTCGCCCTTCAAGTCGCAGAATTTCGTGCCGACCGGCAAGAGCTGGCTGGTTGCAGATGCCGACCCCGTTGGCCGTACGGTCAGTTCCGTGTTCTCCGACAATGGCCAGACCGAAGGGTTTGCGGCGGCACTGGCAGCCCATTTCCGGTGTTCGATCGGTGAATTGGCCAAGCGCCTGGAAGGCCATACCTTTGCGGTCTCGGTCGACGGCGAAATGTTCATCCGTTCGATTGCCGCCCTCGGCGAGGATCGTACGGCCTTCTTCTGCGATATCGAATTCGGCGATCGTTTGCATCTCATAAAATCCACGGATTTCCTGGAGACGACCCGGCGTGACTGGCAGCAGTTTCTGGGAGGCAAAGGTGAGCCGCTGGCCATGCTGCTCAACGATTGCGTCCTGCGCCGTCTTGGCAATGCCGGGGCGCTGGCGCGCGCAGACTTCTTCTCGGATTTGCCGGCTGCCGGGTTCTCGACCTTTGGTGAAATTCTCGGTATTCCGATCAACCAGACCTTGTCGGCGCTGGTTTTCTTCCGCGATAACGGGCGCCATGCGGATCCGTTCATGGATGGCTTCCCGGCCAGCTATGCCGCCTTTCATTCCCACTATGCCCAGCGGGCCTTGCAGCGCTGGACAACGCTCAACGACATGCAGCGCGGCATGGTGGATCAGGTGGTGCATTACGAAGAGTCCGTGCAGCCCTTTGTCGAGACCCTGCCGGCCTTGGCGCAGGGCTTTTCCCGGCAGGTCGAGACCATGACGCAGGCGATGAGCCTGATTGATTCGGTAGGCCGTTCCGCACAGGCCTCGCAGGCCACGCAGGCCAGCCTGAATACAGGGCTGGATGATCTGGAGCGCCTCTCCAGGGATATCCAGTCCATCACCGGCGGCATCAGCAGCATTGCCGACCAGACCAACCTGCTGGCCCTGAATGCGGCCATCGAGGCGGCGCGGGCCGGCGAGGCCGGGCGTGGCTTTGCCGTGGTGGCCGATGAGGTGCGCAAACTGGCGCAATCGGCCAAGAGCCAGGCCGATGCGACGTCGGAAAGCATTCGTCAGGCGGTGAGCACGATTGGTAGCATCCGCCAGGTTGCGGCGCAGACGGTGAGCGCCATCGGTGAGTTGATGGCGCGCAGCGAAGCCGCGCAGGGGCAGATCCGGCAGATGAACGACGATGCGCAGCGGGAACAGGGCCTGATTGCCGAGCGCCTGGAAGGCGCGGATCAACTCGCCGGCAATGTGCAGGAACTGAAAGCCTTGCTGCAGCGCCTGGATCGTTTGCAGGCGCTGGCGGCCCAGTACTGAGCATGATGGCGGCGGCCTGCTTGCCCGGCAGGCCGCTTTTCCGGATCATGCGGCTTTCACTGTGTATTGCCGGGTGACCGCATGGAATCCGCTGTTCGTATCGACTCCCGTTTCCCGCAGGTCGGGACCACCATTTTTACGGTCATGTCTGCCCTGGCGGCAGAAGTCGGGGCCGTCAATCTGTCGCAGGGCTTTCCGGATTTTCAGGCCGAGCCGGTGTTGTTCGATGCCTTGCATCGCCACATGCTGGCCGGCCACAATCAGTATGCCCCGATGGCGGGGATGCCCGCCTTGCGTCAGGCCATCGTCGATAAGGTGGCGAGCCTCTATGGCACACGCTTCGATGTCGAGCGCGAGGTCACCGTGACGGCGGGGGCGACACAGGCCTTGTTCACGGCCATTGCCGCTTTCGTCCGCCCGGGCGATGAGGTAATCGTCTTTAATCCGGTCTATGACAGTTACGCACCGGCCATCGAAACGGTGGGCGGGACGGTGGTGCATGCGCATCTGCGTTTTCCGGACTACGCCCCGGACTGGTCGGAAGTGGCGGCCCTGGTGACGCCGCGGACCCGGATGATCGTGGTGAATTCACCGCACAATCCGACCGGCAGTCTGCTCTCGGCGGTCGACCTCGAAAAACTGGCCGAAATCGTGCGAGGGACGGACATTGTGGTGCTCTCGGACGAGGTGTACGAACACATTGTTTTCGATGGGGCGCAACATGAGAGCCTGTGCGCGCATCCTGAACTGGCGGCGCGTTCGCTGGTGGTGTCGAGCTTTGGCAAGACGTATCACATCACGGGTTGGAAAATTGGCTACATCGTCGGCCCGCAGGCCCTGATGGCAGAGTTCCGCAAGGTGCATCAGTTCAATGTGTTTACCGTGCATGCGCCGTCGCAACTGGCGCTCGCCGATTACATGCAGGATGCAGCGCGTCATGCGGCCCTGGCGGGGTTCTATGAACAGAAGCGGGATTGCTTCCTGGATCTGATGGCCGGTACACCGTTTGAGTGGTTGCCCTGTCGCGGGACCTATTTCCAATTGGCACGCTACGGCCATTTCTCCGATCTCCCCGACCGGGCTTTTGCCGAGTGGCTGGCCCGCGAGGTCGGGGTGGCCGTGATCCCGTTGTCGGCTTTCAATCACGATGGCCGGGATGAGCGTGTGGTGCGTTTTTGCTTTGCCAAACGCGAGGAAACGCTGGCCGAGGCGGCCCATCGTTTGAAGCGGGCTTTGTAAAGTCTTGTAATGAGCACGGCATGGAGACTTGACCGGGATCGGCCAGGATACGAATAATCCGCTACCAACCCCCTCAATCACATTATTAAAAAGGAATGCACATGGGCATGATTCAAGAATTCAAGGAATTTGCAGTCAAAGGCAATGCGATGGATCTCGCCGTCGGCGTGATCATCGGCGGTGCCTTCGGCAAGATTGTCGAGTCGATCGTGGGCGATCTGATCATGCCGCTGGTCAGCCGCGTCGTCGGCAAGATCGATTTTTCCAACCTCTTCGTCGTGCTGGGTGATAACCCGAACAACCTCCTGACGCTGGCTGAACTGAAAAAAGCCGGGATTCCGGTTTTTGCCTACGGCTCGTTTCTGACCATCGTGGTCAATTTCGCCATCCTGGCCTTCATCATTTTCATGATGGTCAAGCAACTCAACCGCCTGCGTACGCCGGAAGCGCCGGCAGCCGATCCGGCACCGGCACCGACCCCGGAAGATATCGTTCTGCTGCGCGAGATTCGCGATTCGCTGAAGAAGTAAGGCGTCCTCTTTCCGGGGGAGGCGTTTTTTCCAGCTCCCGGGATGCAAAAAGGCCATCCATGTTTGTGGATGGCCTTTTGTTTTGCGGCGCCGACGAGATGCGGGTGCGTGCCGTGTGCTGCCCGCTATTTGAGGACTTTGCCGCCGGGGCCGATGACGGTCAGTTCCACGTGGCGTGATCCCGTCCGGCTGTTGCCGGAGTACTGCACGCGGTAGCCGCCCAGATCGACATTGTTCATGCCTTCGAGGGCCGACACCAGTTTTTCCCGGGTCGGGTCTTTGGGGCCGGTGCGGCGCAGGCCTTCAACCAGCGTGCGGGCCATGATGTAAGCCTCGATGCCATAGTAGGAGTAGGTCGTCCCTTGCTTCGGGAAAAGGCGCTGGTAGTCGCGGACGATGGGCTGGATGTCGTTCCAAGGGTAGGGCATCACTTGCGAGATGCCGATGCCGCGCGCATCCATGCCCAGTTCTTGCACCAGATGCTCGGTGCCGACCGGTGAAAGGGTCATGAACATCGGACTCTGGCCGGCTTTGCGCATGGCCTTCACGAAGGCTGCCGTCGGCTTGTAGAGGGTGACCATGATTACCGCCTGCGGGTTGGCTTTGCTGATGCTGGTCACGGCCTTGCTGACATCGATGGCATTGCGTTCGACCGTGCCGGTGGCGGATGGTGCGAGATTGTGCTTCTTGAGCGCGTTGGTGACACCATCCAGGCCGGACTTGCCGAAGCCGTCGTTCTGGTAGAACACGGCAATGCTCTTCAGGCCGAGGGAAACCAGCTGATTCACGATGGCTTCGGTTTCGTCGGCGTAGCTCGCGCGCACATTGAACATGTAGCGGCTGTTTGCATTGGCGCTGACCGGCTCACGCAGGGTATCGGCGCCGGAGATGGTGCCGATGAGCGGGACCTTGGCCGGGCCGAAGACCGTATTCATGGCTTCGGTGGTCGGGCTGGAGCCGTAGTAGGCGAGCAGGGCGAAGGCGCGCTTGTCGTTGATCAGCGTGCGCGTGTTGGCGACGGTGCGTTCGGTTTCGTAGCCATCGTCGAGTGCCACCAGATCGAGTTTGCGGCCGTGTACGCCGCCGTTTTTGTTCACCTGTTCGAAATAGGCGGAAATGGTTTGCCGCATGTCGATACCGTACGCCCCGTTCGGGCCGGACAGCGGGGCGGACATACCGATGGTGATGCTGGTGTCGGTGATGCCGGTGTCGTTGGCCCAAGTTGCGGTAGAAAAGGCGAAAACACCTGCAGCAGCCAGTTGCTTCAGGAATCGCATGCGTTGCACTCCCTCTGGTCGAATGCTTGGATTCTAACAGCCGATTTGTACCAAATGGAATGGATGGCTATCGCTTTCGTTATACCTTTTTTCCGTCCGGCGCTCACGTAGAATATTCAACTTGCCGTTGAGCGGTATTCTGAATGAGGTCGTGATGATGTTTTGGGGTTATCCGGTACGTGCCTGGCTGGCTGCTTTTGCATTGGGATGTCTGGGGTTGGTCGGCTTCGGTTTGTACCTGCAGGAGGCTTACCGTCTGGCGCCGTGCCCGTTGTGCATCTTCCAGCGTCTGCTTTATCTGCTGGCGGCGGGGCTGGGTTTGGCCGGGGCGGTGTGTCCGCGTGCAGCAAAGGCGGTTCCCCTGACGCTGGTGCCGGTGGCCTTGCTGGGGGCCGGGGTGGCCGGGTATCAGACCTGGATGCAGGCTTTTCCGCAACTGGCGACGGAGTGTGGTTTCAGTGATCCCAGCCTGATCGAGCGCCTGGTCGATTGGTTGGGCATGCAGTATCCCGCCCTTTTCCTGGCGACCGGTTTTTGCACCAGCCGCGAATGGGAGTGGCTTGGCCTCTCGATGGCCAATTGGTCTTTCATCCTGTTTGCCGGCATCCTGGGGTTTGGTTTGTTGCTGGCGCGCGCGCGTCGTTCCTGATTTCTCGCAGGCCTTGAGGGCGGGCTGCGGCCCGTCCGACGGTCGACAGCGAGAATGTGCCGTTTTCCGAGTTGCCCCAGGGGTTGCGCTGCGTATCGGGGCTTGAGCCGGGTATGTGCTGCTGATGGGGGGGGGCCGGGCTGAAAAAACAAAACCCGCCGTGAGGCGGGTTTGTCGAAAGCTGGAGAAGGAGCCGAATTACTTCAGCTTCACTTCCTTGTAAGCGACGTGCTTACGGGCCTTCGGATCGTACTTCATGAACTCCAGTTTTTCAGGCGTCGTGCGCTTGTTCTTGGAGGTGGTGTAGAAGTGTCCGGTACCAGCCGTGGATTCCAGCTTGATCTTTTCGCGACCGCCTTTAGCCATTTTTTAATCCTTCCTTAATCAGATTTCGCCGCGGGCGCGCAGATCGGCCAGGACGGAATCGATACCGTTCTTGTCGATGATACGCAGGCCGGCGTTGGAAACGCGCAGACGGACGAAGCGGTTCTCGCTTTCGACCCAGAAGCGACGATACTGCAGGTTCGGCAGGAAGCGGCGCTTCGTTTTGTTATTGGCGTGGGAAACGTTGTTCCCAACCATCGGGGCTTTACCCGTGACTTGGCAGACTCGCGCCATGATTGGTGCTCCAGAATTCGCTAGAAGAAAGCCCGCGATTGTAGCGAATAAGTTCAGGTAATTACAAGTGTTTTTTGCATCCTTTATCCGGGGCCCAGAGTAAACCGCGCTCGGCAAAGGACAGGGGCTGGCTGTTTCCGGCCACGATGAAATGATCCAGTACCTGGATGTCGACCGTCGCCAGCGCGGCTTTCAAACGCTGGGTCAGTTCTTCATCGGCACGGGATGGCTCGGCCACGCCAGAGGGGTGATTATGCGCCAGAATCACCGCGGCTGCACGGTGTGTGAGGGCTGCACTGACCACTTCGCGCGGATAGACCGCTGTTTGGGAGAGCGTGCCGGTGAACAGCGTCTCGGCGGCGAGCAGGCGATTCTGGCTGTCGAGCCAGAGCGCCATGAAGATTTCCTTGGGCTCATGCGCCAGCTTGAGGCGCAGCCAGTCGCGAACCTGGCCGGGCGAGGTGAGGAGATCACGCTCGCGCATGTGTTGGGAAAGGGCGCGCCGGCTCAGTTCGAAGGCCGCTTTCAATTGAGCCGCCTTGGCCAGGCCGATCCCCGGCGTGCGGGCCAGCTCGCCCGGGGCGGCGTCTACTAATAAGGCGAGCCGACCGTCGAAGCGTCGGAGCAGGTCGCGGGCCAGGTCCACCGCGCTCTTGCCGCGCACGCCCACTCTTAAATAGATGGCCAGCAACTCGGCATCCGAGAGGGCGCCGGCCCCCTGGCTCAGCAGGCGTTCCCGCGGGCGTTCTCCGGCGGGCCAATCGGTGATCGACATGGGCTTTCCAGTAGAATGAAACATTCGAATCGGCATTGTATGACAATGGAATTAATTGGAAAGCGCATCGTCCTCGGCGTTACCGGGGGCATTGCCGCCTACAAGGCGGCCGAACTGGTCCGTCTGCTGGGCAAGCAGGGGGCGGAAGTTCAGGTGGCGATGACGGAAGGGGCAACGCATTTCGTGACGCCGACGACCTTTCAGGCGCTCTCGGGGCGGCCGGTGTATCTCGATCAGTGGGATGCACGCATGCCGAATGCCATGGCGCATATCGACTTGAGCCGGCAGGCCGACCTGATGCTGGTGGCGCCGGCCTCCGCAGATTTTCTGGCGCGCATCACGCATGGCATGGCGGATGATCTACTGGCCACGATGGTGCTGGCGCGCACTTGCCCCTTGCTGGTGGCGCCGGCGATGAATCGCCAGATGTGGGAGAACCCGGCCACCCAGCGCAACATGGCGCAATTGGCGGCGGACGGCGTCGCGTTGCTTGGACCGGCCAGCGGTGAACAGGCCTGCGGTGAGGTGGGTGCCGGGCGCATGCTGGAGCCGGAGGATATCCTTGAGGCGGTGATCGCTTTCTTTTCGCCGAAGGTGCTGGCTGGACGTTCGGTCCTGATTACGGCGGGGCCGACTTTTGAGGCCATTGATCCGGTGCGCGGCATCACCAATCTCTCTTCCGGGCGCATGGGCTATGCCGTGGCGCGTGCGGCACGACATGCCGGGGCCAAGGTGACCCTGGTTTCCGGACCGGTCGGTTTTGCTGCCCCGCAGGGCGTTGACCGTATCCCGGTGCGGAGTGCGCTGGAGATGCACGACGCCGTGATGGCGCGGGCGGCCGGCAGCGATATTTTCATTGGTGTGGCCGCTGTGGCCGATTACCGGGTTGCCAATGCAGCAGAACACAAGCTGAAAAAGGACACAGGCGGGATCCCGCCGATCGAACTGGTGGAGAATCCCGATATTCTGGCGGGCGTCGCGGCCTTGCCGGATGGCCCGTTCTGCGTCGGCTTTGCGGCCGAGAGCCAGAATCTGGAAGCCTACGCCCAGGCCAAGCGGCGCAAGAAAAATATTCCGCTGATCGCCGGTAACCTGATTCAGGACGGATTTGGCGGGGACGACAACCGACTGGTGTTGTTCGACGACAAGGGGACTCACCCACTGACGCCGGCGCCGAAATCCGTGCTGGCGCGCCAGTTGATCGAACACATTGCCCAACTTTTGACAGGAAACGACTGATGCACCGTATCGATATCAAGATTCTTGATGCCCGCCTCCATGATTCCCCGCCGCAATACGCCACGCCGGGCTCGGCCGGGCTGGACCTGCGCGCCTGTGTTGCTGAGAGCCTGACCATCGAGCCGGGGCAGACCGTGCTGGTGCCGACCGGAATGGCCATTCACCTGGCTGATCCGGGTCTGGCCGCGATGATCCTGCCGCGCTCCGGGCTGGGCCACAAGCATGGCATCGTGCTCGGCAACCTGGTCGGGTTGATCGACTCCGATTACCAGGGCGAGTTGATGGTGTCGGTCTGGAACCGCGGGCAGAGCAGTTTCACGCTGAACCCGCTGGACCGCATCGCCCAGCTGGTGATCGTGCCTGTCCTGCAGGTGGCCTTCAACGTGGTGGAGGACTTTGACGCCTCGCTGCGTGGCGAAGGTGGCTTCGGGAGTACCGGCAAGGCCTGATTAACTTTCACGGAAAAGGGCGCCCTGGGTGAGCGTGTGCTCACTCAAGGCGCCCTTTTTACGTCCACGAATGCGGTTTGTCAGATCAGCGGTGTGTTGGCGACGAGCACGCCATCTTCATCTGCATAGAGGTATTCACCCGGGTGGAAGGTGACGCCGCCAAAGGTCAGGGCCAGACCACGGTCGCCGATGCCCTTCTTGACGGTTTTCTGCGGGTGGGTGTTGAGGGCGCGCACGCCGATGTCGATGCCGTTGATGTCGGCCGAATCGCGGATGCAGCCATACACGACCACGCCTTCCCAGCCATTCTTGTGGGCGAGGATGGCCAGCTGGTCGCCGACCAGGGCGCAGCGCAGGGAGCCGCCGCCATCGATGACCAGCACCTTGCCGTGGCCGGGTTCATTGAAAATTTCGCGGACCAGGGTGTTGTCCTCGAAGATCTTGAGGGTGACGATCTCGCCGCTGAAGGCAGCGCGGCCGCCGTAACGCTGGAACATCGGGGCAACGACGCGGACGCTTTTGCCGAGCTCGGCTTCGTACTGATCGCACAGGTCGGGGGTTTTGAAGCTCATTCTCTGTCTCCCAAAATGAAAAAGCCGCGCAATCTTGCACGGCTTTTTGGGGAGATGGCAATCCTCAGACTTCGGCGGTCGCTTTTTCCTCTTCGAACTGTAGCTTGATTTTGCCCTCGCCATCGAGGTCGACCGTGACCTTGCCGCCACTGGCCAGGCGACCGAAGAGCAGTTCGTCGGCCAGCGCGGAACGGATCGTGTCCTGGATCAGGCGGGCCATCGGGCGGGCGCCCATGAGCGGATCAAAGCCCTTGTCGGCCAGCATCTCCTTCACCTTCTCCGTGAAGTTGGCATCCACCTTCTTCTCATGCAACTGCTCTTCCAGTTGCATCAGGAACTTGTCGACTACGCGCAGGATGATGTCGTGGTCGAGCGGGCGGAAGGAAATGGTGGCATCCAGCCGGTTGCGGAATTCCGGTGTGAAGAGGCGTTTGATTTCGACCATTTCGTCGCCGGTTTCCTTGGTCGAGGTGAAGCCCATCGCGGTCTTTTGCAAGTCAGCGGCGCCGGCGTTGGTCGTCATGATAATGATGACGTTGCGGAAATCTGCCTTGCGCCCGTTGTTGTCGGTGAGTGTGCCGTGATCCATCACCTGCAGCAGGATGTTGAAGATGTCCGGATGCGCTTTCTCGATCTCGTCGAGGAGCAGCACGCAGTAGGGCTTCTTGGTGATCGCTTCGGTGAGCAAGCCGCCCTGATCGAAACCGACGTAGCCCGGGGGCGCGCCAATCAGGCGGGAAACCGCGTGGCGCTCCATGTATTCGGACATGTCGAAACGCTGCAGGTCGATGCCGAGGAAGTAGGCCAGCTGCTTGGCAACCTCGGTCTTGCCGACGCCGGTGGGGCCGGAGAAGAGGAAAGCGCCGATCGGCTTTCCCGGATTGCCGAGACCGGAGCGGGCCATCTTGATGGCCTTGGCGAGCGCATCGATGGCCTTGTCTTGGCCAAAGACGGTTGCTTTGAGGTCGCGGTCGAGGTTCTTCAGGGCATTGCGGTCGTCCATCGTGACGTGCTGTGACGGGATGCGCGCAATCTTGGCAACGATTTCCTCGATGTCCGTCTTGCTGATGACCTTTTTCTGCTTCGATTTCGGCAGGATGCGCTGCGCAGCGCCGGCTTCGTCGATGACATCAATTGCCTTGTCCGGCAGGTGACGGTCGGTGATGTAACGGGCCGAAAGCTCGACGGCAGACGAGATGGCCGTGGCCGAGTACTTGATGCCGTGGTGTGCCTCGAAGCGGGCCTTCAGGCCTTTCAGGATTTCCACGGTTTCGGCCACCGAGGGCTCGATGACGTCGATTTTCTGGAAACGGCGGGAGAGAGCGCTGTCCTTCTCGAAAATGCCACGGAATTCGGTGTAGGTGGTCGCGCCGATGCACTTCATCTGGCCGGAGGAGAGGGCCGGCTTGAGCAGATTGGAGGCATCCAGCGTGCCGCCGGAGGCCGAGCCCGCCCCGATCAGGGTATGGATTTCGTCGATGAACAGGATGGCATGCGGATTGTCCTGCAGGGCCTTCAGGACGCCTTTGAGGCGTTGCTCGAAGTCGCCACGGTATTTGGTTCCGGCCAGCAGGGCGCCCATATCGAGCGCGAAGACATTGGCCTTGGCCAGCACCTCGGGGACGTCGCCTTCGACGACTTTGCGCGCGAGCCCTTCGGCAATCGCGGTCTTGCCCACGCCGGCTTCTCCGACCAGCAGCGGATTGTTCTTGCGGCGGCGGCAGAGGGTCTGGATCACGCGCTCCAGTTCCTTGTCGCGCCCGATCAGCGGGTCGATCTTGCCTTGCAGGGCCAGGGCGTTGAGGTTGATCGTGTATTGCTCGAGCGGGCCGGCTTCATTCTTTTCGCCGGATTCGCTCTCGGACTCCGCCTCTGCCGGGGCCTTCTGTTGCGGTACCTTGCTGATGCCATGCGAGATGTAATTCACGACATCCAGCCGGGTGACCCCCTGTTTTTGCAGGAAATAGACCGCGTGCGAGTCTTTTTCGCCGTAAATGGCGACCAGCACGTTGGCGCCATTGACTTCCTTTTTGCCCGACGACTGAACGTGCAGGATGGCGCGTTGAATCACGCGCTGGAAGCCCAGGGTCGGCTGCGTGTCGATGTCGTCTTCACCGGAGACGCTGGGCGTGTGCTCATCGATGAATTCGCTGAGATCCTTCCTCAGCAGGTCAATTTTGGCGCCGCAGGCACGCAGGGTGTCGGCAGCCGAGGGATTGTCCAGCAGGGCTAGCAGCAGGTGCTCGACCGTGATGAATTCGTGGCGTTTCTGGCGCGCCTCGACGAAGGCCATGTGCAGGCTGACTTCGAGTTCCTGGGCAATCATCAGTTTTCCTCCATGATGCACGCCAGCGGATGCTGGTGCTGGCGAGCGAATGCGCTGACTTGTTCGACCTTGGTGGCAGCAATGTCACGCGGGAAAACCCCGCACACGCCGCGGCCATCGTTATGAACTTTGAGCATGATTCGCGTCGCTTGTTCAGTGTCCATAGAAAAAAAACGCTGCAGAACGGCGATGACGAAATCCATCGGGGTGAAATCGTCGTTCAGCAACACCACTTTATACATCCGCGGCGGCTGCAGCTTGCCTTTGCTGGCCTGCAGCACGCCATCTTCTTGAAACTTCGTAGCCATGAGTCCGATTCTAATGGGTTCGCTTCAATGTGCAACCAGCGCGTGATTCCGGCGCCAGCGCCTTGAATCTACTGGATTACATTGTTGCAGAGCAGCACGAAAAATCACTTGACGTCGCCATCTGATCGGGCGTAGAAAGCAATTGTTTGGATTCAATTTGCATCAAGGTTGCCGTGAGCACCACGCTGTTGAGCACAAACAGGGGAGTCGGGGAAACCCGGAAATTCGTGTGTTTTTTGTAAGAAAGTTTCAAGCATGGCAATCGGTACTGTTAAGTGGTTCAATGATTCCAAGGGTTTCGGTTTCATTACGCCGGATGATGGCAGCGAAGACCTCTTTGCGCATTTCTCGGCGATCAACATGAACGGTTTCAAGACCCTGAAGGAAGGCGAAAAGGTTTCCTTCGAAGTGGTTCAAGGCCCGAAGGGCAAGCAGGCGTCGAACATTCAGCGCGCCTGATCTGGTCCAGCGATCAAGCTAAAAAGCCCGCCTGATTTCAGGCGGGCTTTTTTTGTTGACCGTCGGGACGGTGTCTCCTGAGTTCTGGGGCTCAGTTCAGCGTGATTTCATCCTGGCGTTGTTCGCCACGGTTGTCTGTCCAGGTGACCGCAAGTTTGTCGCCGCTCTTGATGCCCTTGGCGCGGAAGCTGAAGAGCGGGTTCTTCGAGACTGATGTGTTCAGCTGGCCGTTGATCATGGGCTTGCCGTTCAGCAGTACCGAAAAGGTCTGGATGAAGTGGGCCGGCACGGATTGTCCGCGTTCATCCCGGCGTTGACCGGTTTCCATCGGGTGTTGCATGAGTACCCGGATGTCGGTCAGGTCGCCGTTGATTTGTGCCCGAATCTTGATTTGATCTGCCATGTCAGCCTCCGCAGCCACCGAGGGTGACTTTTACTTCACGAAATGCAACGTGATGCTTCCCGTCCGCGGTCTTCGCCACGATGCGTAGCCGGGTGCTCTCCGCGAGTTTGAGCTGAATTCGCGTGTAGGGCAGGGCGGGGGGTAAAAATTCCAGGGTTGAACAGAGCGGCATCGGGTTTTTGTCGGCAAATACGGCCAGGCTGCGGGTGTTCGGGATGTTCGAGGTGATTTCGACCTCGACCTTGCCCCCGTTTTCTGCAATTTCAGGTGCCTGGATCTGGATGTCGCGGGTTTCGGCAGCCTTTGCTGCACCGTAGGCCTTCAGCGCGTCCATGGGGGTTTTGGCGGTAAAGGCCGGCCGCGACCACTCGGTTGCCAGCACTGCGGTGGGGAGCAGCAAGCCTGAGCCCAGCCAGGGGGTGATCAGGGTGGCGCAGCTACCCTTGAGGAAGGTCCGTCGAGAAAGGGGCATGGTGTCTGAAAGGTGAGGGATGTTGACCGCCCATTCTAGCGGGCTTGGTTGGCAAAACAAAAATCAAACCATGTTTTGCGATAGGTTAAACCTGGGTGTCATCCTAGGGTGATAATGTCCGCTCTTCAGTATTGGGTGCGGTGTGTTTTCAGGAGGCGCAATGGGAAAAACTGTGGGAATGGCGGGGCGAGCCAAGACGCATGCAGTCCGTCAGGCTCGCGATGTCCTGCATGTTGAAGGTCACCTGGGATTCGATGCTTGGCCAGCCCTGCTTGATGTGGATATGCAAGGCATGACAGTCTGTCTTGCCGGGGTGCGCAGCATGGATAGCGCAGGTGTCGGCTTGATGTTGTCCGTTCGTGACCGTGGTGGCAAGGTGACCGCGTGTTCCGAGTCGGCCCGTTCACTGCTTGCCTTGGCGCGATTCTGCGGGGAGTGCAATAACTGCGAAAACCCGCCGCAGCAGACGCCGCGCTGGCCAGAGCGCTGAGGGGCGTTGACCAAACCGTCTGATCTCCGCCCTTTCTCCCCCGCTGGGATAAAAATGGGCATAAACCATCGGTTAAGTATGGGGCAGGATGTTTCGCAGGGGGCCGGTCAGCGGTTCCGTACCCCGATCCTCTTTCCGAATCTGAGAAATCGGTGCGCGGCGCGGTCCGAAGCCTGGCGATGAGCCTGTGACTTATTCGTCCGCTGTCCAGTGTCCCGACTTGCCGCCCTTCTTCTCCAGCAGTCGAATATTTTCAACCACCATGCCGCGATCAACGGCTTTGCACATGTCGTAGATGGTGAGCAGGCCGACTGAAACGGCGGTCAGGGCCTCCATCTCGACGCCGGTGCGGCCATGGCACTCGGCGGTGACGGCACAGTGTACGGTGCTGGTTTTGGCATCGATTTCGAAGTCGACCGCAACCCGGGTGAGGGCGATCGGGTGACACAGCGGAATCAGGTCGCCGGTGCGCTTCGAGGCCTGGATGGCGGCAATGCGGGCGATGCCGATGACGTCGCCCTTTTGGGCGTTACCTGCCTGGATGCGGGTCAGGGTGTCGGGATGCATGCGAATGCTGCCGGCGGCGCGCGCAACGCGTGCGGTTTCAGCCTTGCTGCCGACGTCGACCATGTGTGCCTGGCCGCTGGCATCGAAGTGGGTAAGGGTGTTTTCGGTCACGTTGGCTTACGTTTGGTTACGATCCGGCCCGGGGGCCTGGAACAGGGTGCGCTATCATAGCACCATGCCTTTGACCCGCCGCCTGCTCGCCGCCTTGCTTGCCCTGACCCTGGCTGTGCCGCCGGTGGGGGCGGATAACCTCCCTGAATTGGGCGATGTGGCCAGCAACGATCTTTCCCTGGCGACAGAAAAGCGCATCGGCCAGCAGATCATGCATGAGATTCAGGCGCGTGACATGGCCTATCTCGACGATCCGGACATCGAGACTTACCTCAATCAACTGGGGGGGCGCCTGGTGGCGGTGAGCACCGACCCCGGGATGGGTTTTTTCTTTTTTCCGATCAATGATCAGAGCATCAACGCTTTCGCGATGCCCGGCGGGTTCATTGGCGTGCACGCCGGGCTGATGCTGGCGGCCGAAAGTGAGTCCGAGCTCGCCGGGGTGCTCGCACACGAAATTTCCCATGTGACCCAGCGCCACATTGCGCGCCAGGTCTATCAATCGAAAAAGCTCAGCATTGCCTCGATGGTGGCGATGGGGCTTGCCCTGCTGGCCGCACGTTCGAGTACGCAGGGGGCGACGGCGGCCATCGCGGGTACACAGGCGGGGGTCTTGTCCGCCCAGTTGGCTTTTTCGCGCGATTTCGAGCGCGAGTCGGATCGTCTGGGTTTCGAGATCCTGCGCAAGTCGGGCTATGACGTGCGCGGCATGTCGGCGTTCTTTGGCCGCTTGCAGAAAGCGGTCCGGCTCTACGAAAACAATGCCACAGCCTATCTGCGAACCCACCCGCTCTCCGGTGAGCGGATGAGTGACATGCAGAACCGGGAGGTCGGTGTGCCGTACCGGCAGGTGGTGGATAGTCCCGATTTCCAGCTCGTTCGGGCCAAGCTGCGCGCCATGCGCGGCATTCCGGTCGAGGCAGTGCGCGATTTCAGCAGCTTGTTGAAAGAACAGAAATATCCTTCCGAGGCTGCGGCGCGCTATGGCCTCGCCTTTGCCTACTATCGGGCCCAGGATTGGGGGGCGGCCGAACGCGAGTTGCTCGCCGCACGCCGTTTGAAGGGCGGAAGTGCGATGCTCGAACGCCTGCTTGCCGAAACGCGCCTGGCGCAGGGCGAGACGCAGGCCGGGCTGGCGGTGTATCGCGAAGCGATGCTGCGTTTTCCGCTCAACATGGGCCTGGTCTACGGTTATGGCGCGGCCTTGATCAAGGCGCGGCGTTTTGACGAGTCGCTGCGATTTGTGGAAAGCCAGCTCCAGAATTATCCGGCAGATGTCCGCCTGCATCGGATGCGTGCCGAAAGCTTTGCCGGCCAGGGACGACGGGCGCCGCAGCACCAGGCCCTGGGGGAGGCCTTCGCGTTGCAGGGGCAGACCGGTGCGGCGGTTGAACAACTGCAACTGGCCCAGCGGGCCGGGGATGCCAATTTCTACGAGCAGTCGGTGATCGATGCGCGTCTGCGCGAGTTGAAGAAGCAACTGGCCGAGGAAATGCGGGAACGCCGCTGATTGGGGTTAAAATCCCTCCCTTGGATTTCCTGAGAAGCACTGACCATGGAATTTGATCGCGATCTCGATGTCACGGGCTTGAACTGCCCCTTGCCCATCCTGCGGACCAAGAAAACGCTGGCGGAAATGGAGTCTGGACAGATTCTGCGCGTGCTGGCCACCGATCCGGGTTCCTTGAAGGATTTTCCGGCTTTCGCCAAGCAAACCGGCAACGAGCTGGTGGCGGATGGTCAGGATGACCGCACCTTCATTTTTTTCCTGAAGCGTAAGTAAGCTGCACGCCGTCGCGTTTTTTGAAGATCGGCAGGCGCCCGCCGGCGACCCTGCCGCGTGGCGTTTTGAGGGCCTGATCGACTGCCTGCAGGCGCACGATGCGGCCTCGCTGGCGGCGGTCTTGGCGCGTCTGGCTGCGGAACCGGCCTGGACCGTACTCGCCCTCGATTATGAGCTGGGTTATGTGCTTGAGCCGCATGCCGCCCCGGCGGGGTGGATGCCTTCACCGGCACGCCCCTTGGCGCGCTTTTGGCGTTTTTCCGAGCGGATCGCGTGTTCTGCCGAGGTGGCGGAGGCCTGGCTGGCTCAACACGCCGGCGATGCGGCTGCCGGCGTGGTCGATCTGTCGCCCGCACTCGATGAAAAAGCCTATTGCCAGGCCGTTGACCGTATCCAGCACTGGATTACCGAGGGCGACTGCTATCAGGTGAATTTCACTTTTCCGCTCTCCTTCCGCTGGTTTGGCAGCCCGCTTGCCCTCTATCGTCGCCTGCGGGCACGGCAGCCGGTGCGCTATGGCGGTTGCGTGTCGGATGGCGCGTCGGCCTGGGTGTCGCTCTCGCCCGAACTCTTCATCGAGCGTCAGGGCGAGATCGTGCGTACCCGGCCAATGAAGGGCACGGCGCCGCGCGCCGTGTCGGCGGATGTCCTGCGTGAATCGACCAAGGATCGCGCCGAGAATCTGATGATTGTCGATCTGCTGCGCAATGACCTCGGCCGAGTGGCGGAACACGGTAGCGTGCGGGTCGAGCGCCTGTTCGAGATCGAGGCCTATCCGACGGTCTGGCAGATGGTTTCGGAAATCTCGGCGCGCGTGCCGGGGGGCGACTTTGAGGCGATCCTGCGGGCGTTGTTTCCGTGTGGCTCGATCACCGGTGCACCGAAAATCCGCGCCATGCAGATTGCGGCCGAACTCGAGCAAATGCCGCGCGGGCTTTATACCGGTGCGCTCGGCTGGCTGGCGCCGAATGGCGACTTCCGTCTCAATGTGGCTATCCGGACCCTGGCGCTAGAGGCGGATGGGCGGGGGCGCATGGGCGTGGGCAGTGGCATCGTCGCCGATTCCGTGGCCTCGGCTGAATGGCAGGAGTGCCTGCTCAAGGGCCGTTTTTTGACCGATGCCGATCCGGGCGTGCAATTGATCGAAACCCTGCGCCTGGAAAACGGACAGTTTCCTCATCTGGCCGGGCACGTGGCGCGTCTGCGCCGCTCCGCAGCCTGTTTCGCTTTTCCGCTGGATGAGGCCGATTTGCGGGGGCGTCTGGATGCGTTGCCGAAGACCGGTGTCTGGCGCGTACGTGTCACCCTGGATAAAGCCGGTCAGCTTGTCGTGGCCCATTTCCCGCTTGCGCCGGAGCCGGCCGGGCCGCGCCATGCCACCTTGGCCGCAACGCCGATTGTCAGTGCGGATCCGTTGCGCGCGCACAAGACCACCGCGCGGGCCGTGTATGACGCGGCGTTGGCCGGGATCGCGGCGCAGCCGGAGATTTTTGACGTGGTTTTCCTGAACGAGCGCGGCGAAGTGGCAGAAGGTGCGCGCAGTTCGGTGTTCGTCGAGCGGGATGGTGTGTTGCTGACACCGCCGCTGAGCAGTGGCGCCTTGCCTGGTGTCTTGCGGGCGGCGTTGCTGGCCAGTGGGCGCGCGCGCGAAGCGGTGCTGATGCCGGCGGATCTGGCGGGCGGGTTCTGGCTGGGGAATGCCCTGCGTGGGCTGATTCCGGTTGCCCTGCGGTCAACGTCCTGAACGGGCCGTTTTTCAGGCAGTCAGGACGGTTGACCGTCGGGATGAGGGCGATTACTTGCTCAGCTTGCGCAGATAAAGCAGGCCGAGGCTGACCAGGGCGCCGAGCACGGCATAGAGGAAGACCTTGCCGCCGATTTCCTGATACTCAACGAGGACCGGCGTGTCTTCAGCGATGCGGTAACGCACCTTGGTCTGGAAGTTCCAGGCGCTGGCTTTCGATTCGATCCCGATGGCGTGTGCCTGCCATTGAACCGTGATCAGCTCGTAAAAGGTTTCGCCGCTCGTTTCCGGCGGCGTCACGCTTTTGATGCGGCCCTCGGCCTTGGCTTTGGGGAGTTCACCGACCGGCAGCGCACAGGCGCTACCGTCCGCGCAGGTCACGGCCAGCGGGTAGTCAGGCAGCCAGTCGCCGCCTTTCTGCCAGGGCCAGAGCATGAACAGCCCCAGCCCCCACAGCCAGACCAGCACGCAAAACACCATGAAGGCCGTGAAGATCGCCGTGAAGCGATCTCCCGGTTGCGTGGCGGGCGCGCTCATCGCTCAGTTCCCCAGCTTGGCCAGTTGCGGCTTCAGCTGTTCCAGCGTGGCGCTGAAGTCGGCGACGCGCTGCTTCTCCTGCTCGACCACGGCGGCCGGCGCGCGGGCGACGAAGCCCTCGTTGGATAGCTTGCCCTGCGCGATGGCGATCTGCTTTTCCAGCTTCTCGATTTCCTTCTTCAGGCGCTCTTTTTCGGCGGCGACGTCGATTTCGACCTTGAGCATGAGACGGGTTTCGCCGACCACGGCCACCGGTGCCAGCGCATCGGCCGGCATGTCGGCAACGATCTGGACTTCCGAGAGCTTGGCCAGCGCAGCCAGGATCGGGGCGAACTCGGCGATCTCGTCACCGCCGCCGGCGACCAGCAGCGGGGTGCGCTGGGCCGGGGAGAGGCCCATCTCGCCGCGCAGGTTGCGGCACGCGTAGGCGAGTGCCTTCAGGCGGTCGACCTTGGCTTCTGCATCGGCGTCGATGCGCTCGATGTTGGCCGTCGGGTAGGCTGCCAGCATCAGCGAGTCACCGGTCTTGCGGCCGGCGATCGGGGCGACGGTCTGCCACAGTTCTTCGGTGATGAAGGGAATCAGCGGATGGGCCAGGCGCAGGATGGTTTCCAGCGTGCGCACCAAGGTGCGGCGGGCGCCGCGCTGCTGGGCCTCGTCACCGGTCTGGATCTCGACCTTGGCGATTTCCAGATACCAGTCGCAGAACTCGTCCCAGACGAATTTGTAGATGGCCTGGGCGATCAGGTCGAAGCGGTAATCGACGAAGTGACGTTCGACTTCCTGCTCGACGCGTTGCAGCTGGCTGACGATCCAGCGATCGGCAAAGCTGAATTTGAGGCGTTTTTCACCGTCGACCGTACAGGCACCGTTGGTACCCTGCTGGTGTTCGAGGGCCAGGTCGTGACCTTCGACGTTCATCAGCACGAAGCGCGTGGCGTTCCACAACTTGTTGCAGAAATTGCGGTAGCCGTCGCAGCGGTTGAGGTCGAACTTGATGTCGCGGCCCGGCGAGGCGAGCGAGGCGAAGGTGAAGCGCAAGGCATCGGTGCCGAAGGCCGGAATCCCTTCCGGGAACTCCTTCCTGGTCTTCTTGGCGATGCTTTCCGCCTGCTTCGGATTCATCAGGCCGAAGGTGCGCTTTTCAACCAGCGCGTCGATGCCGATACCGTCGATCAGATCGATCGGATCGAGCACGTTGCCCTTGGACTTGGACATCTTCTGGCCTTCGCCATCGCGGATCAGGCCGTGCACATAAACGTGCTTGAACGGAATCTTGCCGGTGATGTGCTTGGTCATCATGACCATGCGGGCGACCCAGAAGAAGATGATGTCGAAGCCGGTGACGAGCACCGACGACGGCAGGTACTGCTGCAGCATCTGGTTGGCCGCATCTTCGGCGTCATTGCCGGTCCAGTCCAGGGTCGAGAACGGCCACAGGGCGGAGGAGTACCAGGTGTCGAGCACGTCGGCATCGCGGTTCAACTGGCCGGCGTAACCAGCCTGATCGGCCAGCTTGCGGGCTTCTTCTTCGTTCTGGGCGACAAACACTTCGCCATTGACGCCGTACCAGGCCGGAATCTGATGGCCCCACCAGAGCTGACGGGAGATGCACCAGTCCTGAATATTGTTCAGCCACTGGTTGTAGGTATTGACCCAGTTTTCCGGATAGAACTTGATCTCGCCGGAATGGACGACTTCCAGGGCCTTCTCGGTGATCGACTTGCCATCGGCGCCCGGTTTGGACATGGCGACGAACCACTGGTCGGTGAGCATCGGTTCGATGACGACGCCGGTCCGGTCGCCGCGCGGCACCTTGAGTTTGTGCTTGTCGATCTGGACGAGCAGGCCGGCCGCTTCCAGGTCGGCGACGATGGCCTTGCGGGCATCGAAGCGGTCCAGGCCGCGGTATTTTTCCGGTGCGTGGTCGTTGACCTTGGCATCCAGGGTCAGGATGGAGATCATCGGCAGGTTATGGCGCTGGCCGACTGCGTAGTCGTTGAAATCGTGCGCCGGCGTGACCTTGACGCAGCCGGTGCCGAATTCGAGGTCGACATAGCTGTCGGCAATGACCGGGATTTCGCGATCGGTCAGCGGCAGCTTGACCATCTTGCCGATCATGGCCTTGTAGCGCTCGTCTTCCGGGTGAACCATCACGGCGGTGTCGCCGAGCATGGTTTCCGGACGGGTCGTGGCGACCACCAGGCTGCCCGAGCCATCGGCCAGCGGGTAGCGGATCTGCCACATGAAGCCGTCTTCTTCCTCCTGCACGACTTCCAGGTCGGACACGGCGGTGTGCAGCTTCGGGTCCCAGTTCACCAGGCGCTTGCCGCGGTAGATCAGGCCTTCGTTGTAGAGGCGGACGAAGGTTTCGGTGACGACCTTGTTGAGGCCGGCATCCATCGTGAAACGCTCGCGCGTCCAATCCGGGCTGGTGCCCATGCGGCGCATCTGGCGGGTGATGGTACCACCCGAGTATTCCTTCCATTCCCAGACCTTTTCCAGGAACTTCTCGCGGCCGAGATCGTGGCGGGAGATGCCCTGAGCGTCCAGTTGGCGCTCGACGACGATTTGCGTCGCGATGCCGGCGTGGTCGGTGCCCGGTTGCCACAGGGTGTTGTGGCCCTTCATCCGGTAGTAACGGGTGAGGGCATCCATGATGGTCTGGTTGAAGCCGTGACCCATGTGCAGCGTGCCGGTCACGTTGGGCGGCGGCAGCAGGATGCAGAAATTGTCGGCCTTGCTGCGGTCGGCGCCGGCAGCGAAGTAATTCTTGGATTCCCACTCGGGGTACCAGCGGCGTTCAATATCCGCAGGTTCGAAGGCTTTGGCGAGTTCCATCTGTCTGGAAAGAAAGGGGAAAACCCGCGATTATACCGGAGCCGGGAGGCGCTCAGGCGCCGATGCTGCGCTTTGTGCTGTCGAAGCAGCGATTAACGTGGTGAGGCGGGCGGCTGTTCGGCTTGTTCGGCAAGCAATTCGTCGAGGCAGCGTTGAATCAGGCCGGGGAGCAGGGCATGCAGGTGGGTCTCGACACGCCGGGTCAGTTCGGCCAGCAGGTCGGGCGGGAGGTCGGGGTTGGCCGAGTGGGCTGTGGTCTCGAGCGGGGCGGGGTTGGTTTCAGCCGTGTTTTGGACGTCGACCGTCGGGGTGGCCGCAGGGCTGTCATCGATGTCGAGCAGGAGCGGAATGTCGTCTTCGTCGATGGCGTCGGTCAGGACGGGCGGCTCGGCGGTTTCGGTGCTGCCCTGCCGGCGGCGGTGCATCAGGGCGTCGGCGCGTGCAAGGATGGGACTGGGCATGGGGTCAGCCTCGGTCGCTCAAGTCAAAAAAACGGACATCGTGGCCGAGTTGCTTGTACTGGCGGACACGTTCGCGTGCAGCGTCGCGATCGGCCTCGTCCTGCCCGACCACCTCGATCAGGTTGTCGAAACGTTCGAAGCCGGGCGGCAGGTCGCGTGAAAGATTCATCAGGCGTTCCGTCTGCGGCGGTGCGCCCAACTGGTCGGTGATCAGAATGGGGGTTTCGGCAGCGAGCGGCGAGTCGGCGCGGCAATGCGGCACGAAACTCAGCGCCGGATGGGTCCAGAGCTGACGGTCGACCTGATGGGCGACCTCATTTTCCGTGGCGTAAACCAGCATGGCCTTGCGCTTGCTCCACGCACCGCCGAGCAGGGCGCAGGCCGCCGCGATGCGGTCGGCCGCGCCGTGATAGAAGAAAACCTGGCTCAATCGAGTTTCCCAGCGCGTTGCAGGAGATAGTGCGTGAGCAGCGGTACCGGACGCCCGGTCGCACCTTTGTCGGCACCCGATTTCCAGGCCGTGCCGGCGATGTCGAGGTGAGCCCAGTCGTATTTCTTGGTGAAGCGCGACAGGAAGCAGGCCGCCGTGATGGCGCCGCCCCAGCGGCCGCCGATGTTCGCCATGTCGGCAAAGGGGCTCTTCAGGAGATCCTGGTAGTCGTCCCAGAGCGGCATGTGCCAGGCGCGGTCATGCGCTTCCTCGCCGGCATCCAGCAGGTCGCGCGCCAGGCTGTCCTTGTTCGAGAAGACCCCGCTCGCAATATTGCCCAGCGCGACGACACAGGCGCCGGTCAGTGTGGCGACATCGATCACGGTGTCCGGATCGAAGCGCTCGGCGTAGGTCAGCGCATCGCACAGGATGAGCCGGCCTTCGGCATCGGTGTTGAGAATTTCGATGGTCTGGCCCGACATGGCGGTGACGATGTCGCCGGGGCGCGTGGCATTGCCGCCGGGCATATTCTCGGTGGCCGGGACGATCACGGTCAGGTTGATCGGCAACTGCATGCGGGCCACGGCCTGCATCGTGCCGAGCACGCTGGCGGCGCCGCACATGTCGTACTTCATTTCATCCATTTCGGCTGCCGGCTTCAGCGAAATGCCGCCGGTGTCGAAAGTGACGCCTTTGCCGACGAGCACGATCGGCTTGTCGGCGGCCTTGGCGCCCTTGTAGGTCAGCGCGATCAGTTTTGGCGGCTGGTGCGAGCCGCGTGCCACCGCGAGCAGGGCGTGCATGCCCAGGGCTTCCATGTCGGCGCGTTCGAGAATCTCGCAGTCGAGCTTGAAGGTCTCGGCCATGCTGCGCGCCTGGTCGGCCAGGTAGCTCGGGTGGCAGACATTGGGCGGCAGATTGCCCAGGGTCTTGGTCAGGGCGAGGCCTTCGGCAATGGCGACGCCCTGTGCCTGGGCTTCTTCAGCCTCGCTCAGCTCGTTGCGGCGCTCGACGGCGAGCGTCAGCTTGCGCAGGGGGCGGCGTACATCGTCCTTCTTGCTCTTGAACTGATCGAACTTGTAGGTGGTGTCGAGGGCAATCAGTGTGGCCTGACGGATGCGCCAGGCGGTGCTGCGCTTGCGTACGGCCAGTTCGGTGAGGAAAAAGGTGGCATCGAACGCACCCGTGTCGTTCAGTGTTTTGACGGCGACGCGGATGGCGTTGCCGAATTCCTTTTCGCGGAAGTCCTTTTCCTTGCCCAGGCCGACCAGCAGAATGCGGTCGGCGAGCGTGCCGGGCACGCTGTGCAGCAGCAATGTCGTGCCTGCTTTGCCTTCCATGTCGCCGCGCCGGATGATGTCGGCGATGTAGCCGTTCGAGGCTTTGTCGAGCAATTCTGCCGGCAAGGTCAGTTTGCGCGATTCAAACACGCCGACGACCACGCAGGCCGTACGCTGTTTTTCCGGGCTTCCGCTTTTTATGCTAAATTCCACGCGCTGCTCCTGGTCAAGGAAATATCAGTATCTTCAGGGATTATCCCTGCATTTTTTTGGTTTCGTCAAAGCATGATATTCGAGCGCGCCGCCCGGCGTGAATTTGCTCAGGCAGCTGCCGGCATCACCGTTGCCCTGCTGGCTATCCTGGTCTCCACCCAATTGATCCGTCTGCTCAAGGATGCGGCAGGGGGGCGGATTGCGCCTGAAGCAGTGGGGTCCCTGCTGGGCTTTGCGGCATTGAACTATTTGCCCAGTGTTCTGACCTTGGCATTGTTCGTCACGGTCGTGATGGCGATGTCGCGGATGTATCGCGATTCCGAGATGGCGGTCTGGTTTGCTTGCGGCCAGCCGCTCACGGCTTGGGTGCGCCCCGTATTACGTTTTGCTTTGCCGGTTGTGCTGGGTATTGTCATCCTGTCCGGTTTTTTGTCGCCCTGGGCGAATTACAAGACAGCGGAATACAAGGAGCGTTTGGCGGGGCGGAGCGATCTCTCGCAGATTTCTCCGGGGGCATTCCGGGAGGCGCGCCGGGGGCAGCGTGTTGTGTTTGTCGAGGCGATGGCCGATGACGCCTCCAAGGTTGCCAATGTCTTCGTTGCCTTTTCTCAGGAAGGCCGGATGGGCGTCGTGGTGTCCGAAGAAGGGTTCCAGGAGTTTGCGCCGAATGGGGACCGCTTCCTGGTGCTTGAAAAGGGGCGGCGCTATGAGGTTGAGCCGGGGGCCCTCGATTTTCGCATCATGGAATTTGAACGTTATCGGGTTCGTACCGAGGATGCCGAGGTCAAGCCGACCGAACTCTCGCCCAATCGTCTGACCTTGCCGGAGTTGCTGGGTCAGGAGAATGTGGCTGCGCGTGCCGAACTCCTGTGGCGTATAGGTGTGCCGGTCACCGCGCTGGTACTGGTTCTGCTGGCGATTCCTTTGTCTTATGTGAATCCTCGTGCCGGCCGTTCCGCCAATATGCTGATGGCGATCCTTGTTTATGCGGTCTACAACAATCTGCTGGCGGTGAGCCAGTCCTGGGTTGCGCAAGGGCGTCTGTCGTTCTGGGTTGGTGTTTGGGCGGTGCATGCGTTCATGTTGCTCCCGATGGCCTTGCTGTTCTATAAGCGCATGGTTGTCCGGCCATTTTGGGCGGTCTGGAGGCGCTGATGTTCAAGTTGTCCCTGTATCAGCGCTATTTGATGCGCGAGACTTTGGCCGCTGTATTCCTGGTTTTGGCGGCGTTTCTGGCCCTCTTCAGCTTTTTTGATGTGATCAACGAACTGCGCCGGGTCGGACAGAACGGTTACCAGTTATGGCATGCATTGGTGACGGTGCTTCTGTCGTTGCCGGGGTTGGTGTACGAACTGATTCCGATTGCGACGCTGATTGGCACCTTGTACGCCTTGTCGACCCTGGCGCGCCATTCAGAGATCACGGTGCTGCGCGCTGCGGGGTTGGCAACCGGTGATTTGCTGCGCACCCTGTTCCGCGTGGCAGGGTTGCTCGCCTTGCTGACCTTTGTAGTGGGTGAGGCTGTGGTACCGTTTTCTGAACGCTTGTCGCAGGAAATCCGTGCGAAGGCATTGAGCCAGGTGATTGCCCAGACAGGCTTTGAAAGCGGTTTGTGGCTGAAGGATGGGCGTGCTTTCGTCAATGTTCGGCGGGCAACCCCGGATGCGAAGCTCGAAGAACTGCGTATTTATCAGTTTGATGAGCGCAATGCCCTGCTGGCAGTCACCGAGGCGGGCTTTGCCGAGTTTCATCAGGGGCAGTGGGTGCTTAAATCGGGCGTTGAAACCCGCCTTGATGGCGATGCGGCACGCATCGAACGTTTTGATGAGCGGAATTGGGTCTCTGCCGTGACCCCTGATCTGCTTGCGGTGTTGATGGTGTCGCCCGAGCGCATGTCGCTCGTTGGGTTGTTTGATTACACCCGGCATTTGGTCGATAACCGTCAAAAGACCGAGCGTTACCAGATCGCGCTCTGGAAAAAGCTGATCTACCCCCTCTCCGCGTTGGTCATGGTGGCGTTGGCCTTGCCGTTTGGCTATTCGCATGATCGAGTCGGCGGCGTCAGCCTGAAAATCTTTTCCGGCGTGATGCTGGGGATTCTTTTCTATGCCCTGAACGGCCTCTTCTCAAATCTGGGCGCGATCAATGCCTGGCCGCCCTTGGCCAGTGCGGCTGCACCTTCCGGCCTATTCATGCTGGCCGCAGCGGGTTTGTTGTGGTGGGTTGAGCGGCGCTGACCAGCGCCGCACTGTCAGTTTTTCGTTTCCGGCGTCTGCTGGAGCATGCTCCCGGCCAGCAGGTCATGTAGCGTGCGCCGCTGCGGGTCCAGCAAGGCCCATGCGAAGCCGGCACCCAGCAGAATCGTGCTGAGCCAGGCGGCGCCATAACGAACGATGGCCTGCAGTGGGCGGAGTGGCTTGCCGCTACGGTCGACCACGCGAATGCGCCAGGTTTTCATGGGGAGTGTCTGGCCGCCATTCAGCCAGCACCAGACAAAGTAGGCGCCCAGTAGTGCAACGACATGCATCCACAGCAGGCGGCCACCAGCCTCCATGTGAAACCCTGACAGAACAACTTGCGGTAGCAAAAAGCCGATGAGCAGGATGGCAAAAACGACGAGGCTTTCGTAAAGCAGACAGGCCAGAAAGCGGCGTCTGCTGGGGGGGGTGTCGGTCATCAGGGTTTTTGGCTTTCTGCCGGGGTCGGTGCGGGGGTGTCTGTGGTCGGGGTGAGTAGGCGCGAGGACTTGCCGCTTTCGCGAATCCGTTGTCGTTCGGTTTCGCTCAGGCCGTTGTAGGCCTCCCATTTTTGCTTCACGGTTTGCTTTTGTGCGGCTGGGAGCTGGTTGAAATCCTTGTAGCTGTCACGCGCCCGGGCGCGCTGGTCGGGCGTGAGTGCGGCCCATTCGCGCATGCGCTCCTGCAGGCGGCGCTGCTCGTCCGGAGACATGCTGGGGTAACGTTCTGCGATCCCCAGCCATTTTTTGCGGCGAATATGCTCCAGTTGGTCCCAGCTGCCGGCGAGTGGTGCAAGCGTTGCTTTTTGCTGGGCTGAAAGCTGGTTCCAGCTCGGTTGCGGCGGGGTGCCGATGACGGCCGTGGTGGGTGGTCCATCGGCCATTGCAACGGCAAGGTGAAGTGCCAGAATTATTCCGCAGAGTCGTCTTTTAGCCATTCGAGGAAGTCTTTGTCGAGAAAGGCTTCGAAGGGGAGATCATCTGCCAGCAGGGCGCTGTCGATGGTTTCAACCTCGGAAACATATTGCTGGCTATGCCAGTAGAACGAAATCCACATACCCAGCAGCAAGGCCATGATGGCCAGTGCCTGGCGCAGGTAGGGGTGCTGTCCTGGGGCGCTCAGGCGCAGGGTGCTGTTCTGCCCGTAGGTAGCCGAGGCCAGCGCAGGACTGGGCTGCTTCTGACGGCTCAGCGCCATGTGCCGGGCCGCTTCCAGGCGACGGCTGGCGGCAGGTGAGATATCCGGCAGGCCGTGATTGAGGGCTTGCCGAATGCGGTATCCGTAGCGTTCTTCGTTCATAGTTTTATGCCTTTCGCCGACAGGGCGGCTGCCAGCGCGTGGGTGGCGCGCGAGCAATGGGTTTTCACGCTGCCTTCTGAGCAGCCCATCGCCGCTGCGGTCTCAGCGACGTCCATGTCCTCCCAATAACGCATGAGGAAGGCTTCCCGTTGACGTGCCGGCAATTTTTTTATCTCGTCTTCGATCAGATTCAGTGTCTGACTCTGCAGGAGTTTGCTCTCCGGAGTTCTGGGGCCGGCGTCATCTTCGTCTGCAGCCAGCGTTTCCAGCGGGTCGTGATCCTCGTCATCGTCCGAGGAGAAGGCCGAAAGCAGCGTGGTCCACATCGAGCGCACCTTGCTGCGGCGATAAAAGTCACGAATCGTGTTTTGGAGGATGCGCTGGAACAGCATGGGGAATTCTTCCGCAGGCCGGTCGCCGTATTTTTCGGCCAGTTTCAGCATGCTGTCCTGAACGATGTCGAGGGCGGCCTCTTCTTCGTGAACAGCAAACATGGCCTGCTTGAAGGCGCGTCGCTCGATGGATTCGAGAAAATTCGAGAGTTCGTTGGGTGAAGCCAGGGTGTTCTTCCCGAAAAGTGGTCTTGAGCCGAGTGGTGGGTACCGTTTACCTTGACCGCCATGGGGGGCGTCGATTAAGGTTATGCCCTTTTTAGGCAACAGCTTTTTTTGGGCTCAAGAATGATGATCAGCGGAGCGGAAATTGTAATCAGGTGCCTGCAGGAAGAAAAGGTCGACTGTGTGTTCGGTTACCCGGGTGGGTCCGTACTGCACATTTACGATGCCCTTTTCAAGCAGGATGAGGTCAAGCACATTCTCGTTCGTCACGAGCAGGCTGCTGTACACGCCGCTGATGCCTATTCCCGTTCTTCCCAGAAAGTCGGTGTTGCGCTGGTGACTTCCGGTCCGGGTGTGACCAATACGGTCACCGGGATTGCCACGGCCTACATGGATTCGATTCCGATGGTCGTGTTGTGCGGCCAGGTGCCGACCCAATACATCGGTCAGGATGCTTTCCAGGAGTGCGATACGGTCGGGATCACCCGTCCGTGCGTGAAGCACAATTTCCTGGTGAAGGACGTCAAGGATCTGGCTGTCACGATCAAAAAAGCGTTCCATATCGCCGCGACCGGTCGTCCTGGCCCGGTGGTGGTCGATATTCCCAAGGATATTACGGCGCAGATGTGCGAGTTCGACTATCCGAAGTCGATCCAGATGCGCTCTTACAATCCGGTGGTCAAAGGGCATCTTGGGCAGATCAAGAAGGCCGTGCAGATGCTGCAGGAAGCCAAGCGTCCGATCATCTACACTGGTGGTGGTGTCATTCTCTCGGATGCCGCGCCGCAGCTGACCCAGCTTGCCCGCAAGCTCAATTTCCCGGTGACCAATACGCTGATGGGCTTGGGCGGCTTTCCCGCCACTGACCCGCAGTTCGTTGGCATGCTGGGCATGCATGGCACCTTTGAAGCCAACAATGCCATGCACTACGCCGACGTGATTCTCGCCGTCGGTGCTCGTTTCGATGACCGCGTGATCGGTAATCCGGAGCATTTCGGTAGCGAAAAGCGCCGCATCATCCACATCGATATCGATCCGTCCTCCATTTCCAAGCGCGTCAAGGTGGATGTGCCCATCGTCGGCAACGTGGCCGATGTGCTGGATGAAATGCTGAAACTGATGGATGCCGGCTACAAGACCGATCCTGCTGTCGGCGACTGGTGGAAACAGATCGACGCCTGGCGTGCGCGCAATTCGCTGGCGTATCGCCAGAGCGAACATCTCATGCCGCAATTCGTGGTCGAGAAGCTCTATGAGGTCACGGGCGGCAAGGCATTCGTGACGTCCGACGTCGGCCAGCATCAGATGTTTGCTGCCCAATACTACAAATTCGATGCGCCGCGTCGCTGGATCAACTCCGGTGGCCTGGGGACGATGGGTGTGGGCCTGCCGTACGGCATGGGCGTGCTGATGGCGAATCCGGATGCGCAGGTGGCCTGCGTGACGGGCGAGGCGTCCATCCAGATGTGTATCCAGGAAATGTCGACCTGCAAGCAATATGGCCTGCCGATCAAGATCATCAACCTGAACAACGGCATGCTGGGCATGGTCCGCCAGTGGCAGGAAATGTTCTACTCCAAGCGCTACTCGCAGTCGTATGTCACCTCGCTGCCTGATTTCGTCAAGCTGGCGGAGTCCTACGGTCACGTCGGCATGCGCATCGAAAAGCCGGAAGACGTCGAACCGGCATTGCGCAAGGCCTTTACGGAACACAAGGATGATCTGGTCTTCATGGACTTCATCATCGATCCGGCGGCCAACGTCTTCCCGATGGTTGCGGCCGGCAAGGGCCTGACCGAAATGATCCTCGCCGAAGATCTGTAAGCGGGGGAGGAATAGAACATGCGTCATATCATTTCCATCCTGATCGAAAACGAATCGGGTGCGCTTTCCCGTGTTGCGGGCCTCTTTTCGGCCCGTGGCTACAACATTGAATCGCTGACCGTGGCACCGACGGAAGACCCCTCGTTGTCCCGGATGACCATCCTGACCTCCGGCTCCGACGAGGTGCTTGAGCAGATCACGAAACAGCTCAACAAGCTGGTCGATGTCGTCAAGGTGGTCGATCTCTCCGAAGCCGCGCATGTCGAGCGCGAGCTGATGCTGATCAAGGTCCGCGCCACCGGCAAGGATCGCGAAGAGATGAAGCGGATGGCCGATATTTTCCGAGGCCGCATCATCGACGTCACGGAATCGACCTATGTGATCGAGTTGACCGGCGCCAGCGCCAAGCTTGACTCCTTCATTGCCGCGCTCGATGCCGGCCTGATTCTCGAAACCGTCCGTACCGGTGTCTGTGGCATCGGTCGTGGCGATCGCATTCTCAAAGTCTGACTATCTGTAAATTACGAAGAGGGTTTCATGAAAGTTTATTACGACAAGGACGCTGACCTCTCCCTGATCAAGGGCAAGAATGTCACCATCGTGGGTTACGGCTCCCAAGGCCACGCTCACGCCCAGAACCTGCGTGATTCCGGCGTCAATGTCACCGTCGGTCTGCGCAAGAGCGGTGCTTCCTGGGCCAAGGCCGAAGGTGCTGGTCTGAAGGTTGCTGAAGTCAAGGACGCTGTCGCCGCTGCCGACGTGGTCATGATTCTCCTGCCGGATGAGAACATTCCCGAGGTCTATAAGAACGACGTCGAGCCGAACATCAAGAAGGGCGCCACCCTGGCCTTCGCGCACGGCTTCAACGTGCACTACAACCAGGTCGTGCCGCGTGCTGACCTCGATGTGATCATGGTTGCCCCGAAGGGCCCGGGCCACACCGTGCGTTCCGAATACCTGAAGGGTGGCGGCGTGCCGTCCCTGATCGCGATCTACCAGGACGTCTCCGGCAAGGCCAAGGACATCGCCCTGTCCTACGCGGCTGCCAACGGCGGCACCAAGGGTGGCGTGATCGAGACCAACTTCCGCGAAGAAACCGAAACCGACCTGTTCGGTGAGCAGGCTGTGCTCTGCGGTGGCGCCGTCGAACTGGTCAAGATGGGTTTCGAAACCCTGGTTGAAGCTGGTTACGCCCCGGAAATGGCCTACTTCGAGTGTCTGCACGAGCTGAAGCTGATCGTCGACCTGATGTACGAAGGCGGCATCGCCAATATGAACTACTCGATCTCGAACAACGCCGAATACGGCGAGTACGTGACCGGTCCGGAAGTCATCAACGCTCAGTCCCGCGAAGCCATGCGCAACGCCCTGAAGCGTATCCAGACGGGCGAATACGCCAAGATGTTCATCCTCGAAGGTCGTACCAACTACCCGAGCATGACGGCGCGTCGTCGTCTGAATGCTGACCACGCCATCGAAAAGGTGGGCGGCCAGCTGCGCGACATGATGCCGTGGATCAAGAAGAACAAGCTGGTTGACCAGACCAAGAACTGATTGGTCGAGCATCAGCTTGGTTGCGCCGTGCGCGCCTGGCAAGGCTGGCTGATGGCCGGTTTGTCGAGCGCCGCATGAGGCGACTCCCGCTTTGGGCGGTGTGGGTTACCTGCACCGCCCAAATTGTTTGAGGGATGGGTGTATCCTTGCACCATCCCGGTTTCTTTTCCTGACCCATGACCGAACTCAAGCCCCGTAAATCGTTGTTCAATCCTGAAGTGAAGCGGCGCGGTATTTACGTGCTGCCCAATCTGTTTACCACGGCGGCCTTGTTCGCCGGTTTCTTCGCCATCGTGCAGGCCATGCAGGGCGATTTTGCCCGGGCGGCCATGGCGATTTTCATTGCGATGGTGCTGGATGGCCTCGATGGTCGCGTGGCGCGCCTGACCAATACGCAATCCGCCTTTGGTGCCGAATACGATTCCCTGTCCGATATGGTGAGCTTCGGCGCGGCGCCTGCGCTCGTCATGTACGAATGGGCTTTGCGCGACCTCGGCCGCCTGGGCTGGATCGCCGCCTTTATTTATTGTGCTGGTGCTGCCTTGCGCCTGGCCCGTTTCAACACCACGCTGGAAGTCGTTGATAAGCGCTTCTTCCAGGGCCTGCCGTCGCCGGCAGCAGCGGCGCTGGTGGCCGGTCTGGTCTGGGTCATGATTGAAACGGGTATCCCGGGCTCGGATGTGCGCGGGCTGGCCTGTGCACTGACCATCTTTGCCGGTGTCACGATGGTCTCCAATATCCGTTACTACAGCTTCAAGGATGTGAATCTGAAGAAGAGCGTGCCCTTCTTCGTGATTGCCGCCATTGCGCTGGTTTTCGCGCTCGCGGCTTACAGTCCTGAAATTGCCCTCTTTGGGTTCTTTGTTCTCTACGGCTTGTCCGGCTATGTGCTGGCGGCCATTGGTTTGCTCAAGCGCAAGCCGGCCTGATTGTCGGAGTGTTTTCATGAAGCAGCATCTCGTCATTTTTGATACGACCCTGCGCGACGGCGAGCAAAGCCCTGGCGCCTCGATGACCAAGGAAGAAAAGCTGCGTGTTGCCCGCCAGCTTGAAAAGATGCGCGTCGATGTGATCGAGGCCGGTTTCGCGGCGGCCTCGCCGGGCGACTTCGATTCGATCCACGCCATTGCCCAGTCCATCAAGGATTCCACCGTGTGTTCGCTGGCGCGCGCCAACGAAAACGATATTGCGCGGGCGGGCGAGGCGATCAAGCCGGCCAATTCGGGGCGGATTCATACCTTTATTGCCACCTCGCCGATTCATATGGAGAAGAAGCTCCGCATGACCCCGGATCAGGTGGTCGAGCAGGCGGTCAAGGCGATTGGCTGGGCGCGTCAGTACACCGATGACATCGAGTTTTCGGCCGAGGATGCCGGGCGCTCAGAGATCGATTTTCTGTGCCGGATTTTCGAGGCGGTCATCAAGGCCGGGGCCAAGACCATCAACGTGCCGGATACCGTTGGCTATGCCATTCCCTTCCAGTACGCCGAAACCATGCGCCAGCTGATTGAGCGCGTGCCGAACTCGGACAAGGTGGTCTGGTCGGTGCATTGCCACAACGACCTGGGGCTGGCGGTGTCCAACTCGCTGGCCGCCGTGCTCGCAGGGGCGCGGCAGGTGGAGTGCACCATCAACGGTTTGGGTGAGCGCGCGGGGAATGCCGCGCTGGAAGAAATCGTGATGGCGGTGCGGACGCGCCCGGATATTTTTCCGGTGGAAACGCGTATCGACACGACCCAGATCGTGCCGGCCTCCAAGCTGGTTTCACAGATCACGGGCTATCCGGTGCAGCCGAACAAGGCGGTGGTCGGGGCGAATGCCTTTGCGCACGAATCCGGGATTCACCAGGATGGCGTCCTGAAGCATCGCGAAACCTACGAGATCATGCGGGCACAGGATGTGGGTTGGACCCAGAACAAGCTGGTGCTGGGCAAGCATTCCGGCCGTAACGCCTTCAAGACGCGTCTCTCGGAGCTCGGGATCGAGTTGGAGAGTGACGAGGCGCTGAATGCCGCGTTTGCCCGCTTCAAGGAACTGGCTGACAAGAAGCACGAAATTTTTGACGAAGATCTGCACGCGCTGGTTTCCGACGAGGTGGTGACGCCGGACCAGGAGCACTACAAGCTGGTGTATTCGCGCGTCTGCTCTGAAACCGGTGAAATGCCGCGCGCAACCGTGATCCTGAATGTCGGCGGCACCGAGCATAAGGCGGAAGCTGAGGGCGGTGGTCCGGTCGATGCGACCTTCAAGGCGATCGAAAGCATCGCCAGCAGCGGTGCCGAACTCCTGCTTTATTCCGTGAATGCGATCACGACCGGGACCGATGCCCAGGGTGAGGTGACGACCCGTCTGGCGAAGGGCGAGCGGATCGTCAATGGCAATGGGGCGGATACCGACATCGTGATCGCTTCGGCGCGCTCTTACCTGAATGCCCTGAACAAGCTGCATTCTTCCGCCGGTAAGGTCAAGGCGCAGGGCGACGTCTAAGCGTCCCCTTCGCGCGAAACGGCAGGCCGCTTCAGTTTGACTGGGCGGCCTGTTCTGTTTTTGGCGCGTCCTGGCGGGTTGACCGTATGAACAGGATGCTGCTGATGAACAGGAGGGTGGCCAGGACGGTTTCGCCGATCGCCAGCCATTGGGTCAGCCCGGTGTCGCTGGTGGCGCGGGTGAGTCCTTCCAGCAGATAAAACTGGATGAACAGGGAGAGCCACTTGTAGGTATAGCGCTTGCCGCGCAGGATGCCGAACAGCGGCAGGAGCAGGAAACAGCCTTTCAGGATCAGCCAGGAGCCACCGGGGCGCAGCGGGGCAAGCCAGCCTTCCCAGGCCAGGCAAAGGGCGATGAGCGCGATCAGGCTGGCGCTGGTGATGAATTGGTAACGGGCAGGATTCACGATGGATTCAGTTGTTTGACCAGTTGGGCAAGGCGGGCGCCTTGGGCAAATGCCAGGCGGCTCTCGGCCTCTGTCAGGGTGGGCGTGCCGGTATGACCGGTAACATGGCTGGCCCCGTAGGGGGTGCCGCCGCCGACGGTCGACCCCAGTTCGGGTTCGGAAAAGGACAGTCCCATGAGCAGCATGCCATGATGGAGCAGGGGCAGCATCATGGTCAGGAGCGTGCTTTCATTGCCGCCGTGCTGGCTGCTGCTGGAAGTGAAAACACAGGCGGGTTTGCCGGTCAGCGTGCCGTTTTGCCACTCGGCGATGGTGCCGTCCCAGAAATATTTCATCGGGGCTGCCATGTTGCCGAAACGCACCGGGCTGCCCAGCGCGAGTCCGGCGCATTCCGCGAGGTCGATCGGTTCGACATAGGGGGCGCCGCTGCTTGGCAGGCTTGGTTCGCTGGCTTCGCAGACGGTGGACACGCGCGGCACCGTGCGCAGGCGTGCCTGCATGCCGGGAACGGATTCGATGCCGCGGGCAATGCGCTCGGCGAGGGCGCGTACAGACCCGCGGTGGCTGTAATAGAGAACAAGGATGTCGTGCATGGGGTCGGCTATTATACGGCCCCATGCAAGCCCACTCCCGTTATCGCCGCTTACGCCCGCCGACAGGGCGCCTGTCCGGCATCGTGCATCGCTTCAAGAGCGAGAACATGATGCAGACGGCCGCCGCGCTGGCGTTCACGACCCTTCTCTCGCTGGTACCGCTGGTCGCGGTGGTGCTGGCGGTGGCCGGTGCTCTGCCGTATCTCGATACCCTGGTAGTGCGTCTGGAAGGCTTGATTCGTGAAGCCTTGCTGCCCGGTGGGGCAGCGGCGCCGATCGTCAGCAATATCGGTAATTTTTCGCAGCGTGCGCAGCAGTTGACCGCCGCTGGCCTCGGTTTTCTGGCGATCACGGCATTCATGCTGATGAATACCATCGAGCGCGCCTTTAATCATGTCTGGCGGGTGCAGCCACGACCCTTGTTGGCCCGTTTGCGCCTCTATGCGTTCGTGATGATGGTGTGGCCCTTCATTCTCGGGGCGGTGGTCGCGGCGACCTCGTTTGCGGTATCGACATCGCTGGGTTTGTTTGACGAGCCGGCGTGGATGCGGCGGGTTGTCTTCAAAGGCATGTCGGTGGGTCTGCTCGCCTTCTTTTTCTCTTTTTTGTACTACGCCGTGCCGAATGTTTCGGTGTCGCGCGGCGCAGCGCTTCTCGGGGGTGTTTTTGCCGCCCTGGCTTTTGCCGGCATGCAGAAACTGTTCGAGTTGTATCTGGCCAGCACGGCGGTCCTGAAAAGCGTGTATGGCGCTTTTGCCGCTTTTCCCGTCTTTCTTGTCTGGCTCCAGTTGTCCTGGGTGATCGTGCTGGTGGGCGGCTTGCTGGTGGCTAGTTTTCGTCCGGCAAAACGCTGAACACCTCGAGGGTGCTGGTCTGCTCGTCGAGGTGACTGGCCCGCATTTCCCTGATTTCAAGATTGCTGCGCTCGATCATCACGATGATCTTGGCGTTCTCGTCCTGTAAGGTGCCGCTGGGCAGGATCAGGGCCTCGTTGGGCCGAAGTGGGGGCGTTGGCGGCAGGATCAGAGCGGCCGTGGGCGGAAGCGGCGGGTCGTGTGGTTGTGCGATTTCGGCCGCAGTGGCGCGAGCGGCCAGGAGTTGAACGCCAAGTTCAATGTGTTCCGGATTTTCAGACAGTGCGCGTCTGACCAGGCAAATCTGCCAGGTTGGGCGTTGCGCTTCCTGATCGTCCTGCGTCCGCATGGCGATGATGTCGCCGACCTTCAGGTGTCGTGTCGGGCCGCTCACGTGCATCAGGGCGTAGCCGTCCGGGCTCTCGTCCGTCACCATCCATTCGCTGGACTCTGCCGCGTTGGCCGGTGTGCGCGCCAGTTGCCAGAGATTTTCGAAGCCGGTCCAGAGCCGGACGCGGTAGCTGTTGCGGCGACGTGGAAAGCGGCGCTTTTGCGGGCTGCCCCAGAGCGCTTCCAGTCGCTTCAGGATGGCCGTGCCGGCACGGGAGCGGGCAAAGTCGGGCAGGCTTGGGGGCAGCGATGTCGGTAATGCCTCGATCAGCGCGCGGGTTTGTCTTGCTACCTGGCCACAGGAAAAAAACAGAATGCTTCGGCTGGCAGGGGGCGGGCGGCGAACCATCGCGTTGGGCGGGGTGTCCTTTTCCGTGTCGACCCAGAAGGTTGAGTCCGGCATGTCGCCGGCTGAACTGGAGAGCCCTGGAGGATTGGCCAGTTGCTGAATGTAGGCCTGGATGAATTCGATTTCCTCGCCATTGAACGAGGCGGGCTGGGCGATGGCCCCCAGAAGCATGCCAATATAAATGGCGTGGATGCTCTGCCCTTGGCGTGGGCCTTCGTCCTGTTCGATGCCGAGCTTGCGAGCGGCGCTGTAGGCAGCGTGCAACTCTTGCCAGATCCCCGGCTTGGGGGGGCTGGCGCTCAGGTGGGCGACGTGGATCTGCCAGGCGATGCACTGCATGACCCGGCGCAGTGCCGTGTGGGGCGCCTGGCGTTTGCTGATCTCGGGGTCGAAAAAATCGGCCAGCGAGTTGAAGTAATCCTGTGTCAGTGTGCTCAAGGCATCGAGCAGCGGGCGGATGCGCTGGCGCAGGCTGCGGGAGATGGGGAGTGAGGTGCTGCGCAGCGACGGAAGTTCGTGATGAACGATCTGTTCCGCGTGCTGGTAGATCAGGTCGAGTACTTTCAGGCGCGTTCCGGCCGGAATCGGACTTTCGCGCAGCAGCAGCAGATGTTGCTGCAGCAGGGTGGCATCGCCTTGCTCTGGATTGTGATGGGCGAGCGCCAGCCACTCAAGGATCAGCTTGACATTGGTATCATGCGGCGAAGCGAGTGTCGGCGAATGGGTGCTCATTCTGGGCGAGCATATACAAATCTTAACAGCCTTGCCAAGCCGGCCGATGGAGGGCGGAAATGCCGGTCTGAGCGGTTTGCGCGGGGTGGTGTTCTAAGTGGCTTGTTTTTCCTTGGTAAAGCGCTATAATTCCGGGTCTTTTTTCCAGCTTACGAAAGTACTGTCATGGTTGTTATCCGTCTTGCCCGTGGTGGCGCCAAGAAGCGTCCCTTCTACAATCTGGTTGTTGCTGACTCCCGTAACCGCCGTGATGGCCGTTTCGTTGAGCGTATCGGCTTCTACAACCCGGTTGCTGCCGAAAGCGAAGAAGGTCTGCGCGTTGCTATGGATCGTCTGACCTACTGGCAGCAGAACGGCGCCCAGCTGACCCCGACGGCTGCTCGTCTGGTCAAGCAATACGCCGCCAAGCAGGCTGCTTAATCCAGTTTCAAACCTTGTCCAGTCAAGATATCGTTGTCCTGGGTCGGCTTGCCGATCCTTACGGGATCAAAGGCTGGCTCAGGCTGCATCCCTTTGGGGATGATCCCTTGTCCTGGTCCGAGATGCCTGTCTGGTGGCTCGGCAAGGAAGGCGGCCCCTGGCGTGAGGTCAAGCTGTGTGGCTTGAAAAATCACGGCGAGGGGCTGGTGGTGCTTCTGGATGGTGTTCCGGATCGCACTGCCGCCGAAGCCTTGAAGGGGGTGCTGGTCGGTGCGCCGCGCGATGCGTTGCCGCACACCGACGAGGATGAGTTTTATTGGGCCGACCTGCTCGGAATGGCCGTTGTGAATACCGAAGGAGAAGCTTTGGGCCAGGTGGCCGGCTTGCTCGAAACCGGTGCGCATGACGTTCTCCGGGTGGTGGATGGCGACACCGAGCGTCTGCTGCCGTTTGTTGAGGCAGTGGTGCTGTCGGTGGATAAGGCTGCGGGGCAGATCCGTGTTGAGTGGGGGCGCGACTGGTGAGTCGCGGGAACGGCCGGTGATCCGGTTCGATTGCATTACCCTCTTTCCGGAGATGTTTGCGGCAGTCACGCACAGTGGCATCACACGCCGGGCGCTTGAAGAAGCGCGCTGGGCCTGGCAGGGCTGGAATCCCCGTGATTTCGCCGAAAATGCCTGGCGGCGTGTGGATGATCGCCCGTTTGGCGGGGGGCCTGGCATGGTCATGCAGCCCGGTCCGCTGGAAAAGGCGATTGATGCCGCCAAGGCAGCGCAGCGCGAGGCAGGTCTGGCGACGAGCCGGGTCATTTACCTCTCCCCTCAGGGTGCGCCGCTGACCCACGAGCGGGTCATGCAGTTGGCAGCCGGCGATGCCGGCTTGGTCCTGCTGTGTGGTCGCTACGAGGGCGTCGATGAGCGTTTGATCGAGCGCTGTGTCGATGAAGAAATTTCGATCGGAGATTTTGTCCTGTCCGGTGGCGAGTTGCCGGCGATGGTGTTGATTGACGCCGTTGTCCGTCAGTTGCCGGGCGTCCTCGGTGATGCGGCCTCCGCTGTCGAGGACAGTTTTGTTGGTGGTTTGCTGGATTGCCCGCATTACACCCGCCCCGAGGTTTATGAGGGGATGGGGGTGCCGGCGGTGCTGATGTCCGGTGATCACAAAAAAATTCGCCGCTGGCGGCTCAAGGAGTCGCTGGCACGAACCCGGCGGCGTCGGCCGGATCTGCTGGCGCACCGCAGTCTGACTGCGGAAGAAACGCAACTCCTCACGGAAATTTCCGGAGAGGAGCAATGCGGTGAGCAATGAACTTAACAAGGAACTCACATGAACCTGATTCAGCAACTCGAGCAAGAAGAAGTCGCCCGCCTGACCGCTGGCAAGACCATCCCTGAATTCGCCCCGGGTGACACCGTTGTCGTCCAGGTCAAGGTCAAGGAAGGTAACCGCGAGCGTCTGCAGGCTTACGAAGGCGTTGTGATTGCCAAGCGCAACCGCGGCCTGAACTCCTCCTTCATCGTCCGCAAGATTTCTTCCGGCGAAGGCGTCGAGCGTACCTTCCAGACCTACTCCCCGCTGCTGGCTTCCATCGAAGTCAAGCGCCGCGGTGACGTCCGTCGTGCCAAGCTGTACTACCTCCGCGAGCGTTCGGGCAAGTCCGCACGTATCAAGGAAAAGCTGACCAAGAAGGACTGATTCGGTTCTTTACCGAGCAGTATGTAAAACGGGGTGCCTGGCACCCCGTTTTTTTATGTCCGGAATTGGCTGGTTTCCGGCGGTCGACCGTCGGAAACCAGCAAAAATCAGGCTTGGGTCTTGTCGCGCTCGATGAGGGCGTAGGCCGAGTGATTGTGGATGGACTCGAAGTTTTCGGATTCCACAATGTAGGCGTCGATGCGCTTTTCCGCATTGAGGCGGGCGGCGACGTCGCGCACCATGTCTTCGACGAACTTCGGGTTGTCGTAGGCGCGTTCGGTGACGTATTTCTCATCCGGGCGCTTGAGCAGGCCAAACAGTTCGCAGGAGGCTTCGGACTCGACCAGCTGGACGATTTCCTCGATCCACATGAAATCGTTCGTGCGGGCCGTGACGGTGACGTGCGAACGCTGGTTGTGGGCGCCGCGCTCGGAAATCTTCTTGGAGCAGGGGCAGAGGCTGGTCACCGGCACGACGACCTTGACGGCGGTGCTGACCTTGCCGTTTTCGATATCGCCGATGAAGGTGACGTCGTAGTCCATCAGGCTCTGCACGCCGGAAACCGGCGCCGTCTTGTTGATGAAGTACGGGAAGTTCATCTCGATGTGGCCGGTTTCGGCTTCGAGTTTGACGATCATGTCCTGCAGCATGGCCGGGAAGTTTTCGACCGAGATTTCACGCTCGTGGCTGTTCAGGATCTCCACGAAGCGGGACATGTGGGTGCCCTTGAAGTTGTGCGGCAGGCCGACGTACATGTTGAACACGGCGATGGTGTGCTGCACGCCTTCGGATTTGTCCTGCACCTTGATCGGGTGGCGGATGGCCTTGATGCCCACCTTGTTGATGGCGATCTGGCGCGTGTCGGCCGAATTCTGAACGTCGGGAATGGCGGTGTTGGGGGTGCTCATGGGGCTGTTCTTGCGATGTTATGGTTGGATGGCGGCGCGGACGGCACGGACGATGCCGTCCTTGTCGAGGCCAAGTTCGGCCAGCAACTGGCCTTGTTCGCCATGGTCAATGAAACGGTCGGGCAGGCCGAGGCGCAGCACGGGCGTGTGGATGCCACGTTCAGCGAGGACGCGCTCGATCTCCGAGCCGGCGCCGCCAATCACGGCATTCTCTTCGATGCTGACAAGCAGGGAATGGTTCCCTGCCAGTTCGACCACCAGGTCGGCATCGAGCGGTTTGATGAAGCGCATGTTGGCCACGGTGGCATCGAGCACCTCGCCCGCGGCTTCGGCGGCCGGAACGAGGCTGCCGAAGGCGAGGAGGGCAATGTCTTTCCCTTGGCGGCGACGTTCGCCTTTGCCGACAGGGAGCGTGTCGAGCGTCGGTGCGGGTTGGGTGCCCGTGCCGCCGCCGCGCGGGTAGCGCACGAGGCTGGGGCCGTCGAGGGTCATGGCGGTGCTCAGCATGCGCCGGCACTCGGCTTCGTCGGCAGGCGCCATGACCACCATGTTCGGGATGCAGGTCGTGTAGGAGAGGTCGAAGGTGCCGTGATGGGTCGGGCCATCGGCGCCGACCAGACCGCCACGGTCAACCGCAAAAATGACCGGCAAATTCTGGATGGCCACGTCGTGCACCAACTGATCGTAGGCGCGCTGCAGGAAGGTGGAGTAGATGGCGACAACCGGCTTCAGGCCTTCACAGGCGAGGCCGGCGGCAAAGGTAACGGCATGCTGCTCGGCAATGCCGACATCGAAATAGCGATCCGGGTGTTCCGCTGCAAAGCGCACCATGCCGGAGCCTTCGCGCATGGCCGGGGTGATCCCGACCAGGCGGGAGTCGGCCTTTGCCATGTCGCAGAGCCAGTCACCGAAGACTTGGGTGTAGGTCAGCTTGCCGCCGCCCTTGCCGGACTGGATGCCTTGTTCCGGGGCGAATTTGGCTACCCCGTGGTAAAGGATGGGGTCAGCTTCGGCGAGCTTGTAGCCCTGGCCCTTCTTGGTGATCACGTGCAGGAATTTCGGGCCCTTGATGGCCTTTAGGTTTTCCAGGGTCGGGATCAGCGCGTCGAGGTCGTGCCCGTCGATCGGGCCGTAATAGTGGAAGCCGAACTCCTCGAACAGCGTGCCGGGGGCGATCATGCCCTTGACGTGCTCTTCGGCGCGGCGGGCCAGTTCCAGGAGCGGCGGCGCAAAGCCGAGCATGTGGCGGCCGGCGCTGCGCGCCGCGTTGTAGGTCTTGCTCGAGGTCAGGCGGGTCAGGATGTTGTTCAGCGCACCCACCGGCGGCGAAATCGACATCTCGTTGTCGTTCAGGATGACCAGCATGTCGGCATCGGCGACGCCGGCATTGTTCAGGGCTTCGAAGGCCTGCCCGGCAGACATCGACCCGTCGCCGATGATGGCGATGGTCTTGCGGTCCTCGCCCTTCAGCTTGGCCCCCAGGGCCATGCCGAGGGCGGCGGAGATCGACGTGGACGAGTGGCCGACGCCGAAGGTGTCGTATTCGCTCTCGCAGCGCTTCGGAAAGCCGGCGAGGCCGTGCCGCATGCGCAGGCGGTTCATGCCCTCGCGGCGGCCGGTGAGCACCTTGTGCGGGTAGCACTGGTGGCCCACATCCCAGACCAGACGGTCGTAGGGGGTGTTGAAGACGCTGTGCAGGGCAATGGTCAGTTCGACCGTGCCCAGATTGGATGACAGGTGGCCGCCCGTCTGGGAGACGGATTCGATCAGGAACTGGCGCAACTCGTCAGCCAGGGGCTTGAGTTGCTTGCGCTCCAGGCGGCGCAGGTCGGCCGGGGCGTTGATGCTTTCAAGCAGCGGAAAGGTCGAGGCAGCGGTCATGTTCAGAATTGCCGGTGGCAGATGAAATCCGCCAGCTGGGTCAGGCGGCTGGCGCGTTCGCCGAACATGGACAGCGCCGAGAGGGCGTCGGTTCGCAGTTCTTCGGCGTAAGCGCGGGCGCGTTCGAGGCCGAGCAGCGCGACATAGGTCGGTTTGTCGGCGGCTTCATCCTTGCCGGCCGTTTTGCCGAGCGTGGCGGTGCTGGCGGTGCAGTCGAGGATGTCATCGACGACCTGGAAGAGCAGGCCGGCGCGCTTGGCAAAGCGGTCGAGGCCGGTACGTTCTTCGGCAGAGAGCGGGGCGCCTGCCAGGGCGCCGAGCAGCACGGCGGCGCGAATCAGGGCACCCGTCTTCAGGGCGTGCATCAGCTCCAGCTCGGGCTGGGTCAGCGGCGTGCCGACCGAGGCCAGGTCGATGGCCTGGCCGCCGGCCATGCCGCGCGAACCGCTGGCGTGGGCGAGCAGGGTGATCATTTCAAGCTGCTGGCGCGCATCGCCGAGCGCGCTGCCGGCCAGGAGTTCGAAAGCCTGGGTTTGCAGGCTGTCGCCGACGAGCAGGGCGGTCGGTTCGTCGTACTCGACGTGGCAGGTCGGGCGGCCGCGGCGCAGGACATCGTCGTCCATGCAGGGCAGGTCGTCATGGACCAGCGAATAGGCGTGGATCATCTCGACGGCGCAGGCGACCACGTCGAGGTTTTCCGGGCGGGCGCCGGTCAGTTCGCCGGCGGCGAAAGCGAGCAGGGGACGAACGCGCTTGCCGCCGCCGAGCGTGGCGTAGCGCATGGCGTCATGAAGGCGGGCCGGAATGGTGTCCTGGGCGGGCAGAAAGCGGGCCAGGGCCGCTTCGGTCCGGGCCTGTGTGGCGGCCATCCAGTCGGCAAACGGCGCGGTGCGGGACGGCATGGTCATCAGGACTCCAGTTGGCTACGGTCGACGTCCCGGGACTGGCCATTTTCGATGACGCGAATCTGCGTTTCAGCATCGTCAAGCTGGGCCTGGCAGTGCTGCATCAGGGCCGTGCCACGCTTGTAGGCGGCAATCGATTCTTCGAGCGCGAGCTTGCCGCCCTCCATGCTGGCGACGATGGCTTCGAGTTCGGCGAGCGCCGTTTCGAACTTCATGTCGGCAATGGGAGTCTGGTCCATGGTCCGGGGCATTCAGGAAAACAAGCGAAAATACTCCATCCGGGGTAGTACGGTCAAATTTTGGGGTAAAATTAACGGTTTAGCCTGTTATAACCCTGCTGGAGGCGTGCAATGTCTGACTTGGCGACCTTGTCCCGGTTGGCCCCCGCAGTTTCTCAACTGCCGGTGGACTGGTACTTCGACGAATCGATTCATGAGCTGGAGAAAAAGCTCATCTTCGATGCCGGTCCGGGCTATGTCGGGCATCAGCTGATGGTGCCGGAGGCAGGCAATTACCGTTCGCTCGCATGGAAGGATCACGGCCAGATGCTGCTCAATGGCGGCGATGCTGGGCCGAATGCCGGCATCTGGCAGATGTCCAACGTCTGTCGGCATCGTCAGGCCATCATGCTGCAAGGGGCGGGTACGCTGGAAGGGCCGATTGTCTGCCCGATCCATCGCTGGACCTACGAACAGAGCGGCGAACTGATCGGCGCCCCGCATTTTCCGCAGAATCCCTGCCTGAACCTGAACAAGGCGCAGCTGGAAAACTGGAACGGGCTGCTCTTCAAGGGGCCGCGTTCGGCCAATGCCGACCTCGCCGGCATGCATGTTGCCCGCGATCTCGATTTCACCGGCTACAAGCTCGACCATGTCGAGATGCACACGTGCAACTACAACTGGAAGACCTTCATCGAGGTTTATCTGGAGGATTACCACGTTGTGCCCTATCACCCGGGCCTCGGCAACTTCGTGACCTGTGATGATCTGACCTGGCAGTTCGGCGACTGGTACTCGGTGCAGAAGGTGGGCATCACCTCCCTGATGAAGTCGGGCTCTGCGGTCTACGACAAGTGGCAGAAAGTGGTGCGCGAGTATTACGGCGACCGGGGCGAAACCCCGCCGCAGGGCGCCATCTGGCTGACCTACTACCCGAACATCATGGTCGAGTGGTATCCACACGTGCTGGTCGTGTCCACGCTGATCCCGCAGGGGCCGAACAAGACCATGAACGTGGTCGAGTTCTACTACCCGGAAGAGATCGTCGATTTCGAGCGCGAGTTCATCGAGGCCGAACGCGCGGCCTACATGGAGACGGCGATCGAGGACGACGATATCGGCGAGCGTATGGACCGCGGCCGCAAGGCCCTGCTGGCCGAAGGGCGCAGCGAAGTGGGGCCGTACCAGAGCCCGATGGAAGACGGCATGCAGCATTTCCACGAGTTCTATCGTCGCGTCATGCAGTCCGCGATCGAGGCCCGCTAAGCGCTCCGCCGACGGTCAACGAGGCGCCGGGTGCAAAAACCGGCGCCTTTTTTTCAGCCGCGCTCGTCTCTGATGGGCGCAGCGCCCTTGTTTTCTGATTCTGAAAGCGTGCATGCAAGCCCTGTGGATGATCGTTGCCAGCCTGCTCTTCGCCTGCATGGGCGTGTGCGTCAAGCTCGCATCGGCCACGCATTCAGCGGTTGAGATCACCTTTTACCGGAGCTTCATTTCCCTGCTCCTGCTCTGTGTGCTGGTCCGCGTCCAGCGCGTGCCGCTGGCGACACCGCATTGGCGCTGGCAGTTGATTCGCGGCTTTGTCGGCTTTCTCGCCGTGTTCAGCTACTTTTACGCGATCACCTTGCTGCCGCTGGCGACGGCCGTGACGCTGAACTACACCTCGGCCATCTTCCTTGCCATCTATCTGGTCCTTGATGGGGCGCGCATGCGGCCCGGGATCATCGGTGCGCTGGTCCTGGGGCTGCTTGGGGTGGCGCTGCTGCTCAAGCCGACCTTTCACGCGGATCAGCTCTACGGCGGCCTGGTCGGATTGGGTTCCGGGGTGATTGCCGGCATGGCCTATTTCAGCGTGCGCGAACTCGGGGCGCGGGGCGAGCCGGAAACGCGGACGGTGTTCTATTTTTCGCTCGTTGCATCGGTGGGGACGGGGCTGGTGCTGCTGTTTACCGAGTTGCATGCGGTCGACCTCAAAACCGGCCTGATTTTGCTCGCCATGGCGGGGTTTGCGACCCTGGCGCAGCTCGCTATGACGCGTGCCTATTCGCGCGGCAAGACTTTGGTGTCCGCCGCGCTGGCCTATTCGACGGTGATTTTTTCCAGTCTGTTCGGCATGCTGATCTGGGGCGAAGTGCTGGATGCGTCTGCCTGGGCGGCGATTGTGCTGATCATTTTGTCCGGCATCGCGGCGACGCATTTTTCCCGCGCCAGCCCGGTGGAACAGGATTAAACTGTTCTCAAGAAGAACCACAACAGGAGTCCTGTCATGATCGTCATCGACCATCAGCCGAATCGCGTCAATGTGGCTGTCTTTGGGGAATTCACCCTGGCCGACTACAAGGAATTCGAAGAAGTCGTCAATTACAAGGTCCGTTTTGAAGGGCCGGTCGATCTGTTTTTCGACCTCTCGCAAATGGCCGCGCTGACGCTGGACGTGGCGTGGGAGGAAATCAAGTTCTCGCGGGCGCATGCCGATGACTTCAATCGTGTCGCCGTGGTCACCGACAGTCAGTGGGTAACTTGGAGCGCCTGGATTTCCCAGACCTTCGTCAATGCCGATGTCGAGGTCTTCGACAGCGCCGTCAAGGCACGGCAGTGGCTGGACGAAGAAACCGAGGCGACATGAACTGGACGACCCTGGTCGATGTGCCCACGCTGAAGGCGCATCTGGACGATCCGGACTGGCTGGTCGTCGATGTGCGCCATCAGTTGAGCGATACCGCTTATGGCGAGCGTGTCTATGCCGAAGGCCACTTGCCGGGCGCAGTCTTTCTTCATTGCGATCGTGACCTCTCGGGGCCCTTGACCGGGCAGAACGGCCGTCATCCTTTGCCGGATCCGGCGGTGCTGGCCGAACGGCTCGGTGCCGTGGGGATCGGCCCGAACACCCAGGTTGTGGTCTATGACGATGCGCAGGGCATGATTGCGGGCCGCGTGTGGTGGCTGTTGCGCTGGCTGGGGCACACCCGGGTGGCGCTTCTGGATGGCGGGCTGCCGGCCTGGCTGGCCGCAGGCGAGCCGCTGACGCAGACAGTGGTTACCCCGCAGCCCCGCACCTTGCCGCTGTGTCTGCAGTCAGCATGGGTATCGGTCGACTGGGTGCAGTCCCATCTGAATGATCCTGCCATGCGCCTGGTGGATGCGCGCGGGCCGGATCGTTTTCGTGGTGAAAACGAAACCATCGATCCCGTGGGCGGGCATATCCCGGGCGCGGTCAACCGCTTTTTCAAGGACAATGTGCTGCCCGATGGTCGCTTCAAGCCGGCTGATGTGCTGCGTGCCGAATGGCAGGCCATCCTGGCCGGGGCGCCGGCCGATACGGTCGTCCATCAGTGCGGTTCCGGTGTGTCAGCCTGTCTCAATGTGCTGGCCATGGAAGTGGCCGGCATGCCGGGGTCCCGGCTCTACGCCGGCTCCTGGAGCGAGTGGTGTGCCGATCCGGCACGGCCGGTGGCACGCTAGGTCTGAATCGCCAAGCGCAGGTGCTCGCTTGGCCTCGCTTGCTTTAGTCGTCGGCCGCCTTTGCGTGCCGAGCCAGCGCCCAGGCGACGTGTTCCCTGACCAGCTCGGACGCATGGTCTGCCCGCGATTTAAGTGCCTGCGTAAGGTCGACCGTCGGCGGTGCGTTGCCGATGGCGACGGCGATATTCCGTAACCAGCGTTCGTGGCCGATGCGCCGGATCGGGTTGCCGGCCAGCCGTTCATTGAACGTGGCTTCATCCCAGGCAAACAACTCGACCAGGCGGGCGCTGTCGAGGCCGTGGCGCGGCGCAAAGTCGGCGTCGCCCAGGCGGGCAAAGCGGTTCCAGGGGCAGTAGAGCTGGCAGTCGTCGCAGCCGTAGATGCGGTTGCCGATCAGGGGGCGCAGTTCGTTCGGAATCTGCCCGGCCAGTTCGATGGTCAGGTAGGAAATGCAGCGCCGGGCGTCGACTTCGTAAGGCGCGGTGATCGCACCGGTCGGGCAGGCATCGATGCAGGCGGTGCAGGTACCGCAGTGCGGTTCAATGGGGGCGTCCGGCGGCAGCGGCAGATCGCAGTAAATATCGCCAAGAAAGCGCCAGGAGCCTTCCTTCGAGAGTAGCAAGGTGTGTTTGCCGCGCCAGCCGATGCCGGCTTGCTGGGCATACTCGACCTCCATGACCGGGGCCGAATCGGAAAAGACCCGGTAGCCGTAAGGGCCGATTTCAGCGGCAATGGCTTCGGCCAGTTTTTGCAGGCGGTTGCGGATGACCTTGTGGTAATCGCGTCCCTGCGCATAGCGCGAGATGGCGGCCTGCTCGGGCTGGTCGGCGATTTTGGCATGCGGAAGGTAGTCGACCGCCGCCGAGATCACGGTCAGCGTGCCGGGGTGAAGCTCGGCCGGGCGGGCGCGCAAATCGGCGTGCCGGGCCATATAATCCATGTCCCCGTGCTTGCCGGCAGCCAGCCAGTCGCGCAAGCGGGCAACGGCCCTGGCGTCCGGTTCGGCGCGCGCCACGCCGATTGCTGAAAAGCCCAGTTTCTGGCCCAGGGAGCGAATGTTTTCCTTGAGGGCCGCGTAATCCACCGTGGAGTCCTGATCGTGCATAGCCCCGATGTTACCGCTGTTTTCAATCTGCCCGACGAATCGGCGACCGAGGCCTTCGGTGCGGCCCTGGCGGAGAGGCTTTCGCCCGGATTGGTGATCTATCTCGAAGGCGACCTGGGGGCGGGCAAGACCACCCTGTCGCGGGCCCTGATTCGCGCCCTTGGGCACACCGGCCCGGTGAAGAGCCCGACCTATGCGCTGGTTGAAGTTTACGTAATTTCGAGCTTATACTTATATCACTTTGATTTTTATCGTTTCGAGTCACCTGAGGAGTTTCTCGATGCGGGCTTTGACGAATACTTTAATGACGCTTCTGTTTGCCTTGTCGAATGGCCCGAGCGCGCTCAAGGCTGCGTGCCGTCGCCAGACCTGCAGTTGCGCCTTCATCATGCGCGTGTCGGGCGTCTCCTCGAAGCCGTGGCAAATTCACCGAAAGGGCAAGCATGTCTAAACGCGCTCCCAGTGCCGGGCGCCGACAGCTCCTGCGTTACGCCGGCGCCTCGCTGATCCTTTCCGTCTCCCCGCTGGCCGGGGCGGCTGTGAAGCAGAGTTCGATCCTGGCGGTACGCATCTGGCCGGCCGCCGACTACACCCGCGTCACCCTCGAGTGTGACGCCCCGCTGAAATACACCCATTTCACCGTCGAGAACCCGGATCGCCTGGTGGTCGACATCGAAGGCGTCGAGTTCAACACGGTGCTCGACAGTCTCGCCCGCAAAGTGGCGGGGGATGATCCGTATATCAAGCTCTTGCGCGCCGGGCGTTTCAAGCCGGGTGTCGTGCGTCTGGTCATGGAACTCAAGACGCGCGTTACCCCGCAGGTCTTTGAATTGAAGCCGGTGGGCGAGTACGGCCATCGTCTGGTCCTCGATGTGTATCCCACGACGCCGCCCGACCCGCTGATGGCGCTGGTGGAAGGGCGCAAGGAGGCGGTTGAGCCGCTCAGGATGGATCAGGAACTGGCCTCCGCAGACAAGCGGGGCGAGCCGGAGCGTAAGTCCATCGAAGCGCCGGAAGTGCAGACCAGCAAAAAATCCGGTCGCCCGATCGTCGACCGTCTGGTGACGGTCATGCTCGATCCCGGGCATGGGGGCGAAGACCCGGGCGCGGTCGGGCAGGGTGGCAGCTACGAGAAAAACGTCACCTTGGCTGTGGCCAAGCGCCTCAAGGCGCGTATCGATGCCGAGCCCAATATGCGGGCGGTGCTGACGCGCGATGCGGATTTCTTTGTGCCGCTGCAGATGCGTGTTCAAAAAGCGCGCCGCGTGCAGGCCGATCTCTTCCTGTCCATTCATGCCGATGCCTGGATCAAGCCCGATGCGCGCGGTTCCTCGGTTTTCGTGCTCTCGGAAAAAGGCGCTTCGAGTACGCAGGCCCGTTTGCTGGCGCAGCGCGAGAATGAGGCCGATATGATCGGTGGCGTGAATCTGGGGGCGAAGGATCTCTTTCTGGCGAGAACCCTGCTGGATCTCTCTCAGACGGCCACCATCAACGATAGCCTTAAACTCGGCAAATATTTGCTGGGCGAACTGGGATCGATCAATACCCTGCACAAGGCAAATGTCGAGCAAGCGGGCTTTGCGGTCCTGAAAGCGCCGGATATTCCGTCAGCGCTCATCGAGACAGCCTTTATCTCGAATCCGGAAGAGGAGCGCCGTCTCAACGACGATGCCTATCAGGACAAGCTGGCCGATGCGCTGGTACGCGGTGTGCGGCAGTACTTCATCAAGCATCCGCCCGGGCCGAAGGCCAAGCTCGCCGCGCTGGGCTAGAACAGCTCGACTTCCCCGTTGGGTGCTGCGCGCTCCGGCAATTCGCCACGGCTGACCAGGGTTTCAAAGCAGGCCACCTGGTTGCGTCCGTGGCGTTTTGCGTAATAGAGGGCCTCGTCTGCGCGGTCGATGACGTCGGTCGGCGTGTCGTTCGGGCGCAGTTCGCTGTAGCCGATGCTGATGCTGATGCGTCCGACCCGGCTGAAACTTTCTGCCTCGACATCCGCGCGGAAGCGCTCAAATGTGGCGTGGGCGTTTTCCTGGCTGGCGGGTTGAAGCAGCGCGACAAACTCTTCGCCGCCAAACCGGAACAGTTGGTCGTCAAAGCGGAAGGATTGCTGCATGACCTGCGCCAGCATGATCAAGACCTCGTCGCCGATCAGGTGGCCGAATTCATCGTTGACCCGTTTGAAGTGATCGATGTCGCACACGGCGAGCCAGTACGAACTGCCGTCCCGTGTGCCGCGGCGGCGCTTGGGGTGTGCGGTGGTGAGGTCGGGGTCGTCGTAACTGGCCTTGCCCAGCAGTTCGAACAGGTGGCGGTCGAAGGTCTTGCGGCTGGCCAAACCTGTCAGGGTGTCGGTTTCCCCGTAGTCGAGCAGGGCAATGTGGTTGCTGAAATATTCGATCAGCCCCATCAGTGCAACGCGTTGGTCTGCCGAAAAACTCTCGGAGAGCTCAAGTGAAATCAGGTAAACCGGATGCTCAAGGCGGTTGACCGGAAAGACGATGCGGTGCGTTCCGCGCTCGGTGGGCTCCAGCACGGCGGAGCGCTCCTGGCGGCAGCGATTGAGCAGCGGATCGCGCTCGATCGGGCGGCAGTACTGCGGATCGCGCTCGATCGGGCGGCAGTACTGCGGATCGGGCTGGTAGGCGTTATGGACAAAGCGGCCATGATCGTTGATGCCGGCGCAGGAAAAGGTCACCAAGCGGCGTCGGTTCTGGTAGCAGCGATAGATCGTGACGGCGAGCGGGTGAAAAAGGTCATTCAGCGTATCGACCATGGCGGCATTGATCTCCGTGCGGTCGCGGCACGAAGAAAGATGCACGATATGGCTGATGAGATTGATCATGAATGACGCAGGGGCTGGGCTCGGCGGTCAATTATACCGCCAAGCATGTCCGCCTTATGGTGATGGCGTGAAAGAATCCTGTGTCGCCGGTTTGGTCCGGGACGGGGTGAAACCGTTATAATTCAACGTTTTTCGTCCTCCGTTTGCCATGCGCGTTTTTCGCGGTCATTCCCGTCCTGTTCCTGAGCCTGTTGTGCTGGCCATCGGTAATTTCGATGGTGTGCATCGCGGGCACGCGGCGTTGCTGGCGCGTTTGCAGGCCGCCGCACAGCGCTACAGTGCCCCCGCGACGGTCCTGACCTTCGAGCCGCATCCCCGCGAGTTTTTTGCACCTCAGGCGGCCCCGGCGCGCTTGAGCACCTTGCGTGAGAAGCTGGAGCTGCTGGCCCAGGAAGGCGTGGCGCAAACCATGGTGTGTCCGTTCAATGCCGCCTTTGCGGCGCTCTCCGCTGATGCATTCGTGCGTGAGGTATTGGTGCGGGCGCTGCAGGTGCGGCATGTCATCGTGGGGGACGACTTCCGTTTCGGGCGGGGGCGCACCGGCGATTTCGCCTTTCTGCAGGCGGCGGGCGAGCGCCATGGTTTTACGGTCGAGGCGATTGGCAGCGTGCAGCTGAACGATGACCGGGTTTCGAGCTCCGGCGTGCGTCGGGCGCTGGCCGAGGGTGATATGGCGCGGGCGGCCGCGCTGCTGGGGCGTCCGTACACCATGGACGGTCAGGTTGCCCATGGTCAGAAGCTCGGCCGCCAGCTGGGCTTCGCAACGGCCAATCTGCGGATCAAGCACAACCCGCTGCCGATGACCGGGGTGTTTGCAGTTGCGGTCGATGGTCTTGGCCCGGAACCCCTGCCCGGGGTTGCAAACCTCGGCATCCGTCCCACCGTGGGCGGCACGCGCCCGCTGCTGGAAGTGCATCTTTTCAATTTCAATCGCGACATCTATGGCGCGCACATTGCCGTGCGTTTCCTTCAGAAGCTGCGCGATGAGCAACGTTTTCCCAATTTTGACGCCCTTAAGGCGCAGATTGCAGCAGATGCTGCGGCTGCGCGGGCCTTTTTCAAGCTGTGAGCAAACACGATGGCTGACTACAAGGACTCTCTGAATCTTCCCGATACGCCGTTCCCGATGCGGGGCGATTTGCCGAAGCGCGAGCCGCAATGGGTTGCCGCATGGCAGGAAAAGCAGCTTTATCAGCGCATTCGCGAGATCAGCGCCGGGCGTCCCAAGTTCATCCTGCACGACGGCCCTCCGTACGCCAACGGCGACATCCACATCGGCCATGCGGTCAACAAGGTGCTCAAGGACATTATCGTCCGCTCGAAAACCCTGTCCGGTTTCGATGCGCCGTATATCCCGGGCTGGGATTGCCACGGCATGCCGATCGAAATCCAGATCGAGAAAACCCACGGCAAGAACATCCCGCGCGCCGAAGTGCAGAAGCTCGCCCGCGCCTACGCCGGCGAGCAGATCGAGCGCCAGAAGAAGGATTTCATCCGCCTGGGCGTACTGGGTGACTGGGGAAATCCGTACAAGACCATGAATTTCAAGACCGAAGCGGACGAAATCCGTGCGCTGGGTCAGATGGTCAAGCGCGGTTTTGTCTATCGCGGCCTGAAGCCGGTGAATTGGTGCTTCGATTGCGGTTCGGCGCTGGCTGAAGCCGAGGTCGAATACCAGGACAAAAAATCGCCCGCCATCGATGTGGCCTTTGCTGCTGCCGAACGCGACAAGCTCGCCGCTGCCTTCGGCCTCAAGGCATTGCCCGCCGGCGAAGCCTATGCCGTGATCTGGACTACGACGCCGTGGACCATCCCCGGCAACCAGGCGCTCAACGCTCACCCGGAAATCACCTACAACCTGGTACAGACCGAAAAGGGTTGCCTGATCCTTGCCGCCGAACTGCAGGAAGCCTGTCTGGCCCGTTACGGCCTGGCGGGGACGACCGTTGCCAGCTGCCAGGGCGCCGCGCTCGAGCGCATTGCCTTCCGTCATCCGTTCTACGATCGCCTGTCGCCGGTCCTCCTCGGTGACTACGTGACGATGGACGCCGGTACCGGCATCGTGCACTCGGCCCCGGCTTACGGGATCGAGGATTTCCAGTCGTGCAAGCAGTACGGCATGCACAACGAGCAGATCCTGACGCCGGTCCAGGGCGATGGCACCTACGCCGCTGATCTGCCTTTCTTCGGCGGCATGAACGTCTGGAAGGCCAACCCGGTCATCGTCGAGAAACTGGCCGAAGTCGGCGCGCTGTTGAAGCACGCGACCATCGAACACAGCTACATGCACTGCTGGCGCCACAAGACGCCGCTGATCTACCGCGCCACCAGCCAGTGGTTCGTGCGCATGGATGCGCCGGACGTCGATAGCCAGGGCGTCGCCGCCACCGAGCCGGCTGGCCACACGCTGCGCGAAGCCGCGTTGCAGGGCGTTGAGGACACCGCCTTCTACCCGGCCTGGGGCAAGAACCGTCTGCACGCGATGATCGCCAACCGCCCGGACTGGTGCATCTCGCGCCAGCGCAACTGGGGCGTGCCGCTGCCTTTCTTCACCCACAAGGCGACCGGCGAACTGCACCCGAACACGCTGGAGCTGATGGAAGCCGTCGCCAAGCGCGTCGAGCAGGGCGGTATCGAGGCCTGGACGCAGCTGGATGCCGCCGAACTGCTGGGCGCCGATGCTGCGGATTACGTCAAGACCACCGACATTCTCGATGTCTGGTTCGACTCCGGCACCACCCACATGAGCGTGATGCGCGGCTCCCACGGCAGCGAGCTGGGCTGGCCGGCTGACCTCTACCTCGAAGGCTCGGACCAGCATCGCGGCTGGTTCCATTCCTCGCTGCTGACCGGCGCCGCAATCGACGGCCGTGCCCCGTACAAGGCGCTCTTGACGCACGGCTTCGTGGTCGATGGCAAGGGCCACAAGATGTCCAAGTCCAAGGGCAACGTGGTTGCGCCACAGCAGGTGTCGGACAAGATGGGCGCCGACATCCTGCGCCTGTGGACCGCCTCGACCGACTATTCCGGCGAACTGTCGATCTCCGACGAAATCCTGAAGCGTGTGGTCGAAGGCTACCGCCGCATCCGCAACACCCTGCGTTTTCTGCTGGCCAATGTGTCCGACTTCGATGCCGCCGCCGACATGCTGCCGGTCACCGAGTGGCTGGAAATCGACCGTTACGCCCTGGCGCTGACCCGCGAGTTGCAGGCAACCTGCCGTGCCGACTACGACAAATACGAGTTCCATCGCGTCGTGCAGGCGCTGCAGACCTTCTGCTCCGAAGATCTGGGGGGCTTCTACCTTGATATCCTGAAGGACCGTCTCTACACCACTGCGCCGAAATCGGTGGCGCGCCGTTCTGCACAGTCGGCGCTCTGGCACATCACCCAGGCCTTCGTGCGCTTGCTGGCGCCGATTACCGCCTTCACGGCCGAAGAAGTCTGGGCGGTGCTGACCGGCAAGGCGGATGATTCCGTGATGTTCCAGCTTTGGCACGAACTGCCGCAACCGGCCGCCGAAGGCGAACTGCTCGCCAAGTGGGCGATCATCCGTGCCGCCCGTGCCGATGTGACCAAGGCGCTGGAAGCGCAGCGCGAAGCCGGCAAGATCGGTGCTGCGCTGCAGGCCGCCGTCGAGATCCGCTGCGCCGGTGACAAGTTTGCCGCGCTGTCCTCTCTGGGCGACGACCTGAAATTCATCTTCATTTGTTCGTCGACCGTCGTCGTTGAGGATGAGACCGAGGCCGTCAGCGCCACCCCGCTCGATCACGCCAAGTGCGAGCGTTGCTGGCATGTGCGTGAGGATGTCGGTGCCGATGCCGCGCATCCGGGCCTGTGCGGCCGTTGCGTGAGCAACCTGCACGGGGCGGGTGAGGTACGTACCTGTGCCTAAGACAGCCGCTGGCTGGTATGGGCTGGCCGGTCTGGTGGTGGTGCTCGACCAACTCAGTAAATGGGTGGTCCTGAGCACGATCGGGCCGGGCGAGGTGATTTACGTGGCCCCGTTCTGGAACTGGGTGCTGGCCTGGAATCCGGGCGCCGCCTTCAGTTTCCTGGCCGATCAGCCGGGCTGGCAGCGCTGGTTCTTTACCGCCCTGGCCCTGGCCGTCTCGGCCTGGGTGATGGTCGAGCTGAAACGTCCCCAGCCGCGCCTTCAGGCGCTCGCGCTGACCCTCGTCATGGGCGGGGCGCTCGGCAATGTGATCGATCGCGTGCGCTTTGGTGCCGTGGTCGATTTTGTGCAATGGCATGTGGCCGGCTACTACTGGCCGGCTTTCAACGTCGCCGATTCGGCGATTACCCTGGGCGCCGTTTTGCTGGTTCTGGCGTCGTTGACCGCAAGAAAAGAGTCTACCGATGAGTGATACCGTTCGTGGCGACAGCTATTTGACCCTGCATTACCGCATCACGGCGCAGGATGGCGAGGAGTTCCTGTCCACCTTCGACATGAGCCCGGCCACCCTGCAGATGGGCAGCGGTCAACTCGCCGAAAACCTCGAAAATGTCCTGATCGGCTTGCCGGCTCAGGAACACTTTGTCTTTGAGTTGCCGCCGGAGCAGGCCTTTGGCCAGCACAATGCCCGCCTGGTCGAGCGTATTGCGCTCGATGCCTTGCCGCCCGGCATGGAACTCAAGGAAAACTCCGTCGTCGAATTCAGCGCGCCGAATGGCGGCACCTTTGCCGGCTTTTTGCGCGAACTGAGCGCCACGCATGCGCTCTTCGACTTCAATCATCCGATGGCGGGCAAGACCATCCGCTTCGAGGTGAAAATCATCGGAATCATGTAAATGCAGATCGTCCTCGCCAATCCCCGCGGTTTCTGTGCCGGCGTCGAGCGCGCCATCGCCATCGTCGAAAAGGCGCTGGAGAAATTCGGGGCGCCCATCTATGTGCGCCACGAAGTCGTGCACAACAAGTTCGTGTGCGACAACCTGCGGGCCAAGGGGGCGATTTTCATTGAAGAACTGGCCGAAGTGCCGACCGGCAGCACGGTGATCTTCAGCGCACACGGTGTTTCCAAGGCGGTGCGGACCGAAGCCGAAGCGCGTGGCCTCAAGGTGTTTGACGCCACCTGTCCGCTCGTCACCAAGGTGCATCTGCAAGTGGCCAAGGTCCGCAAGCAGGAACGCGAAGTCGTCATGATCGGCCACAAGGGCCACCCGGAGGTCGAGGGGACGATGGGGCAGAGCGAGGGCGGCATGTACCTCGTCGATACCATCGCCGATGTCGCCCAGTTGCAAGTGGCCGAGCCTGAAAAACTCTCCTTCGTGACCCAGACCACCCTCTCGGTGGATGACGCCATGGTGGTCATCGATGCCCTGAAGGACAAGTTTCCGAGCATCGAAGGGCCGAAGAAGGACGATATTTGCTACGCCACGCAAAACCGCCAGGATGCCGTCAAGGCGCTGGCCGAACAGTGCGATCTGGTTATCGTCGTCGGCAGCCCGAACAGCTCGAACTCCCGCCGCCTGAAGGAAGTCGCCGTCTCGCGCGGGATTGACGGCTACCTCGTCGATGGCCCGGACGAAATCGAGCCGGCCTGGCTGGCCGGCAAAACCCGGATCGGCATCACCGCCGGCGCCTCCGCCCCGGAAATCCTGGTCGAACGCGTGGTCGACCGTATCCGCAGCCTGACCGGCGCTGAGGTCGGTCAGTTGAGCGGGGTCGAAGAGGGCGTTTATTTCCCTCTGCCGAAAGAGCTGGCTTAAGCCGCTCCCGTTTTAAGCACTGTTCCGGGGCAACGCTCAGCCCCGGAAAATGACCGCTGATCCGGTCATCCTGCCTGCGCGCATGCAAGCCTGCTAATCTGCACATCAAACAGGGCCAATCCGTGCCCGGATTCAGATTCTGGAGGTTCCCATGCAACGCGAATTTCGCCTGAAGACCATCGGCTTGGCCCTCATGGCCGCCTTCCCGCTCATGCCGGCATGGGCCGCAGAGCCCTATCCGCCGTTGCCGCCTTCACTCTCGACCTCCGTCGCACCGAATATCGTGCTGTATATCGATACCTCGGGGAGTATGTTGCAGGATCAGAACAATGCTTGGATGTTGACTGGCTTGTGCAACTCGAACACCAATTGGTCGGCTTGCGTTAATAACAACACCAACGGGTATCGCACTGCGATCGATAGCGAAACAACTTCGCCGAATACCAAAATGAATATTGCCAAGCGAGTGGCAAGAAATCTGGTGAATGCAAATCGCTCGTTGCGTTTTGGTGTGTTCTCGTTCCGGGATCGGCAGGCGGATGTCGGTGGGAACGAGCGTGCTCAATCTGCCGTCATGCGGGCGGGGGTCCGGGATGTGGTGAGTGATGCAGACCGCGATGTGATCACCAATGCGATTACTGGGCTCTATGGGCGTACCGCGACTCCGCTGGCAGAAGGGCTGCTTGAAATTACCCGTTACTACAGCGGTAAAACTTCGCTTTACGGGTTGAATAGTGGCCAAGCTTATTCAAGCCCAGTTCAATATCGGTGTCAGAAAAACTTCGCCATCATTATCACGGATGGTGATGCTTCTAATGACCAAAATTTGCCGGGTACCGGGCGAGCAGGGGAGGATGGTAACTCGGTTGTGGGGGCGCAGAGTTATACGGCGCGTGATGCGAGTGGAAATGCTGTTTCTAAAAGCTTTTCCATTTGCACTTCATCCGGAAGCACTACCGATGATGGATACAACGTGACCTGTCCGTCTACGTATGACTCCGATGGCTCTGCCCGCTCCTTTGGTGACAGTTCAAATCGCCCGAGTGCCTTGCGGGATGTGGCGATGTATGCGAACCGCGCTGATTTGCGGGTCGGTGGGAATGATCTCGATAATAAGAGCTTCGATGATCCCAAGTTCTCGCTACAAAATCTGATTACATATACTGTTGGGTTTGCGGTGAATAATGCCGTTTTGCCCTCGGCAGCGAAAGTTGGTGGCGGGAAATATTATCAAGCGAATAATGAGACACAGCTGGCGGATTCCCTGAAGAATGTGATGTCCAGCATCGGCGACATGACCTCCAATGCGGGGGGCTTGGCGGTAAAAAGCGCAGTTGTTGGTTCTGGCAATAAGTTTTTCCAACCTGTATTTAATCCAAAGGGTTGGTATGGTGAACTGCGTTGCTTTGATAACACGGGGACATTGCTGAGTAATTCATTGGGCACCGCATGCTCACCCAATGCCAAAGCGACAATTCCGGCCGAGTCATCCCGAAAAATCTATTCGAGTAAGGTGGTTGGCTTTCAGACTACCGCATTTGATTTCACCACCGCCAATCTGACGACAATGACCGCCAAGCAGCAGGAGTTGTTGGGGAGCGCTGATAACTCGGCTTTGGAGCGCAAAAACGTCATCAAATATGTCCGTGGTGATACCACGATTTCCGGCTATCGTTCTCGTGCCAATGGTTTGTTGGGCGATATCATCGACAGTCAACCATTGACGGTGGGTCCCCCGGTCAGTGTCAGCTCGGATTTGACCTACGAGGCCTTCAGGCAAACGTATGCCAACCGTGGCATGGTGTTTATCGGTGCCAATGATGGGATGTTGCATGGCTTTCGCATGTCAGACATGACCGAGATAATGGGGTATGTTCCCTCTTCGGTTTATCGAAATCTCAAGGCGCTGAAAGAAACCAACTACGGTGATTCGGGTGGGACGCCGCATGCCTATCACGTGAATGGTGAACAGCGTAAGGCAGATGTGAAACTGGGGGGCGCTTGGCAAACCTTGTTGGTTGGCGGGCTGGCTCAGGGTGGGCAGGGATATTTCGCCTTGAATGCCACCAGCGAGACTTCGTTGTCGACCAATGCGGCGGTTAAGTGGGAGTGGACGGATGTACAGGATTCAGAAATGGGGTATAGCTTCCCGACGCCATTGATCTACGACGTTCGTACTTCTAATTCGACCGCTGTACCGGCTGTGATCATTGCCAACGGGTACGAGAACGATTTTGATGATACGGCAAGTGGAGGTCAAAAAAATTCGGCCAAAACGTCGGCCTTGTATATCCTGAATGCAGAAACAGGGGCGCTGCTCAGAAAAATTTCTGTTTCCAATATTGGTTATACCAGCCAGGGGCTCTCTTCGCCGGCAGGGGTGGATATTGGTCAGGATGGGGTGCTGGATTATGTGTACGCTGGCGATATCAATGGCAATTTGTGGCGTTTTGACTTGACGGCCTCATCGCCAGCCGCATTCTCGGTCTCTTCTGCCCCTCTCTTTCAGGCAGGGAAGCCCATTACGACGCGCCCCGCCATTTTGCACGTGACGAAGAGTGCGGATGATTCTTCCCTGGGGCATATGATTTTCTTTGGCACGGGGAAGTTGCAAGTCGATAGCGATCGTACTGATACTGCTACACAAACAGTCTATGGCGTCTTGGATACGATGTCCCCTACGATGGCGACAGTCAGTCGATCAGAATTGGCGCCTCGAACCGTCTTGGACGTGAAGGCATTGAGTGCAAATGGCTTGCGAGCGGGAAATTATCGGCAGATATCGACTTCGCCCGAATTTGATATTCGCTCAGGGACAAGCAGTTACAAAGGCTGGTATCTCGATTTGCCGGAAGAAACTGAGCGGCTTGTGACGACTCCTTTTCTCTTGCCGGATCGTCTGATGTTCGGTACGGGCATCCCTAAGGCAGCCGAAAAATGTGTGCCAGGGGGTAAGGGCTGGATCATGGGTCTCAATCCCCTGACAGGATCCGTGACCAAGAGCAAATACGGGCAGGAGTTTTCCTTCATCGATATCAATGGTGACAGCCGTTCTTCTGATGATGACAAAATCAGCTTTGCTGGCGGGAAAGCGTTTGCCAGTGGCTTTGATATTCAAGGCATTCCAACGGAGCTGACTTGGCTGGCTAATTCGAGTTCGACCACGATGCCTTCCGGTGCAGGGAATTCTGGTTTGGGTGATGCGGGCGCCGCAATTGCCCTGGATGGTGCGAATGCGATGGGGGTGTTTACGGGTGGGCAGCCCAGTGGCGGTGGTGTGACGACCGGTAATCCCATTGGTCGCCCGGATGAGGGTGGGGGCGGTGGCGGCGGCCAGCTTTGCGTGGGTGCTTCTGGTACTGCATCAGTGAGCTGTGGTTCAGGGCCCTCAAGTAGTAACGCTGTTCGCATGGAAACCACCTTATGGCGGGAAATCAAGTAATGCTGCCGGCCTGTAAATCTCAGTCAGGGATTTCTCTCGTCGAAATCATGGTGAGCCTGGTGATTGTCGGGATGTTGGCTGTTGTGGGCTTGCCATCGATGCAAAATATGATGTCTGAGGCACGTGTGTCAGCACAGTCGGATCAGCTGGTTGCCATTCTTAACCAGGCACGTGGGGCTGCCATCAAGGAGGGGCGAGTCAGGGGGATTGATCTAAGTGGAGTAGGTACAGGCCCCTTTGTTATGCGAGTTTGTCCTGGTGCCGACCCCAACGCGGCCACGGCGTGCTCAAATGCGGCAGGTGATTGGTCCAAGGGAATCTTGATCGTAGACAATACGGGTATCGTGCATCGTGCTCAGGTTGGTCAAGGTGTCGTGATTACCAGTGCTGCCACGGCCATTGATTTCACTAATGCCATTGGCGCGGCGCGGGCGGCAACCTCTTGGACGATTTGCGCAACGGGCGTGCGTCAGCAACAGGTGAGTGTTTCCTTGGTTGGCCGTGTTTCAAAACAGATTAATGCGACAGTCTGTCCGTAACGGAGGAGGTATGCGCAAGCATCAACAAGGTGTCACGCTCGTTGAGTCCGTAGTGGCGGTTTTGATACTGGCGGCAGGTATTCTGGGTTTGGCTGCATTGCAGGGGCGGGCGCTTGCCGTGTCGCAAAGCGTTTTTTATCGGAGTATCGCGACCGATCTGGCGGCAGACCTGGCGGAGCGCATTCGTGTCAATCGTACGCCGTTTCTTGCAATGCAGGGTGCGACAGCACTCGAGCCTGCATTTGCGACAGCATTGCCGCCAAATTTTGCCAAGTGCACACAGAATGGTGCGACCGTCACCTGTGCGGCGCAGGATGCGGGGCATCAAGCCTATTTGGTTCAAATTGAAATGTCGGAGTGGAATACTGCGTTGCGCGACCAACTCCCCAATGCCCGGTTTGTTTTGGCTCAGACAGCTGCATCTGTCGTGCCAACCAGCCCCGTTTCCGGTTTTTACCGCTACACCTTGACCATCACCTGGAGCGATGATCGAACCAGTGGGGCTGAATTCAGTTATACAACGGTGATCGAATGAATCCCTCTTATTCCCGGCAACATGGCTTCTCGCTGGTCGAGTTGATGGTCGCCATGATGATCGCCCTGATTGCATTGCTCGCAGGCTCGACCATGTATCTGACAACCAAGCAGACTAATCGCATTCAGCAAATGCAAGATGCGCTCACTCAGGATGGGCGTTTCGTCATGCATATGTTTCAGCAGGTGGTAAGTCAGGCGGGTTTTCGCGATAACCCGGGTCTCGCCTTGGGGAATGATTACCTTGTGCCCAACTCGGCAACGTCGGTGACCGTCGGTTTTACGGGGGATAGTATTAGCGGTGTGGAATGTGATGGCTCGATGTCGAATGGCAACAAGCGGCTGACCATTGCGCTGAATGGCACGTCGTTGCAGTGTTCTGCGCAGGGGGGGGCGGCGGTGAACTGGATTGCTCCGTCAGGAGGAAATGGTACGGAAGTGGCTTCGTTCCGTTTGCAGTATGGAACGGATACTGGACCAAACCCAACGGCGGCATCGATTGGGTGTGGTAACACGATTACGCCGACAACCCGTCCGCGCGACTGTGTTCCGGATACCTATGATTTGGTTGTGGCACAGGCTAATCAGACACAGATTATGGCCGTCAAGGCGTGTCTGGTGCTTCGAACGGAGCGGACGGATACCTCGCTTGCGAAGCCGGTGATCAAGGATTGCTCCGGAAATGATATTGCGGGTTCTGCCAGTGATAACCGTCTCTACCGAACCTTCCGGACGACGGTTTTGTTGCGTAACCGCTAGGAGAGCTGTATGTATCCTAAACAGCGTGGATTTGCCTTGATCATGAGCATGATCGTTTTGTTGCTGCTCAGTATTGTTGTGCTGAATGCGGTGCGTAGCAATGTGCTGAACGAGCGTATGACAGGGGCTTACATGGATCGTACCCGTGCATATCAAGCTGCGGAGCAGGCTGTCCAGCAAGGAAAAGCCCTTCTCATGTCAAATACGACGATTTGTTTTGAATCTGCTCTTGGCTGCAGTGTGGCCGCTACTGGTACGGCAACAGCAATCCCTTCCGGTACAACTTTGCCGACATCGATGCCGAATACCTGGGCAACAGCAGGAACACCCGTGCCCATGGACTTGGCGTCTGCGCAGGCAGGTTATTCGTCTGGGTCTTTTGCAATCACGCGTTTTCGTGATGCGGCTGGGCAAGGTATGCCCAAAGGAGGGGGGGCATTTGACGCGAACTGCAAAGCCTACAGTATCATGGGGCGGGGGCAGGGGGCTGATGCTGATGCGGTGGTGATCCTGCAAGTGGTGACATGGTTGTGCCCAGCTTGAAAGAGGAGGAAAAACATGCGTGAAAAAGGTTTTAGTCTGGTTGAATTGATGATTGCAGTAGCGATCATGGGCATTCTGGCTGGTGTTGCTTATCCGTCGTATACCCGTCACGTGATTGAGTCGCGTCGCGCGGATGCGCAGCGCGTGATGGTGGAGTACATGCAGTCGCTGGAGCGATATTTCACGGTCAATGGCTCTTATGCAAACGGGGGTAATTGTGGTGTGAACCTCCCGACCAATCCCAGTATGTACGCATTGGCGTGTGCTGTGAATGGTGGTGTGGCTACTGTGACGGCAACGTCGAGTGGCGCTCAGTCAACGGATGGAAACTTGACCTTGAGTACCTCGGGCGCCAAGACGCCCAGTGATAAGTGGAAAATGTAGGCATTGCTTCTTGCTTTTTTATATTTCATCTCGTATAGTAGACGGCTTACTGTCATCTAACCTGGATTCAATTCATGGCCAATAGCGCACAAGCCCGCAAGCGCGCCCGTCAAGCTGACAAGCAGCGCGCCCACAACGCCAGCCTGCGTTCGACCCTGCGTACCGCGATCAAGCGCGTTCGCCAGGCAATCGAAGCTGGCGACAAGTCTGCCGCCCAGGCAGTCTTCCAGCAATCCGTTGCTGTTGTCGACCGTATCGCCGACAAGAAGATCATTCACAAGAACAAGGCCTCGCGCACCAAGAGCCGTCTTGCTTCCCAGATCAAGGCCCTGGCTGCTGCTTAATCAGCACCAAGGTTGATGAAAAAGGCGCCGCAGGCGCCTTTTTTGTTGCCTGAAAATTTTTGAAGGCTGGCGTATTGTGTGTGCGAGCCTCATTTTTTGATTGGGCCAGGGTGGCTCGCGAGCGCTTGGGCCAGTCCTGTGGTCGCAGGTGGAAATGAAAGCTTGCCAGGGCTTCCGGCGGGTTGTTGCCTCTCTGACCCAATAAAAAACGCCCGTTGAAGGGCGTTTTTTATTGGGTATTTGGGGTTTATTTCTTGTCCCGGTCTTCCAGGGAGCAGACGCCGTCCACGATCTGGAGATCGTTGTCCTGCGCGAAGTTGAGCATGAAGCGATAAGCCATGGGCTCGATTTCGCCGAGGCGGCCATCCACGAACACGGCTTTTTCGCCGTTATAGTCGCCGGGGCCGACGTAGGGGGAGTATTTCATCTTGCGTTCGGCGCCGAATGCGGACATGACGCCGCACAGGCGTTCGGCCCAGTCGCTGGGCCGAAATTTGCGGCCTTCCCGGGTGAGGCCGACAATGATGAATGTGGTCGATGCTTGAGTTGTCATTGTTTTACTCTGCTGCGGATGCGGGCTGTACGACCTTCCTTTGGTAGGCGGATTCTAGCAGAACACGGTGGTCTTACCAAAATGTGAAAAGCGGTTTCAGCGGCATTTTTGCCCTGCGCCGACGGTCGACCGTCGGGGTGGGGGCAAATCAGAGGTCGCCGCGTTCGCGCAGTTCGTGCAGCAGTTGCTTGTAATCGTGGGCGCCGGGGCTGCTCGGGTTGTAGCTGAAGACGTCCTGGTTCAGCGACGGGCTTTCCGCGACGGCCACGTTTTCCGAGATGGCGGTGTCCAGCAGTTCGTCGCCGTAGCGCTCGCGCAGCTTGTTCCGGACATCGTCGCTCATGCGGCGGCGTCGGTCGAAGCGGGTGAGCAGGTAGCGTCGCTCGACACGGCGTTTGAGCACGGGTTCCAGCACCTTGAGGGTGCGCGTGATGTGCTCGGCGGCTTGCAGCGACAGGTAGTCCGTGGAGACCGGGACAATCAGCCGGTCGCAGGCAAAAATGGCGTTCAGTGCCAGGACGCCGATGTAGGGACAGCAGTCGATCAGCACCGGGCGGCCCGGCAGTTCGCTGTCCAGTTCCTCCAGGCCGTGGCGGAGCTTGTTCAGAATCGCCGGTCCTTTGCCGAAAATGGAGTCGACCTTGATCAGTTGCTGATGGGCCGGCAGGAGTTGGCCCAGGCCCGCCCATTCCACTTCGAGTTGCTGCAGCGGTGCGTTGTGCTGGTAGAAGGCAAAGAGGCTGCGGTTGGCCTCCAGGGGGGCGTCGCCATGGATGCTGGAGAGGTGCCCTTGCGGGTCGAGGTCGATCAGCAGGGGCGGGGCCTCGGCGCGCTGGAGGGCGGCGCCCAGATTGAGGGTCGTCGTGGTTTTTCCGGCGCCGCCTTTCTGGTTGAAAATGGCGATGCGCATGGCTCAGTCATTCTATACAAGGCTCTATTTTTCACTTAACATTCAGGTTTCTGCAACTTTTTCAGGTCATTTCGGCCTGTCAAGGGGCGGTCGTTCCGGCGGCGATGGCCGCCGTTTTGTTTTCTGGGGTTGGCCTCATGTCGCATGTCATGAATACCTATGCCCGTTTGCCGGTGACCTTCAGTCATGGCAAGGGTTGCCGCTTGTACGATACCGAAGGCAAGGAATACCTTGATGCCTTGTCCGGCATCGCTGTCTCCACGCTGGGCCACGCCCACCCGAAGTTGGTCAAGGCGATTGCCGACCAGGCGGGGCGCATGCTGCATGTTTCCAACCTGTACCGTATTGCCGAACAAGAGCAGCTGGCTGACAAGCTGTGCGCCTTGTCGGGCATGCAGGAAGTCTTTTTCAGCAACTCCGGTGCCGAGGCCAACGAGGCGGCGATCAAGCTGGCCCGTTTTTACGGTCACAAGAAAGGGATTGACCTCCCGACCGTGATCGTCATGGAAAAGGCTTTCCATGGCCGTACCATGGCGACGGTTTCCGCCACCGCCAACCGCAAGGCACAAGCCGGTTTCGAGCCGCTGCTCAGCGGGTTTGTGCGCGTGCCTTTCGGTGATCTGGCTGCCATTCAGGCGGTGGCCGAAGAGAACAAGAATGTCGTCGCCGTGATGTTTGAGATCATTCAGGGCGAAGGCGGGATTCACCTCGTCGATCCGGCTTTCTACCGTGGCGTGCGCGAACTGTGCGACGCCCAGGGCTGGCTGATGATGTGCGACGAAGTGCAGTGCGGCATGGGCCGTACCGGCAAGTGGTTCGGCTATCAGACCGCCGGTGTCCAGCCGGATGTGGCCACGCTCGCCAAGGGCCTGGGCTCCGGGGTGCCGATCGGCGCCTGCATGGTGGGCGGCAAGGCGGCCGGCCTGTTCGGGCCGGGTAATCACGGTTCCACCTTCGGCGGCAATCCGCTGGTGTCTACGGCGGCGCTGACGACCCTGGCTGTCATGGAAGAAGAGGGGCTGCTGGACAATGCGGCCCGTATCGGTGCCTTGATCCGTCAGGAATTCGCGACCGCGCTGGCGGGGCAGGCAGGGGTGGTCGATATCCGTGGCCATGGCCTGATGATCGGCATCGAGCTGGATCGCCCCTGTGGCGAACTCGTCGGCAAGGCGCTGGCGGAAGGGCTGCTGATCAACGTGACGGCGGATACCGTGGTGCGCTTCCTGCCGCCGCTGATCTTCTCCGAAAAAGAGGCCCGTGAACTGGTCGACCGTGTCGCCCCGTTGATCAAGGCTTTCCTCGCAGGGTAACGAGCATGGCAATCAAGCATTTTCTGCAGTTCAGCGACTTCACGCGTGAAGAGCACAACTACGTTTTCGAGCGTGCCGCCTGGATCAAGAAGGAGTTCAAGTCCTTCAACAAGTACTGGCCGCTGGAAGACCGAACCCTGGTCATGATTTTCGAAAAGGCGAGCACGCGCACGCGTCTGTCTTTCGAAGCCGGCATGCATCAGCTGGGCGGTGCCGCCATCTATCTGAATACCCGCGACTCCCAGCTTGGGCGCGGCGAGCCGGTCGAAGACGCGGCCCAGGTTATCTCCCGCATGAGCGATCTGGTGATGATCCGTACCTTCGAGCAGGACATCATCGAGCGCTTTGCCAAGCACTCGCGCGTGCCGGTGATCAACGGCCTGACCAACGAATACCATCCCTGCCAGATTCTGGCCGACATCTTCACCTTCATCGAGCATCGCGGTTCGATCCAGGGCAAGACGGTGGCCTGGGTGGGGGACGCCAACAACATGTGCAACACCTGGCTGCAGGCAGCCGAAGTCCTCGACTTCAAGGTCAATGTGTCGACTCCGCCGGGCTACGAGCTGAATCCGGATCTGATCAAGGGCGTGAACACCGCCCATTACGACGTGTTTGCCGATCCGATGGATGCCTGCCGCGGCGCCGATCTGGTGACGACCGACGTGTGGACCTCGATGGGTTTCGAGGCGGAAAACGAAGCGCGCATGAAGGCATTTGCCGATTGGTGCGTGGATGCGGAAATGATGGCCGTGGCCAATGCGGGCGCGCTGTTCATGCACTGCCTGCCCGCACACCGGGGCGAGGAAGTGACCGCCGAGGTGATCGACGGCCCGCAATCCGTGGTCTGGGACGAAGCCGAGAACCGGCTGCATGTCCAGAAGGCTTTGATGGAATACCTGCACTTGGGCAGGATTGAAACGAAGTAAGGAAACGACGATGAGCGATATCAAGAAAGTGGTGCTGGCCTACTCCGGCGGCCTCGATACTTCCGTGATCCTGAAGTGGTTGCAGGACACTTACCAGTGCGAAGTAGTCACCTTCACGGCTGACCTCGGCCAGGGTGAAGAGCTGGAGCCGGCGCGCGCCAAGGCTCTGCAGTTCGGCATCAAGCCGGAAAACATCTTCATCGATGACCTGCGCGAAGAGTTCGTGCGTGACTTCGTCTTCCCGATGTTCCGCTGCAACACCGTCTATGAAGGCGAATACCTGCTCGGTACCTCGATCGCCCGCCCGCTGATCGCCAAGCGTCTGATCGAGATCGCCAACATGACCGGTGCCGATGCCATTTCGCACGGTGCGACCGGCAAGGGTAATGACCAGGTTCGCTTCGAACTCGGCGCCTACGCGCTGAAGCCGGGCGTCAAGGTCATCGCGCCGTGGCGCGAGTGGGACCTGCTGTCCCGCGAAAAGCTGCTGAACTACGCCGAAACCCACGGTATCCCCATCGACATGAAGCACCGCAATGGCGGTTCCCCGTACTCGATGGACGCCAACCTCCTGCACATCTCCTTCGAAGGCCGTCACCTCGAAGATCCGTCGGCTGAAGCCGAGGAATCCATGTGGCGTTGGACCGTGTCGCCGGAACAGGCACCGGATGCCGCCGAATACCTCGACATCGATTTCGAGCAGGGCGACATCGTGGCCCTGAACGGCGTGCGCATGAGCCCGGCTCAGGTGCTGACCAAGCTGAACGAACTGGGCGGCAAGCACGGCATCGGTCGTCTGGATCTGGTCGAAAACCGTTATGTCGGCATGAAGTCCCGCGGCTGCTACGAAACCCCGGGCGGAACGATCATCCTGAAGGCCCACCGCGCCATCGAATCGGTCACTCTGGACCGCGAAGTCGCCCACCTCAAGGACGACCTGATGCCGCGTTACGCCAGCCTGGTGTACAACGGTTACTGGTGGAGCCCGGAGCGTGTTGCGCTGCAGACCCTGATCGATCACACCCAGCAGACCGTGAACGGCAACGTGCGCGTCAAGCTGTACAAGGGTAACGTGATCGTCGTCGGCCGCGACTCCAAGACCGACTCGCTGTTCGATCCGACCATCGCCACCTTCGAGGACGATGCCGGTGCCTACGACCAGCGCGATGCCGGTGGCTTCATCAAGCTCAATGCGCTGCGCATGCGCATTGCCGCCAACCTGAAAGCGCGCAAGGGCTAAGTCACGATGGAAAACGGCACCCTGTTCGGGTTGACCGAAGAACAGATCACCGACTTCTTCTCCACCTGGGGGGTCGGTGCTTTCATCCTGTTCATGCTCTTCATCATTGGCGAGATCGCCTGGAAGTCGAAGGCCGGGAAGACGGGCACCTTTGTGCTTTTTTTCGTGCTGGCCTTCGGCATGGTGGGCTTCATCGCCAAATCCGTCATTCAGAAAATCTGGGGAATTTAAATGTCTCAATTCGATCAAGTTTCCGTCGTCAAGCAGGCCAATGTCTACTTTGACGGCAAGTGCGTCAGCCACACCGTCATCCTCGCCGATGGCACCAAGAAGACCGTTGGCGTCATCCTGCCGTCCAGCCTGACCTTCAACACCGGCGCGCCGGAAATCATGGAAGGCGTTGGCGGATCCTGCCGCGTCAAGCTCAAGGGCCAGACCGAGTGGACCACCTACGGTGCCGGTCAGTCCTTCGACGTGCCGGGCAACTCGTCCTTCGAGATCGCCTGTGACGAGCCGTACCACTACGTCTGCCACTTCGGCTAAGATTTTCCGGGTTAACCGGTTGGAACCCGGCTGCGTGCCGGGTTTTTCATTTCAGGAGTTTCAAAATGCCGTCTTTTGATTTCACGTCCGAAGCCGACATGGTGGCGCTGAAGAACGCCGTCGATGTCGCCGCACGCCAGATCGACAACCGCTACGACTTCAAGGGCACCTCGGCCAAGGTCGAGCTGAACGAGAAGGACAAGGTCATCACGCTCTGGGGCGATTCCGAGTTCCAGCTCGACCAGATCAAGGACCTGCTTTTCCCGGCCATGGAAAAGAAGGAGAAGGACAGCGTCAAGCGTCTGGATGTCCAGAAGGTGCAAAGCGTTTCCGGCAACAAGACCAAGCAGGAAATGAAGATCAAGGACGGGATCGACAGCGAACTCGCCAAAAAGATCGTCAAGCTGATCAAGGATGCCAAGCTGAAGGCCCAGGCCTCGATTCAAGGCGATGCCGTGCGTGTTTCCGGCAAGAAGATCGATGAACTGCGCGAGGCCATCACGCTCGTCCGTTCAAAAATCACCGATTTCCCGATCAAGGACGGCAACTACCGCGATTGATCGGCGCTTGATTAGGCACCGGATTTTTGGCGATTTTTGGCTTTTCCCGACGGTCGACCGTCGGCGCGGCGGGAAAATCTGAAAGAGAAAGGGGCGGCGGAAGCGGCCCCTTTTTGTATGCTGCGTTCTCGGTCGGTCTTCAGCGTGCCAGACCGCGGATCCAGTGGCCATAGAGCGCGTCGGCAAAGCGCCGCATGGCCGGCAGGCGATCCGGCGCCTCGCGCAGCATGGTCTCCGGTGTCTGGATCGCTTCGCGCACCTCGACGCCGGCGACTTCCTCAGGCCAATGCTCGCACCAGCTGGCGATCATCTCCGGCGTCATCTCGACATGGCATTGCATGCCGAGATGCGGACCTCGGACAAAGGCCTGGTTGGCGCAGGCGGTGTTGCCCAGCAGGCGGCTTGCGCCCGGCGGGAGGCTGAAGGTTTCCCCGTGCCAGTGAAAGAGCGGGACAGATTGCCCGGCCTGTTCGCCCAGCCAGGTTTGAGCGAGGGCGTGGCGTTCTGCAAAAACAGGCCCCCAGCCGATTTCCTTGATCGGATTGCGGGTGATCTCGCCGCCCAGGGCCTTGCTCATCAGCTGTCCGCCCAGACAGTGGCCGATCACCGGCTTGCCGAGGCGGTCGGCATCGCGGATCAGGGCGCAGCTCTGTTCGATCCAGGGCAAAGGGTCATTGACACTCATGGGGCCGCCCATGAAACAGAGGCCGGAAAAGTCGGCGGCTTGCGCTGGAATGGGGGCGCCCGCATCCACTGCGATGAGCTGCCAGGGAATCCGGTTATTCTCTAGGAATATGGCAAAATAGCCCGGTCCTTCAATGGGAGCATGACGAAAAATGGCAACAGGCAACATGGTGGGCAGCCTCCAGAAAATGACACGGTATTGTACGTTGGCTGTTGTGGGGGCGCTCGCCGCGATGCCCGTGCTCGCCCAAAACGTGGGGCTGGCCGGCATCATGGGGAGCAAGGCCATGCTGATCATCAACGGTAGCGAACCTCAGTCCGTGCCGGTGGGGCAGTCGCTCGATGGGGTCCGGGTGATTTCGATCAGCGGGGATCAGGTGATCGTCGAGATCGGCGGCAAAAAGCGTCCGCTGCGCGTCGGTCAGCATGCGGTGGGGGCACCGGCCGCAGATGGCTCCGGCAAGGTGATCCTGACCGCGGACTGGCGCGGCCATTTCATCACCACCGGCAACGTCAATGGCACTTCCTTGCGCTTCCTGGTCGACACCGGTGCGACCTCCATCGCGCTTGGCCCCACCGATGCCCGGCGGATCGGGATCGATCCCAATCAGGGGCAGAAGGGGCTGGTCGGCACGGCCAACGGCAACGCCGTGGTTTCCCGTGTTGTGTTGAATACCGTGCGGATCGGGGACATTACGTTGCATAATGTCGAGGCTGTCGTGATGCCGACCGAAATGCCGGAAGCCTTGCTGGGCATGAGTTTCCTCAATCGCATGGAAATGCAGCGGGACGGCAACACGATGACATTGAAAAAACGCTTCTAGGAGAAACACGATGCCGCAACGCGATCAGGAAATAGCGCTTCTGCGCACAGAGTTGGAACTTCTGATGGGCGAGCGGCAAGCACTCCTCAAGGTGGTGGGCGCTTCTGCTGCGCTGATCGCCAGCCTGGACAGCAAGCGCCTGCCCGTGGCTGCCGTTGAGGCGGCCGATGTGGTCGCCACCTCGATCAATCTGCTGTCTGAAGAGACGCTCCAGGATGCGCTGGCGGCGGTCAACGCCGAAATCGAGGAAGATTCCGACGCAGCATGACGATCAGCCTGGATCAATTGCGCGCGGCGGCTGCCCCTGAACCGCTTCAGGGCGTCGTTGTCCAGGAGGATGGATCGGATGCCCTGGCCTTGACGCCGGCGGCAGTCCTCTTCCCCATCGTGCAGCATGCGACCGGCTTGACCGTGTTGCTCACCCAGCGCACGGCGCATCTGAAGGACCATGCGGGGCAGATCAGCTTTCCCGGTGGGCGCGTCGAGCCGGAGGATCTGAGCCCGCTCCATACCGCCCTACGCGAGACGGAAGAGGAAATCGGGCTGGCCCGTCGTCATGTCGAACCGCTTGGCTATCTGCCGGAATACCGAACCGGTACCGGTTTTGCCGTCACGCCGGTGCTGGCCCTGGTGCAGCCGCCTTTTGAACTGCAGCTGGATCCCTTCGAGGTGGCCGAGGCCTTCGAGGTTCCGCTCGCCTTCCTGCTTGATCCTGCCAATCATCAGCAGCACAGTCTGCATTACCGCGGCGCATTACGTAGCTACTATGCGATGCCCTGGGGAGAGTATTTCATCTGGGGGGCGACCGCCGGCATGATCCGCTCGTTGTGCGCCCGCATGGGATTGCTGCCCACGTGACTGCGTCGTGCTGTGGTATGGTGGTGAGCCTGATTGAATTTCTGCCCATAGAGGCCGTCGACGTCGCACCATGAGCCTGTTTTCCCTGATCGCCGTTTTCCTGCTGGAGCAACTGCAACCGCTGAATTACCGCCGTTTCGTGGCGGACCCGCTGGCGGCCTGGGCGGATTTCGTGGAGGGGCAGGTTAATGCCGGTGCGCACCGGCATGGCGTGCTCGCCTGGGGCATTGCGGTGGCCTTGCCCGTACTCGTGATCGGCGGGTTGTACGTTGCCCTCTGTGCCTTGAATCCGCTCTTTGGCTTCATCCTGAACGTACTGGTCTTGTACCTGACGATGGGCTTCCGGCAGTTCAGCCACCATTACACCGAAATCCAACTGGCGCTGCGTCTTGAGGATTTGCCGCGGGCGCGTGAACAACTCGCCGCCTGGCAGGGGCGCTCGGCCGATCATCTGGGCAGCGAGGCGATTGCCCGTCTCAGTATCGAGATGGCTTTGGCGGCCTCGCATCGCCATGTCTTTGCCGTGCTGTTCTGGTTTGTCCTGTTGCCCGGACCGTGCGGTGCCGTTCTCTACCGCCTGGCGCACATCGTCTACGAGCGCTGGTCGCGCCGTGAGATCGCGGAGGGAAACAATTTTGCTACATTTTCACAACGCATTTTCGGTATGATCGACTGGTTGCCGTTGCGTGCCACGGCCAGCGCTTTTGCCATCGTCGGTGATTTCGAGGATGCCGTGTATTGCTGGCGCAATCAGGCTGCCGCCTGGCCGGATCGCGATCTTGGGATCGTGCTGGCGGCAGGGGCGGGCGCGCTGGGGGTCGAACTCGGCTCGCCGATTGTCGATGGCAGCGAAGTGACGGATCGTGCCGCGCTGGGCGTGGGGGATCCGCCTGACGCCGATTTCATGCAAAGCGCCGTGGGGCTCGTCTGGCGAGCCACGGTGCTGTGGATGTTGTTGCTCTTTTTGTTGGGGCTCGCCAGTCTGGTGGGCTGAATCAATTTCTAGTGGAGGTGTTTACATGAGCAGAGAAGTTGTCGTTCTGAGCGCAGTCCGTTCCGCCATCGGTTCTTTCGGTGGTTCCCTGGCCGATTTCGAAACCAGCGAACTGGCCGGCATCGTGATGAAGGAAGCGGTTGCCCGCTCCAACGTCGATCCGCAGCAGATCAACTATGTCACCGTTGGCACCACCATGCCGACCGACTCCCGCTACGCTTACGCCTCCCGCGTTGCTTCCATTCAGGCCGGTCTGCCGATGGAGTCCGTGGCCATGCAGGTGTCCCGCCTGTGCGCCTCCGGCCTGCAGGGTATCGTCACGACCGCCCAGAACATCATGCTGAGCGATGCCGACTACGGGATCGGTGGCGGTGTCGAAGTCATGTCCAAGGCCGCTTACCTGATGCCGGCGCTGCGTTCCGGCGCCCGCATGGGTGACACCAAGGCCGTCGACTCCATGGTGGCCGTGCTGACCGACCCGTTTGGCGTCGGCCACATGGGTATCACCGCAGAAAACCTGGCTGCCAAGCATGGCATCACCCGCGAACAGCAGGACGAATTCGCCGCTGAGTCCCAGCGTCGTGCCGCTGCCGCACAGGATGCCGGTTACTTCAAGTCGCAGATCGTGCCGATCGTCAAGCAGACCCGCAAGGGCGAAGTGGTCTTCGATGCCGACGAGTACATCAAGCGTGGCACCACCGTCGAAACCCTGGCCAAGATGAAGCCGGCGTTCAAGAAGGACGGTACGGTCACCGCCGGTAACGCTTCCGGTATCAACGACGGCGCTGCCTTCTTCGTGCTGGCTGCAGCCGATGTGGCTGCCAAGAATGGCCAGAAGGCCATGGCCCGCATCGCTGGTTACGCCGTGGCCGGCGTGCCGAACGACGTCATGGGCGAAGGCCCGATCCCGGCGACCAAGCTGGCCCTGAAAAAGGCTGGCCTGACCCTGGATCAGATGGACGTCATCGAATCCAACGAAGCCTTTGCCGCGCAGGCCCTGTCGGTCTCCAAGGTGCTGGGTCTGGATCCGGCCAAGACCAACCCGAACGGCGGTGCCATCGCCCTGGGTCACCCGGTTGGCTGTTCCGGTGCCTTCATCGCAACCAAGGCCCTGTACGAACTGGAACGCATCGGCGGCAAGTACGCGCTGGTCACCATGTGTATCGGCGGCGGTCAGGGTATTGCGGTCATCTTCGAACGCGCCTGATGCAGCGACGGCCTTCCGGCCGTCTCGCCCCAAGCCCTGCCGGCCTGTGCCCGCAGGGCTTTTTCTTTGCACCACGCTGAGGCTGTATCGCACCGCGCTGGTGCGTATGTCATGTTTGGTGCAGGGAATGGCCTTGATTTGATGGATGTTTTTCGGGTGGCATGCTTGCTGCTGTAGTTAAGCCGGGAGCATCCTCAGAGACGAGTGTCCATCATGAACTTCTATAACGAGATGTATGACGCCAATGGTGGCGTCCGGGCGCATTACCAGGGGTACGATGCCTGGCTGAAATCAACGCCGAGCGAGCGCATCGAGCGCAAGCGGGCCGAGGCCGATCTGGCTTTTCACCGTGTCGGCATCACCTTTGCGGTGTATGGCGAAGAGGCGGGCAAGGAGCGGCTGATCCCGTTCGATATCGTGCCGCGCATCATTCCGGCCAGCGAGTGGAAAGCCCTGGAGCGCGGCATGCGCCAGCGCGTCAAGGCCTTGAACCTCTTCCTGTGGGACATCTATCACGATCAGGAAATCCTGAAGGCGGGCATCATTCCGGCCGAGCAGGTGCTGAACAATGCCCAGTACCGGCCGGTCATGCAGGGCGTTGATGTGCCGGGTGGCATCTACGCCCATATTGCCGGGGTCGATGTGGTACGGGCCGGGGCGGGCGAATTCTACGTGCTGGAAGACAACCTGCGCGTGCCCTCCGGCGTCTCCTACATGCTGGAAGACCGCAAGATGATGATGCGGCTTTTTCCTGAACTCTTCGCCAAGCACAAGGTGGCGCCGGTACAGCACTATCCGGACATGCTGCTGGAAAAACTGCGGGCGGTGGCACCGCAAGGCGTGGCCGATCCGACGGTGGTCGTGCTGACCCCCGGCGCGTATAACAGCGCCTATTTCGAACACAGCTTCCTGGCTCAGCAGATGGGTGTGGAACTGGTCGAGGGGCGCGATCTCTTCGTCAAGGACAATGTGGTCTATATGCGGACGACGCAGGGGCCGCAGCGGGTGGATGTGATCTATCGCCGCATCGATGACGACTTTCTCGATCCGCTCGCCTTCCGTCCGGATTCCGCACTCGGCGTGCCGGGCATCCTGAAGGCCTATCAGGCAGGCAATGTCACATTGGCCAATGCCATCGGGACCGGGGTGGCCGACGACAAGTCGATCTATCCCTATGTCCCGGAGATGATCCGCTTCTATTTGGACGAGTCGCCGATCCTGAACAACGTGCCGACCTACATGTGTCGCAAGCCGGAGGAATTGAAGTACGTCCTCGATCATCTGCCGGAGCTCGTCGTCAAGGAAGTGCACGGGGCCGGGGGGTACGGCATGCTGGTCGGGCCGGCCTCGACCAAGGAACAGATCGAGCGCTTTCGCCAGTTGCTGATTGCCAAGCCGGACGGCTACATCGCCCAGCCGACCTTGGCGCTGTCCAACTGCCCGACCTTTGTCGAGGAGGGCATTGCCCCGCGCCACCTCGATTTGCGGCCGTTCGTGCTGTCTTCGGGCAAGTGCGTGAACATGGTGCCGGGTGGCCTGACCCGGGTGGCCCTGACCAAGGGCTCGCTGGTGGTCAATTCGTCGCAGGGCGGCGGGACCAAGGATACCTGGGTGCTGGAGGATGAATCATGCTGAGCCGTACTGCCGATCACCTGTTCTGGATGTCGCGCTACATCGAGCGTGCCGAGAACCTCGCCCGTTTGCTCGATGTGACTTACCAGATGTCGCTCGTGCCGCAGTCCGAAAGCGCGGCGAATCAGAGCTGGCACGCGATCATCGCCCTGAACAGTCTGGAGGAGGCTTTCGCCGCCCGTTACGACACGGTCAACGGTGAAAATGTCCTCAAATTCATGGTCAGCGATCCCGATAACCTGTCGTCCATCCACAGCTGCCTGCGTCTGGCGCGTGAAAACGCCCATGCGGTGCGCGGCACGGTGACCACGGAAATGTGGGAAACCATGAACTACACCTGGCTGGAGGCCAAGGACCGCAAATTCGACCAGATTCTCAATGCCGGCATCGGCGAGTATTTCGACTGGGTCAAGATGCGCTCCTCGCTGTCGCGCGGGACCACGCTGGGCACCCTGCTGCAGGATGAGGCCTTCCACTTCATCCGCCTCGGCACCCTGCTCGAACGGGCGGACAACACGGCGCGCATCCTGGACATCAAGTACCACGGCCTGCATCCGCAAGCGGAAGAAGTGGCGACCGATTTCTACCAATGGGGTGCCTTGCTGCGGTCGGTCTCCGGCTTTGAGGTTTATCGCAAGGTCTATCGCGATGTGATCACGCCCGAGCGCGTTGCCGAACTGCTCATCCTCAATCAGGACATGCCGCGCTCCCTGCGTTTCTGCATGAAAGGCGTGCTCAAGAACCTGGAGTTGCTGGCCAATCGCCAATCCGGCGAAACCCGCCGTCAGGCCGGTCTGCTCGAAGCGCAATTGCGCTACGGGCGGGTCGAAGACATCCTGGCGGAGGGCCTGCATGAGTGGCTGACTGACTTCATGGATCGCATTTATCAGCTGGGCAACGGCATCAGTCGCGACTTCCTCGTGCCGATGGGCGAGGCGGCCTGAGCGCGGGGGATTGAAGCGGGCGGGGCGGCCCGCTATGCTGCGTGATTCCTCACCCAGCGCCGGAGCCGCCCATGTCCCGTTTGTTGCCCGCCGTCGATCCTGACGGCCTGCTCGAATTTTCGGTCGTCTATACCGACCGCTCCCTGAATCACATGTCGCAGGCCTTTCAGGGCGTCATGCGCGACCTCTCGCGCGGCCTGAAGCAGGTCTATGGCGCCACCTCGGTGGCCATCGTGCCGGGCGGGGGGACATATGGCATGGAGGCGGTGGCGCGTCAGTTCGCGACCGACCAGAAGTGCCTGGTCATCCGTAACGGCTGGTTCAGTTACCGCTGGACGCAGATTTTCGAGGCGGGGCGCATCCCGGCCTCGGCCCAGGTTCTGAAGGCCGGCCAGATCAGTGCCGGCGATACCGCCCCCTTCGCGCCGCCGCCGGTCGACACCGTGGTGGCGACCATTTTGCGCGAGCGTCCGGCCGTGGTTTTTGCCCCGCATGTGGAAACGGCGGCCGGCATGATCCTGCCTGACGATTACCTGAAAGCCGTCGGCGAGGCCGTGCGGGCAGTCGACGGCCTGTTCGTGCTCGATTGCATTGCCTCGGGCTGCGCCTGGGTCGATATGCGTGCCTGCGGTGTCGATGTCCTGATCAGCGCCCCGCAAAAAGGCTGGAGCTCGACGCCCTGTGCCGCCCTGGTCATGCTGGGCAAGCGCGCCCGGGCTCGCATCGATGGCACGACGAGCACCAGCTTTGCCTGCGACCTGAAGAAGTGGCTGCAGATCATGGAAACCTATGAAGCCGGTGGCCATGCCTATCACGCCACGATGCCCACTGACGGCCTGGCCCAGTTGCACGCCACCTGGCTGGAAATGGAACAGATCGGCTTCGAGGCCTTGCGCGAGGCGCAATGGGCGCTGGGCCGCTCGGTGCGCGCCCTGCTTGCCGAGGCGGGTTATCCCAGCGTGGCCGCCCCGGGTTTCGAGGCGCCGGGCGTGGTCGTGAGCTATACGACCGATCCGGATATTCAGAATGCCAAGAAATTCATCGCCCTCGGCCTGCAGACTGCCGCGGGCGTGCCCTTGCAATGCGACGAGCCGGCCGGCTTCCGGACCTTCCGGATCGGTCTCTTCGGGCTCGATAAACTGACTCAGCCCGAGCGGACGGTGGATGCCCTGCGTACCGCCCTGGGCCAGCTCGGCTGAGGCACCGAAGCGGTGCGAGGCAGCCTGAAAGCAGCCTCGCACTGGTGCATGCAGGCAATGCCCCTGCCATGAAATTCAATTAAAACAGCGTTTTACAGCCTGGTTCGCGTCTTGCTATCGGGATGGCTGAGTCCATTTCGGGAGCTGTCCTGTGTCCATTCATGTTGCGCTGAACCACGTCACCACGTATCGCTATGACCGCCTGATCAATCTCGGGCCGCAAGTGATCCGCCTGCGTCCCTGCCCGCATGCCCGGACGCGGGTTTTGTCCTATGCCCTGAAAGTCGGCCCGGACAAGCATTTCATCAACTGGCAGCAGGATCCCCAGGGCAATTATCTGGCGCGCCTTGTGTTCCCCGAGCCGACCCGGGAGTTCAGCATCGAGGTCGATGTGGTTGCCGAAATGTCGGTGATCAATCCCTTCGACTTCTTCCTCGAGCCGCATGCCGAGCAGGTGCCGTTTACCTATGAGGCCTGGCAGCGTCACGAGCTGGCGCCCTTCCTCTATGCCGTGCCCGGCGGCCCGGCGTTTGAGGCCTATCTCGCCGGGATTTCGCGCGAACCGGCGCGCAGTGTCGATTTTCTCGTTGCCCTCAATGCCCAGCTGCAGCGTGACATCCGCTACACGATCCGGATGGAGCCGGGCGTGCAGACGCCGGAAGAAACCCTGAGCAAGCGTTCCGGCTCCTGTCGTGATTCGGCCTGGTTGCTGGTTCAGCTGTTGCGTCACCTCGGGCTGGCGGCCCGTTTCGTTTCCGGCTATCTGATCCAGTTGACCGCCGACGTCAAGCCGCTCGATGGCCCGGGCGGCCCCGATGCCGATTTCACCGACCTGCACGCCTGGTGTGAAGTTTATCTGCCGGGGGCGGGCTGGGTCGGGCTCGACCCGACCTCCGGGCTCTTCGCCGGGGAGGGGCACATTCCGCTCGCCTGTACGCCGGAGCCGGCCTCGGCGGCGCCGGTCACGGGCTGCCTCGACGAATGCGAAACCACCTTCGAGCATCAGATGAGCGTGACCCGGATCTGGGAAGCGCCCCGTGTCACCAAACCCTATACCGACGCGCAGTGGGCCGAGATCGATGCGCTGGGCGGGCAGATCGATGCCCGCCTGCAGGCAATGGATGTCCGCCTCACGCAAGGCGGCGAACCGACCTTCATCGCGGCCGATGATCCGGATGGGGCGGAATGGAACACCGATGCCCTCGGGCCGACCAAGCGTGTGCGCGCCACCGAACTTTTCCACCGCCTGCGCGAGAAATACGGGCCGCACGGGCTGATGCATTTTGGCCAGGGCAAGTGGTATCCCGGCGAACAGCTGCCGCGCTGGTCGCTCAACTGCTTCTGGCGCAAGGATGGCGAACCGATCTGGCCGACGCCGCGCCTGTATGCCAACGAAAAGCTCGATTACGGCGCAACCAGCGCCCATTCCGCGCTGTTCCTGTCGCGTGTCGCGGAAAAGCTGGGACTGGCGGCGAAATACGTCTTCCCGGCCTACGAAGATGTTTTCTACTACCTCTGGCGCGAACGCCGCCTGCCCGCCAACGTCGATCCCTTCGATGCCCGTCTGGACGATCCGCTGGAGCGCGAACGTCTGGCCAAGGTATTTGCGCAGGGTTTGTCGCACACGGTCGGGCATGTCCTGCCGATCATGAAAAATACCGCCCAGGTCTGGCAGACCGGCCCGTGGTTCCTGCGCACGGAGCGCTGCTATCTGGTGCCGGGCGATTCGCCCCTGGGCTACCGCCTGCCGCTCGATTCACAGCCCTGGACGGCGCGCAGCGAGTTCCCCTATGTGCATGCGCCGGATGCCGCCGCCTGCCAGGGGCCTCTGCCTGCTGCCGCCCATTTGCGGGCACGGGCGGCGTCGACCGTCGGACAGGCGCAGGCCACGCAGCAGGCTACGCGCGGTCGCCATCCCTGGGAGAAGGCGTCCGAGACCGTGCCGGGCTTCAAGGAATCGGCCGCCTGGATCACGCGCCTTGCCATGTGTGCCGAGCCGCGCGATGGCCGCCTGTACATCTTCATGCCGCCGACGCAGTGTCTGGAGGATTACCTGGAAATCGTGGCCGCGGTGGCGTCGACCGCCGAGGAGATGGACATGCCGGTCATCCTCGAAGGCTACGAGCCGCCCGCCGACCCGCGTCTGACGCATTTCCGCGTGACGCCCGATCCGGGCGTGATCGAGGTCAATATCCATCCGGCCAAGAGTTGGGCGCAACTGGTTGATCAGACGACGCATCTCTACGAGGCCGCCCACCAGTCGCGTCTGACTTCCGAAAAGTTCATGCTCGACGGTCGCCACACCGGCACCGGCGGCGGCAATCATTTTGTCCTTGGGGGCGCCACGCCGGCCGATTCGCCTTTCCTGCGCCGTCCCGACCTGCTGCGCAGCCTGGTCGCTTACTGGCACAACCATCCGAGCTTGTCCTACCTGTTCTCCGGCCTGTTCATCGGCCCGACCAGCCAGGCGCCGCGCATCGACGAGGCGCGCAACGACAGCCTCTATGAACTCGAAATCGCTTTCCGCCAGATTCCGCCGCTCGGCGAAGCCTGTCCGCCCTGGTTGGTGGATCGGCTGTTCCGTAACCTGCTGGTCGATGTGACCGGCAATACCCACCGTTCGGAATTCTGCATCGACAAGCTGTTTTCCCCGGACGGTCCGACCGGACGCCTGGGGCTGCTTGAGTTGCGCGCCTTCGAAATGCCGCCGCACGCGCGCATGTCGCTGGCGCAGCAACTCCTGCTGCGCGGCCTGATCGCCCGGTTCTGGGAGGAGCCGTATGCGCCGCAGCGTCTGGTGCGCTGGGGGACCACGCTGCACGATCGTTTCATGCTGCCGCATTTTGTCGAGCAGGATTTCCGCGATGTGATCGAGGAAATGAACCTGGCCGGCTACGCCTTCCAGCCCGAGTGGTTCGCGCCGCATTTCGAATTCCGCTTCCCGAAGTACGGCGATTTTGCCGTCAAGGGGATGACCCTGGAGGTCCGTCATGCGCTCGAGCCCTGGCATGTCATGGGCGAAGAGGGGGCGATCGGCGGCACGGTGCGCTATGTCGATTCGTCCGTCGAGCGTGTGCAGGTGAAGGTCAGCGGCATGGCGCCCGATCGTTATGTGCTCACCTGCAATGGTGTGCCGGTGCCGCTGCAACCCAGCGGGATCCAGGGCGAGTTCGTGGCGGGAGTGCGTTACCGCGCCTGGCAGCCGGCCTCCTGCCTGCATCCGACCATCGGTGTGCATGCGCCGCTGGTCTTCGATCTGGTGGATACCTGGATGCAGCGTTCGCTGGGCGGTTGCCAGTACCATGTGGCGCATCCGGGCGGGCGCAATTTCGATGTCTTTCCGGTCAATGCCTTCGAGGCCGAAAGCCGCCGTCTGGCGCGCTTCTTCCGCTTCGGGCATACGCCGGGCAGGGTGGAGGCCGGGGCGCCTGAAGTCAGCGCCGAGCATCCGTTTACGTTAGACTTGCGCCGTTTTTGACCGAAAAAGGCGCGTTGACCGCCGCTAAGGGCTGAAAAGCACCGCAAAGACCGCTTTTCAGCCTTTTTCACTGGCCCCCTTTTTCTTCACGCATGGCCCGTACCTTACTCGCAATCTATCCCCGGACCGCCGGTCGCTACGATGAACTGCTGCGCCCGGACGGCGACGTCCGTCCGCACTGGCGGCAGTTTTTCGGGCATCTGGACGACGTGTCGCCCGACGAGATGCATGCGCGTCTCGCGGTCGTCGATCGTCGCATCCAGGAAAACGGGGTGACCTACAACGTTTATGCCGAGCCGGGTGGTTCAGACCGGCCCTGGGCGCTCGATCCGCTGCCCCTGATCATTCCGCCGGATGAATGGGCCGAGATCGCGGCCGCCGTGGCCCAGCGGGCCAGCCTCTTCAATGCCATGCTGGGCGATCTTTACGGCGAACAGCGCTTGCTCGCCGAGGGCCTGCTGCCGCCGGCGCTGGTCTATGGCCAGCACGGCTATCTGTGGCCCTGCCACGGCATGCGCCCGCCGGGCGATGTCTGGCTGCATCACTATGCCGTCGATCTGGCGCGTTCGCCGGACGGTCAATGGTGGGCCATCGCGGACCGGACCCAGGCCCCGTCCGGGGCGGGATATGCGCTGGAAAACCGCCTGATCGTCTCGCATGTCTTCCCGGAAATGTTCCGCGATCTGCGGGTCGAGCATCTGGCCGGTTTCTTCGGCGACCAGCAAGCCGGCCTGGCGGCGCTGGCGCCGGTTGAGGGCGACGAACAGCCGCACATCGTCCTGCTGACGCCGGGGCCGTACAACGAAACCTACTTCGAGCACGCCTATCTGGCCCGGTATCTGGGCTACCCCTTGGTCGAAGGGCAGGATCTGACGGTGCGTGGCGACACCTTGTACCTGAAGACCCTGCGCGGCCTGAAGCGGGTGCATGTGGTCCTGCGCCGCCAGGACGACGATTTCTGCGATCCGCTGGAGTTACGGGGCGATTCCGCGCTCGGCATTCCCGGCTTGCTCAATGTCGCCCGGGCCGGTCGCGTGGCGATTGCCAACGCGCTGGGCAGCGGCCTGCTCGGCTCCGGCGCCCTGATGGGCTTCTTGCCGGCGATCAGCGAGCGGCTGCTCGGCGAGCCCCTGGCCATGCCGTCGGTGGCCACCTGGTGGTGCGGCGAAAAGCCCGCGCTGGAGTACGTGCGCGAGCATTTCGACGAACTGGTCATCAAGCCCGCCTACCCGACCCAGCGCATGGACCCGGTATTCGGCAACGAGCTGACCGGCGAAGCGCGCGCCGAGATGTTGCGCCGCATGGAAGCCCGTCCGCATGCCTATGTCGCTCAGGAAATGGTCAACCTGTCGCAGGCCCCGACCTGGAGCCGGGCGCATGAACGCCGCCTGCTGGCCCGGCCGGTCGGCCTGCGCGCTTACGCCGTGTGGACGCCGGATGGCTATTCCGTGATGCCGGGCGGTCTGGCCCGCGTGGCAACAGGGGCCAACACGCGCATCATCTCGATGCAGCGCGGTGGCGCCTCCAAGGATGCCTGGGTGCTGACCGATGGCCCAGTCAGCGACTTCACCCTGCTCAAGCCCTCGGTCGGGGTGCGGGATCTGGTGCGGGCCGGGGCCAATCTTTCCTCGCGCGTCGTCGAAAACCTGTTCTGGCTGGGGCGCTATTCAGAGCGCTTCGATGACAGCGCCCGCATGCTGCGCGTCGCGCTGTCGCGCCTTGTCGAAGCCGGCGGGAGCAAGACGCCGGCCGTCGATACCGCCTTGATGCTGGCCGAGAAACTCGGTGTTCTGCCGGAGCCGGACGAGGATGAGCCGGTCAAGGCGGGCAGCGAGCATGTCCTCCTCGAGGCGATTTATGATCCGAATCAGCCGGGCAGCCTGGCCGGCAACATCCGCAGCCTGATGTGGTCGGCCATGCACGTGCGCGAGCGTTTGTCGCTCGACCACTGGCATTCGCTCAACCGCTTGCAGCGCGAGCAGATGGCGGCGCAGAAAAAACATCCGTCGATGACTGAGGCGATGGCCTTCCTCGACCGCGTGCTGGGCGTTTCGTCGTCGCTCACCGGCTTTGCCATGGACAACATGACACGTGACGATGGCTGGCGCTTCCTGATCATCGGTCGTCGCCTGGAGCGGCTGAGCTTCCTGAGCCAGACGCTGGCATCCTTCCTGCGCATGGGGGCGGCGGAGCGCGCCGGCTGCCTTGAGTGGCTGCTCGAACTCGCCGATTCGATCATCACCTATCGTTCCCGCTATTCCCGCACGCCGGAACTCTTGCCGGTGCTCGATCTGCTCGTCTTTGACGACAGCAATCCGCACGGTGTCCTCTTTCAGGGCATGGCGCTGGCCCGTTATCTGGATCGTCTGTGCCGCGACTTGGCGTTGCCGCGCGAAGATCGGCTGGCGCTGGCACTCGATGAATTGCGCAGCTTCGATCTGACCCGCTTCGAGCAGGGGGGCGGTCTGCGTCGCCGTCAGGGCTCGCCGATCGACGGCTTGGCAGCGCGCCTGGAGCAGTTGGACGAGGCCGCAGGGCATCTGTCCGATTGGCTGGCCATGCGCTTCTTTACCCATGTCGGCGATGTCAGCCGGCAGACCATGGCCTTGTGAGCCCGATGACGATGTCCGCACCTGAACCGGTTCTCTATCACGTGCTGCACGAGACGCGTTACGTCTACGGCAGCCCGGTCAGCCTCTCGCAGCAGCAACTGCATTTGTCGCCGCGCATCCTGGCCTGGCAGCAGATCGATAGCCAGCAGATCGATATCCTGCCGGCACCCTCCTGGCGGCGCGATGGCATTGATGCCTTTGGCAATCCGGTGACCTGGGTGGCTTTTCATGCGCCGCATGAGGCCTTGTTCATTCGCTCGGTGATGACGGTGGCCGTCACGCCGCACGTGCCGGCCGATCTCGCGGATTCACCCGCCTGGGAAAGCGTGCGCGATTGTCTGGCCTACGATGCGTCGGCGCCGGATGAGGCGGCCCTGGATGCCTGCCGGTTCTTGTTCGAAAGTCCCTATGTGCGGATCAAGCATGAACTGGCGGCGTATGCAGCAGACTGCTTTCCGCCGGCGCGCCCGGTTTTGCTCGGCGTACAGGCCCTGATGGCGAAGATTTTCCGGGAATTCAAGTTCGATCCGGCCGCCACCACGGTGTCGACCCCGGTCCTCGAGGTCCTGGAAAAGAAACGCGGCGTCTGCCAGGATTTCGCGCACCTGATGATTGCCTGTTTGCGCTCGCTCGGTCTGGCCGCGCGCTATGTCAGCGGCTACCTGCTGACGCGTCCGCCGCCCGGCAAGCCCCGACTGATCGGTGCCGATGCGTCGCATGCCTGGGTTTCCGTTTATGTGCCGGGGCAGGGCTGGGTAGATTTCGATCCGACCAATAACCTCTTGCCGGACACCGAACACATCACCATCGCCTTTGGCCGGGATTTCGGCGACATTTCGCCCCTGCGCGGCATCATTCTCGGCGGGGGCGGGCATGAGCCCGAGGTTGCCGTCACGGTGACGCCGCTCGCCGAGGCGGCGCCGCCGGAGATCGATTCGTGAAACGGGTTGCCATCATCGGGGGCGGACCGGCCGGTCTGATGGCCGCCGAGCATCTGGCGACGGTCGACGGCCTGCAGGTCGATGTTTTCGACGCCATGCCCTCGCTCGGCCGCAAGTTTTTGATGGCCGGCAAGGGCGGCATGAACATCACGCACAGTGAAGCGTTGCCGACCTTCATCGGGCGCTATGGCGCGCGGGCGGCGGAAGTCGGGCGGATGGTCGAGGCGTTTCCGCCTGAAGCCTTGCGGGCCTGGATTCATGGCCTCGGTATCGAGACCTTTGTCGGGACCTCGGGCCGGGTTTTCCCGACCGAAATGAAGGCGGCGCCCCTGTTGCGCGCCTGGCTGCATCGGTTGCGCGAGGCCGGCGTGCGCTTTCATGTGCGGCATCGCTGGACGGGCTGGGATGAGCGCGGTCAGTTGCTGTTTTCGACCCCGCAGGGGCCGTTGACCGTCGCCCCGGACGCCTGCGTGCTGGCACTGGGGGGCGGCAGCTGGGCGCGCCTGGGATCGGATGGCGCCTGGGTCAGTATCCTGCAGGCGAAAGCGATTCCCGTTGCCCCCTTGCGTCCGGCCAACTGCGGTTTTGATGTGGACTGGAGTCCGGTGTTTCGCGAGCGTTTTGCCGGCGCGCCGGTCAAGGCGGTGATTGCGACGGTGGGTCGCCTGCGCCAGCAGGGGGAATTCAACATCACGGCCAACGGGATCGAGGGCGGGCTCATTTATGCCGTGTCGGCCCCATTGCGCGACCAGTTGGCGGCCGGTGAGGCCGGGACGCTCTCGCTGGATCTTGCGCCGGGCCGTGATCTGGCCCGACTGAGCGCCGACCTGGCCAAGCCGCGCGGCCGTGACTCCTTGTCCAATCACCTGCGGCGGCGAGCCGGCATCGAGGGCGTCAAGGCGGCCTTGCTCCGGGAATGCTGTACGCCGGAGACACTGAATCATCCCGCGACGCTGGCTGCTGCGATCAAAGCCTTGCCTGTGCAGGTGGCGGCACCGCGCCCGCTGGATGAAGCGATCAGTTCGGGCGGCGGGGTCGCATTCGACGCCCTGAACGAACATTTGATGCTTGCGGCATTGCCCGGCTGTTTCGTGGCGGGCGAGATGCTCGACTGGGAGGCGCCAACCGGGGGCTATCTGCTCACGGCCTGTTTTGCCAGCGGCCGTTGTGCGGCCTTGGGCGTGGCAGAATGGCTGGCGAATATCACGAAGTGATGATTTTGTTATTTTTGTTCATTATTTAGATTTTTCTCCCACGCAAGGGGAAAAATCGGTTACTCTTGCGGACGTACCCGATCACGGATACCGATCGGGCAGTTCGGGAGCAATGAACTTGGATCAAACCTGTGTGCTGGTGGTCGACGATGAGCCGATCGGACGCGAAACCCTGGTCGAAAATCTGACCGAAGAGGGGTATTGCGTCGTCGAAGCCAGCAGCGGGCAGGCCGCCTGGGCCTTGCTGGATGCCGAGCCGCAACGTTTTGATGCGATCCTGCTGGATCGCATGATGCCCGACATGGATGGCATCGAAATCCTCCGCCGCGTCAAATCCCGTCCTGAAATGATGGAAGTCCCGGTCATCATGCAGACCGGCATGTCCGGGGATGGCGATATTCTGGACGGTTTGCGCGCCGGTGCGTATTACTACCTGACCAAGCCTTTCTCCGCCGATACGCTGCTGGCCATCGTGGCCGCGGCGACCCGCGATTATCGCGGTCACCGCTTGCTCGCCGAGGAAGTGCAGCGCCAGGGCAAGATGCTGACCTGCCTGGAGCAGGCCCGCTTTGTCTTCCGTACCCCGGACGAAGCACGCAATCTGGCGACCCTGGTGGCCAATGCGGCGCCGGACCCCGGGCGTGTCGTGCTCGGCTTGTCCGAACTCATGTTGAACGCCATCGAGCATGGCAACCTGGGCATCGGGTATGACGAAAAAACCCGCCTGCTCGAAGCCGGCTGCCTGCAGGATGAAATCGCCCGTTTGCTCACTCAGGCGCCGTTCTCCGGACGGCGTGCGGTCCTCGAAATCGAGCGGACGGCGGACAGCCTCTCTTTCCTGATCCGCGACGAAGGGCAGGGCTTCGACTGGAACGGCTATCTTGAAATGAGCCCGGATCGTGCTTTTGATACGCACGGCCGCGGTATTGCCATGTCCCGCATGATCAGCTTTGATGCGCTGGAGTACCGTGGCAGGGGCAACGAGGTCTGCGCCGTCATCCGCCTCGCCTGAGGGGGCTTGAGTGGGGCTGGCGGCGTGCCAGACCCCGCGTCTCAAATCTGTTTTTCCGCCTCGCGAATCAGGCTCAGGGCTGCGTCGAAGTCGAAGTTCGACACGGCCGTTTCGAATGCACCGTGACGCGCGCCCAGCCCTTCGCGCAGGGCTGCCCGATTTTCCTTGAGTAGCATCAGGCAGCCGAGGTCGCTCTCCGTCAGGAGTTGGCGCATGCTGCTCAGCACCTGTTGAATTTCGTCCGGCGTGACCGGGCTGCTTTCCGGCGTCGGGCTCTGCGCTACCAGCACAGTGGCCAGCTGATGTGCTATTTCGTGATAGCGGCTCTCGCACTCCGCGAGCAGGGCGGGCACGCCGGGCTCCTGGTTGCGGATGGCCGCTTCCAGCTTGCTGGCAATGGTGTGTACCGGCGTAATCCCCAGCGTGGCAGCCGCTCCTTTGAGTGAATGGGCCAGGCGGCGGGCTTCATCATCGTGGCCATGACGACGGGCCTGGCGTATGGCCGCAAAGTCACCCGCATGGGTTTCGGCAAATTTGCCCAGTAAGCGGGCGTAGCTGTCGAGCCGGCCACGGACGGCATGCAGACCGGCCGCGACATCCAGGCCGATGACGCTGTTCAGGCGCTGTTCCAGCGGGGGCATGGTGCTCGGCAAGTCGTACCGGATGGCCTGGGTGCTGGCGGCAGCATGCTCCGGGGCGAGCCAGGTGGCGATGGCGTGATACAGCACTTCCGGCTGGACAGGCTTGGGCACATGGTCGTTCATGCCCGCAGCAAAGCAGGCATTCCGGTCTTCGCTGAAGGCATTGGCCGTCATGGCGAGAATGGGGACGGTGCGATAAGCGGGCAGGCTGCGAATGAAGCGGGTGGCCTCCAGGCCGTCCATGACCGGCATCTGCATGTCCATCAGGATGAGGTCGTAGGGCTGTGCTTGCACGCGTTCGCAGGCGATTTTGCCATCGTCCGCGATGTCGACCGTCAGGCCGATGCTCTCCAGCAGTTCCCGCGTGACTTCCTGATTGATCGGATTGTCTTCGACGAGCAGGACGCGCATGGCCTGGTAACAGGCTTGCATCCCGCTTGCCGGGGGCATGGCTGGGAGGCCGGGCGTGGCCGGGCTGAGTACAGCGGGCGTGTCGATGCCGAGGCAGGCGGTAAACCAGAAGGTACTGCCTTGCCCCATGTGGCTGATGACGCCGGTTTCGCCTTGCATGGCTTCGGCCAGTTTGCGCGAGATGGCCAGGCCCAGGCCTGTCCCGCCGTAACGGCGCGTGGTCGATGTATCGGCCTGCTCAAAGGGCTGGAAGAGGCGTTGCTGGATGTCTTGGGGAATGCCGATCCCGGTGTCCTGTACCTCGAAGCGAATCCGGATGCCGTCCTGGCAGCGGCTCTCCTGAAAAGCGCGCAGGGTGATGTGACCGCGCTCGGTGAATTTCAGGGCATTGGTCAGGTAATTGAGCAGGATCTGCTGCAAACGCAGGGCATCGCCCATCAGGGTGCCGGGTAGCTCCGGATCGATGTGGGTCAGGATGGGCAGGCCGCGGTTTTCACTGCGTTCGGAGACCATGCCGATGACGTTCTTGAACAGGGTGTCGAGGCAGAGCGGCCGTGCTTCGAGGACCAGTTTTTCTGCTTCGATCTTCGAAAAATCGAGGATGTCGTTGATGATCGCCAGCAGGTTCTGGGCCGCATTGGAAACCTTGGTCAGGCGTTGCTGCTGTTCCGGCTCCTGGCTTTCCCGCAGGGAAATGTGGGTGAGGCCCAGGATGGCATTCATCGGGGTACGGATTTCATGGCTCATGTTGGCCAGGAAGGCGCTCTTGGCGTGGCTGGCGGCTTCGGCCTGTTCCTTGGCCTGACGCAGTTCATGTGTCCGCTCTTCAACCAGGCGCTGAAGGTGATGCCGGTGCTGCTCCAGTTCGGCCTCGATCCGTTTTTTCTCGGTGATGTCTTCCTTGATCGCCAGATAATGCGTGACGCTGCCATCCGGCTGGCGAATCGGCGAGATGATGGCGAATTCGGTGTAAGTCTGGCCATTCTTGCGCCGGTTGGTGAATTCGCCGCGCCAGATTTCGCCACGCTGCAAGGTGGTCCACAGCTGCTGGAAGGTGGCAGCTGGCGTCAGGCCGGAGTGGAGAATCGCCGGATTTTCGCCGATCACTTCGTGTGGACCGTAGCCGGTCACCCGCGTGAAGGCTGCGTTCACGTACTCGATCTTCGGTTCCAGGTTGGTGATGACGATGCTGTGCGGGCTTTGCTCGATGGCCTGGGTGCGTTTGCGCAGGTTCTCTTCTGCCTCGCGTTGTTCGGTGATGTCCTGGATGGTCCCGAACATCCGGGTCATCCAGCCGTTTTCGTCCATTTCCATCTCGCCGATGCCGTGCACGTGGCAGAGCGCGCCGTCATCGCGCCGGATAATGCGGTAATGGATGTCGAAATGGGTTTGCCGGGTTCGGATCAGGTGGCGGAAATCGGCCTTGAGCAGGGCGCGATCATCGGGGTGGACGATCTCCATCCAGCTCTGGTTGGAGCGGACGAAATCGGCATCGATCCCGAAGATTTCGTCCAGCATGGGGGAACTGCGCCAGCGATCCAGGTGCGGGTCGAATTCAAAATGGCCGAGGCGGGCCATGCGTTCAGCCTGACGCAGATTGAATTCGCGCTTGATGAGGGCAGCGCGCGAACGCTGCATGGCAATGCCGATGCTGATCTCGCCAGCCAGATTGCAGAGCATCTGGATTTCCTGGTCATCGAAGACATTCGCCCGGTCTGCATAAAGATTCAGCGTGCCGATGACCTTCCCTTCGACACGCAACGGCAGCGAGACCGTCGAACGGGCGCCGGTGGCGAGGGCAAAGGCATGCCAGCGGTGGTAGCTCGGGTCGTTCAGAATGTCCTGAATGACCACCGGCACGCCGTTGCGAATGGCGCGTCCGGTCGGGCCCTGGCCGCTTGGCACATCCGCCCAGCTGACATCCAGATCGGCCACCAGTTGCCGAATCACGTCCGAGGCGACCAGCGGCAAAACCTGCTTGTTTTGATCGTCGACCGCCTGGGATATCCAGGCATGCTGGTAGCCGCCCAGTTCGACCAGCTGGTTGCAGAGGTCTTCCAGCATGGCGACCTCGTTGTCGTGCCGGATCAGGGACTGCGCGGCACAGGTCATCAGATGCAGGGCACGATGCTGGGCGTCCTGCAGATGGGCCAGCGCATGGCGATGGCTGATGTTGAGGATGATGCCGGCGATGGCCTTGTGGTCCGGCAACCAGTCGGCACGCAATTCGACCCAGATATCCGTGGGGCCAAGTGCCGAGAGGCGGGCTTCGCACTGGAAACGCGACGATTGATGCCGGGTGAAGTCGTGCCAGGTGCTTTCCAGGCGAGCCCGGTCATCGGCGTGAAAGCAGGCATGAAACGCTGCTGGCGTGAGTTGGCTTGCGGCTTCGTTCAAGCCCAGCAGGCGTGCCGTTGCCGGGTCGATGGCGAAGATGCTGCGTTCCTGCATGAACTGCCAGGTGCCGGCCTGGCTGATTTCGGCCAGTAGTCGAGCGTGCGTGGGGTGGTGCGACATGGGCGTCAGGGTCCGTTGGCAGGCGGTGGTGGCAAGCTGTCGAGCAGGGCCTGGAGGTCGGCGCGCATGCGGGTGTGGGCGAGCTTGAGGGTGTCCAGTTGCCGATGAATATCGCTGGCATCGGCCTGGGTGCGGAGTGCGGCTTCCAGGGCAGCAGCGGCTTCCCGCACGGATTGGAGGCCGAGTGTCGCGGCTGCGCCTTTGAGCGTATGCGCCTGACGCGTCGCCTCATCCAGCCGTGATTGGTCGAGCGAGGTGGCGATCAGGAGCGGATCTTCGGCATGGTTGGCGATAAAGGCACCGAGCAGTCTCAAATAGCTCTTCATTCGGCCGCGGACCGCATTCAAGCCCAGGCTGGGATCGAGGCCGGGCACGGCACTCAGGCGATCCAGCACATTGCCTTCCGCGGCCGGGGTTCCAGGGCGGGGGGGCGTTGCCTGCGATGCCGTGCCTGCGGATGCACTGTTACCCTGAGGGGGCGGCAGCCACTTGAGCAGGGCGGTGTAGAGGTCGCTGGGATTGACGGGCTTGGGAACGTGGGCGTTCATGCCGGCTGCTTCGCAGACGGCTTTGTCTTCGCTGAAGGCATTGGCGGTCATGGCCAGCACGGGAATGCCTGCCTTGACCGGATCGGGCAGGGCGCGAATGCGGCGGCAGGCCTCCAGGCCGTCCATCACGGGCATCTGCACATCCATCAGGATCAGGTCGTAGTGCTGTTGCTGAAGCTTGTCGAGGGCCTCTTGCCCGTTGTTGGCCACATCCGCTTCAAGGCCGACTGTTCTCAGGAGATCGAGTGCCACTTCCTGGTTGATCTGATTGTCTTCGGCCAGCAGGATGCGGCAATGGGCAAAACGGGTGGCAAAGGGATCGTTGACCGTCGGAGCGTGGCTCATGCGTGCCGGCTCCTCGGTTTCCTGCCCCTGCCCGAGGTGCGCGGTGAACCAGAAGGTGCTGCCTTTGCCGACCTCGCTGCTCAGCCCTGTATCGCCTCCCATCAGGCGGGCCAGGCGGCGGGCGATGGCGAGGCCGAGCCCGGTCCCGCCAAAGCGCCGGGTCATCGATTGGTCGCCTTGCTCAAACACCTCGAAGAGCCGGGTTTGCTGATCCTGCGGGATGCCGATGCCGGTATCGGTCACGGCAAAACGGACCAGAAAGCCTTCTTCGTCTTGTGCTGTGAGGCGGACATCCACATCGATGCTGCCGTGCTCGGTGAATTTGGCCGCATTGGAGAGATAGTTCAGCAAGATCTGACCGAGGCGCAGGGCGTCGCCATGCAGGCACTTGGGCAGTGCCGGGTCGAGCGTGTAATGGAAGCGGACCTGATGGGAGGCAATCTGGTCGGCAATCAGTGCCTCGGTTTCCTCGATCAGGCGTGGCAGCCAGAAATCGGCGGGGGCCAGCTCCAGTTTGCCTGCCTCGATTTTGGAGATATCGAGAATCTGGTTGATGATCGAGAGCAGGTGGTGGGCGGCGGTGTCGATCTTGCTCAGGCGCTCATGCTGGCTATGGTCCGAGGTCTGGGATTCAACGAGGTGGGTCAGGCCGATGATGGCATTCATGGGCGTACGGATTTCGTGGCTCATGTTGGCCAGGAAGGTACTCTTGGCGCGATTGGCTTCTTCAGCCTGCTGGCGGGCCAGTTCGAGTTCCGCCGTGCGTGCCGTGACCAGTTCTTCCAGGTGATGCCGGTGGCGTTCCAGTTCCACTGCAGCGTGGCGCTGTTCGTTGATGTCATCGATGAAGACCACGAGATGCGGCGTGTCTTCCATCATCACGCGCTCAGCTGAAATGCTGATGATGCGTTCCTTGCCGTCGCGTGACATGCCAATGCTTTCGAAGTCGATGACGCGGCCATCCTGTCGGATCATCTCGACCATCGCCAGCCGGTCTGCGTCATTCCCCCACAAGCCGGCTTCAAGGGTGGTTTTGCCGATCAGTTCCTCGCGCGTCCAGGCATATTCGCTGAGCAGCCGTTGATTGACATCGATGATGTGGCCATCCGTCATGCGTGTGATGCAGGCCGCAACAGGGGCGGCACGAAAGGCCGTGGCAAGACGGATTTCCAGTTGCAGGATTTCATCCTGAGCACGTTTGCGTTCCGAAACGTCGAGGGCAAAGACGAGGGCGTAGGCTTTTTCATGCAGGCGGATGATTTCGGCCGACAGGCTGACATCCAGCAACTGCTTGTCGTGCGTGACCCAGCTTGCCTGGTAGTCGCGCAGTGTGCCGGCTGCCTTGAGGGCGTTCAGCCAGGTCGCACGGGCATCCAGGGAAGGCCAGATACCGGCTGCGACGGCGCTGTTGCCGAGGAGTGATGCCTTGTCCCAGCCCAGCATTTCGGAGTAACGGGGGTTGATGTCGAGGAAGACGCCGGATTCAAGGTCGGAGATGGAAATCGCCGCCGGGCTGGCTTCGAAAGCAACCCGGAAACGTGCCTGCAATTCATGCTCATGCGTGATGTTGCGCCCGATACCCACCACCCCGATGGCTTTCCCGTGCGCATCGCGGACGGCGACCTTGGTGGTGTGCAGCAACTCTTCGTGCCCGTCGGCGGCATAGCGCACCCACTCCTCATTGCTCAGCGGCTGGCTTGCTGCCAGTGCGGCCTGATCGTGAGCTTGGAAAAAGCGGGCTTGTTCGGCATCGACAAAATCAAAGTCGGTCTTGCCGGCGATGTCGGAGAAAGGCGCGCCGTAGAGTGCGGAAAAACGGCGGTTGCAGAATAGATAGGCGCCGTTCTCATCCTTCATCCACACCGGATCGGGGATGGTGTCGATCAGGGCACGCAGGCGCGCGTGGTCGTCTTCCTGAGCCTGTTTGCCGAGCGCAACGGCAGCCTTGGCAGCAAGGATCGCCCTTTGCTGGAGCAGCAGGCGGGACTGCATGCGACGGATCAGGAGGGTGAGCAGGCCGGCGGTCAGGCCGATGAAAAACCAGCCTTTCAGGGTTTGGGCCTGTTGCTGATGGATGGGGTCGTCGATCAGGGCGGCCAGGAGGGCATCGGAACCGAGGATCCAGAGAACACCCAGCAGCAGATAGGGCAGGACAACCTGAGTCAGGGCTTCGCTGAGCGAACTGGCTGGAAGGCGGTCATCCGGCATGCGATGAGATCCCCGGGGCTAATCCGAATAGTTGTCTGCAATCCGGCAAAACACGTCGAACTGCCGGATAAAGGCGTCCACGACATCCGGGTCGAAGTGGCTGCCGCGTCCCTCTTCGATCAGAGCGCGGGCTTGATCGTAGGGCATGGGCGGCTTGTAGACCCGCCGGCAGATCAGGGCATCGAACACGTCGGCCAGCGCCATGAGCCGGGCGGAGACCGGGATGGCATCGCCCTTGAGGCCTTCGGGGTAACCGCTGCCATCCCATTTTTCATGATGGTAGTGGGCGATTTCCTTGGCAATGGAGAGAAACTCGACGGGGCGTTCGGCGTCGCGTTCGGCTTGTTCGATGGCGTCGCTACCCAGCTTGGCATGGGTTTTCATGATCTCCCACTCGTCCGGCGTCAGTTTTCCGGGCTTGAGCAGGATGTGGTCGGGAATGCCGACCTTGCCGATGTCGTGCAGCGGGGCCGATTTGGCGAGCATGTCGATGGTGCGGGCATCGAGCGAACTGGCAAAGCGCGGATGGGTCTGCAAGGCCAGTGCCAGAGTGCGGACATATTCCTGTGTGCGGCGCAGGTGGTTCCCGGTTTCCGGGTCGCGGGTTTCGGCCAGGCGGGCCAGGGCGTGAATGCTGATCTGCTGGATCAGCTGGTTTTCCCCCATCCGTCGCACGATTTCAGCTTCCAGATAGGTGTTCTGGTCGTGCAGGAAATCGCGGGCCCGCTTGAGTTCGAGTTGGCTGCGCACGCGGGCCAGGACGATGGCGGGGCGAATGGGCTTCGTGATGTAGTCGACCGCGCCGCAGTCGAGGCCGTATTCCTCATCCTCGGTGGCATCCATGGCCGTGACGAAGATGACCGGGATGCTGCGTGTTTTCTCGTGTGCCTTGAGTTCGTTGAGGACGGCATAGCCATCCATGTCCGGCATCATCACATCGAGCAGGATGAGGTCGGGGGGCGGGTGGCCCTGGGCAATCTGCAGGGCGCGACGGCCGTTGTTGGCCGCACGCACACGGTAGGTGGGATGCAGCAGCTCACCCAGGACGGCCAGGTTCTCGGGTGTGTCGTCGACAATCAGGATGGTGAATTGGCCGTCCGGCATGCTGTCCCCACTATTTGAACTTTTGCCAGATTATCAGATTTTCACCCGAAGCGTGCGAGTGTGATGTCGCGAGATGGAGATTTAGCTTCTGCCGACAATCCGGCAATAGGCCTCAAACCGCTTTTCACTGATTTCACCGGCGTCGACCGCCGCCTTGATCGCGCAGCCCGGCTCCTGATCGTGCCGACAATCCCGGAAACGACAGGCGCCGATGAAGGGGCGGAATTCGGGGAGTGCCGCTTCGATATCGTCACGGCTCAGATGTCCAAGGCCGAATGCCTGCAGGCCGGGTGAGTCGATCAGGTCGCTTTCCGGATCCAGGTGGTACAGGGTCGCGTGGGTGGTCGTGTGTTTGCCGGAGTCCAGGGCCTGGGAAATTTCCCGGGTGGCGGCGTTGGCCGCCGGGATCAGCGCATTGACCAGCGTGGATTTGCCCATCCCGGATTGGCCGACGAGCACATTGGTCTTGCCCTGCAGGGCCGGGCGCAGGTCTTCGGCGTGGTCGCGGGCCGAGAGTTCGAGGATGCGGTAGCCCAGGCCGGCCAGTGTGGCGAGGCGGGCGCGGGCGGCGGGCAGCTTGTCGGTAAGATCGATCTTGTTGAGGACGATCAGGATCTCGATCTCCTGACTGGTCGCGGCGAGCAGGGCCCGGGTGACCAGCTCTTCCGAAAAGGCCGGCTCGGTCGCCACGACAATGACCAGTTGGTCGACATTGGCGGCAATCAGCTTCTGACGGATCTCATTCGAGCGATAGAGCAGGCTGCGCCGGGGGCGGATGGCCTCGATGACGCCCTGGTCCTTGGAACTGCGCGCCACATCGACCTCATCGCCGCAGGCAATATCGCTTTTTTTGCCACGGGGAAAACACGGGAGCAGTTCGCCCCCTTCCAGTTCGATGTAATACTGGCGGCCATGGGCGGCAACGACACGGCCTTGCATCAGGTGGCTTCCTGCAGGTGGGCAATGCGCTGGGCGGCAGGCGGGTGCGAGTCGTAGAAAATGGAGTGCAGCGGGTCCGGGGTCAGCGTGCTGGCGTTGTCTTCGTAGAGTTTGACCAGGGCGCGCACCAAATCTTGCCGGTCGGCATGGGCGGCCGCGTAGGCGTCTGCTTCGAATTCGTCACGACGGGAGAGCAGGCTGCCGACCGGCGTCAGCGGGAAAGTGAACACTGGCATCACGAGGAAAAAGAGGATCAGTCCCAATGTGGTGTTCTGCGCCGGCAGGCCGAGTGCGGTGTAAAACCAGCTCGCATCGATGAGCTGTCCGAGCAGCCAGAGGAAGGCCAATGAGCTCAGGAACATCAAGGCAATGCGCTTGACGATGTGGCGGTGGTGGAAATGCCCCAGTTCATGCGCCAGCACGGCCTCGGTTTCGGCCGGGGTCAGGCGGCTGAGCAGGGTGTCGAAAAAGACGATCCGCTTGTTCTTGCCGAAGCCGGTGAAGTAGGCATTGCCGTGACTGGAGCGCTTGGACCCATCCATGACAAACAGGCCGGAGCTGCGAAAGCCACAGCGGGCGAGCAGGGCTTCGATGCGCTGCTTCATCTCGCCGTCTTCCAGCGGCTGGAATTTGTTGAAGAGGGGCGCGATCCAGGTCGGGTAGATGAACAGCATCAGGAGGTTGAACGCGCTCCAGAAGAGCCAGACATACAGCCACCACTGCTCGCCCATGCTTGCCATCAGCCAGAGTACGGCGAGGATCAGCGGCGTGCCGATGACGAGTCCCAGGGCCGTCTGTTTGCCGAGATCGCTGAAAAAGAGGCGCAGGGTCATGCGGTTGAAGCCGTGTCGGGCTTCGACGACGAATTGGCGGTAGAGCGAGAGGGGCAGATCGATCAGTGCGGAAATGCCCATCAGGCTGAAAATCATTGCCAGGCCATAACTCAGGCCGCTCAGCTGGGCTGACCAGAAGGCATGCAGGACGGCCAGTCCGCCACCCAGGGTCAGGGCGAGCAGGAGGCCGCCGTCGATCAGGTTTTCCAGAAGTGCTGTCCGGCTACGGTCGACGGTGTAATCGGCGGCTTTTTGGTGGGCACTCAGTGCGATGCGCTCGGCAAACTCTGCCGGGACCTGCTCGCGGTGCTGGGTGATGTGGCGGATGTGACGGAGTTTCAGCCATTGCCGGGTAGCCAGACTGAACAGGAAACAACCGAGGAAAAACTGGGTGAAATCGCTGGGGGCCAACTGTGAGAAAATCCTGTCTTTAAGTAAGTCAGGCAATTATATGGCAGGCAAAGCAAACAACCTCGTCTGGCTGGACATGGAAATGACCGGCTTGAATCCCGATGGCGACCGTATTCTCGAAATGGCCATCGTCGTCACGAACTCCGAGCTGGAGATGGTGGCAGAGTCGCCGGCTTGGGTCGTGCATCAGTCTGATGCGGTGCTGGCCGGCATGGACGAGTGGAACCAGACGACGCATGGCCGCTCGGGTCTGATCGACAAGGTGCGTGCTTCAACCCAGAGCGAGGCCGAGGTCGAGGCTGAGGCGCTGGCTTTCCTGGAGAAATATTCCCTGAAAGGACATTCTCCGATGTGCGGCAATTCGATCGGCCAGGATCGCCGTTTCATGGCGCGCTACATGCCGACGCTGGAAGCCTTTTTCCACTACCGCAATCTGGATGTCAGCACGCTGAAGGAACTGTGCAAGCGCTGGCAGCCGGAAATCCACAAGGGCTTCAAGAAGCAGGGGAAGCATACGGCGGTGGCCGATATCCATGAGTCCATCGAAGAGCTCAAGTATTACCGGGTGCATTTCCTGAAAGGGAGCACTGGCGCCTGAGTTGTCCGCCACCCTGTGTTGCCGGAGGGCAACGCAGGGATGGGCGACGGTCAACGTGCCAGGAGGCGGATTTTTTCCTTGCGGTTGGTCGGGCGCATGCCTTCCGCCACCAGGCGCCAGCGGCGATCCGGTGAGGCCAGTTCCTGGGGCGTATCGCCCGCCACGAGCAGCCATTCACATTGGCGTCCCGCCGGTGTGTTGAGGGCAACCGGTTCCAGTCCGATGAAATAAGACAGCGAAGCCCGCTGGGCGTCGCTCAGTCCGCGCTCGGCGATGCAGCCGTGCTCCGCCGGCAAGGCAGAGGCAATGGCTTGCGCGACCGGGCGATAGCTCTTTCCATAGTCGAACCAGGGCAGGATCAGGGTTGTCGCCAGCAGCCACAGTGTGGTCAGGCCCATGGTCCAGTGGGTCAGGCTGCGATAAGGCGAACGCGGTGCGGTGACAATCAGCCACAGCCACCAGAGAGAAGCGGTCAAGCCGATGGCCAGAGCCAGCGGGCTGAATTCACCCGAAAAACCGGGGCGCAAGGTCACCACGCGTGCGGCAAGGCGTGTTGGCCAACCCAATGCCATTGCCGACCAGGCCAGCCAGACGAGGCTGACGGCCAGGGTGAAGGTCATCATCGCAAACCAGTCGAAGGCATTGGTTGCACCACGCCGCAGCGCAAGTACGCCGGGAACGGCCAACAGCGCGAGGGGCGGGAGCAGGAGCAGGGCCGGGATTTCGCGTGGGCGGTAGGCCAGTGCCAGCATGGCCAGGGTCAGCAACAGCAGGGCGAGCGGCAGGAGAATGGCGGGTGTCCGCCAGGTCCGGCGGCGCAAGCGCAGGGTCCAGATGGCGAGTGGCAGGCTCGGGAACGCAAACCAGGGCAACATGGCGGCGTAGCGCCCGATATCGTGCCAATAAAACGGGGTCAGCAGCGGGCTGAGTTCCGCACTCAGCCAGGGGGCGAAGCGCAGTGGCTCGAGGGTGTAGAGCAGGATGGGCCACGGTGCGGCGATGAGCACGGCTGCCGTCAGGCCAATGGCCAGCGTCTGCAGAGTATGAATCCGGTCACTGCTGCACCACCAGGCAATCGGGAGCAGGGCAAGCAGGGGTAAGGTGGGCGCGATGCCTGCGCCGAGCAGGCAGCCTGCTACGGAGAGCGCAAAGAAGAGGCCGCTCAGGCGGGGGCGTCGGTTGATGGCAGCCAGCGCGCCGATGCAGCCGCCGTATGCGGCCAGGGCAACCAGCATGGGCTGGGCATCATGAGCGTGCAGGATCAGACCGACGGAGCCAGCCAGCATCAGCGGGCCGGCTGCGGCATATTGCTGGCCGTAGAGTTCGCGCGCGGCGTAATACAGTCCCACCAGTGCCAGCGTGACCCAGAGTCCGCTGGCCAGTCGCATGGCCTCGTGGGCCGGCAAGAGCCAGCCAAACAGTTTGCCGGTGAGCGCGGCACTCCAGTAATACAGTGGGGGCTCGTGGAAAGCGCGCCCGGCCAGATCAGGAGAGAGCCAGTCGTTGAACTGGAGCATGTGCCAGGCCGTGCCAATATGAATGGCATCTTCCCCACGCCAGGGGTCGCGACCGAACAGGCCGGCCAGCACGTAGAAGGCGAGGAGTGCGGCGAGTACCCAGCCCGAAGGCGGGAGGCGGATGCCGCGGCGGATCAGTGACAAGGCGCTCATCTTTTTTGACAAAGAAAAAGGCAGCCCAAAGGCTGCCTTTTCATCCGGTCGACCGTCTGAACGATCAGGCAGCGGACTTGCCGCGCATGGCGCCGAACTTCTGGTTGAACTTCTCAACGCGACCAGCGGTGTCAACGATCTTCTGCTTGCCGGTGTAGAACGGGTGGCACAGGGAGCAGACTTCGATGTGGAAGGCGTCCTTGCTCATCGTGGACTTGGTCGTGAAGGTGTTGCCGCAGGAGCACTGAACCTGCAGATCCTTGTAATTCGGATGCGTATCGGCTTTCATGGATTTATCCTTTAATCAAGCGAACGGCGAATTTGGCCGATCTGGGAAACGCGTGATTATCATCGAATCATCACGCGCTTGCAAGTCCCTGCTGGCTCGCCCGCCGTTCTTGTTGTCAGTACGCCACAGTCTTAGCCGCGGCGCATCGCGTCGAAGAACTCCTGGTTGCCCTTGGTCGATTTGACCTTGTCGAGCAGGAATTCCATCGCTTCGAGGTCGTCCATCGGGTAGCAGAGTTTTCTGAGTACCCACATTTTCTGCAGCACATCCGGCTTGAGCAGCAGCTCCTCGCGACGGGTGCCGGAGCGATTGACGTTGATCGCCGGGTACATGCGCTTTTCGGCCATGCGGCGGTCAAGGTGGATTTCCGAGTTGCCGGTACCCTTGAATTCTTCGTAGATCACTTCGTCCATGCGCGAGCCGGTATCGATCAGCGCGGTGGCGAGGATGGTGAGCGAACCGCCTTCTTCGATGTTGCGGGCGGCACCGAAGAAACGCTTGGGCTTCTGCAGGGCGTTGGCGTCCACGCCGCCGGTCAGCACCTTGCCGGAGGCCGGTTGCACCGTGTTGTAGGCGCGGGCCAGACGGGTGATCGAGTCGAGCAGGATGACCACATCCTTCTTGTGTTCGACCAGGCGCTTGGCCTTTTCGATGACCATTTCGGCCACCGCAACGTGGCGGGTAGCCGGTTCGTCGAAGGTCGAGGCAACGACTTCGCCCTTGACCGTACGGGTCATTTCGGTGACTTCTTCCGGGCGTTCATCGATCAGCAGCACGATGAGCACGACTTCCGGGTGGTTGGCGGTGATCGCGTGGGCGATGTTTTGCAGCATCACGGTCTTGCCGGACTTCGGCGGGGCGACGAGCAGGCCGCGTTGGCCGCAGCCAATCGGCGCGATCATGTCCACAACACGGCTGGTGATGTTCTCGTCCGACTTGATCTCACGCTCGAGCTTGAGGTGACGCGTCGGGTGCAGCGGCGTCAGGTTCTCGAACATGATTTTGTTCTTGTTGGCTTCGGGCGGGAAGCCGTTGATGCTGTCCAGCTTGGTCAGCGCAACGTAGCGTTCGCCATCCTTCGGGGTACGGATTTCCCCTTCGATGGTGTCGCCGGTCCGCAGATTGAAACGGCGAATCTGGGAGGGCGAGACATAGATGTCATCCGGATTGGCCAGATAGGAGGTGTCGGCAGAGCGCAGGAAGCCGTAGCCGTCGGACAGGACTTCCAGCGTGCCGTCGCCATGAATGGTTTCGCCATTCTTGGCCTTGGCCTTGAGGATTGCGTAGATCAGCTCCTGCTTGCGCATGCGGTTGGCGTTCTCGATGCCGAGTTCCGTCGCCATGTCGAGCAGCTTGCTGACGTGTAGTGTCTTGAGTTCTGAGAGTTGCATTGGGAATTTGGGCGCCGCAATAGGCAAAGCGGGCAGGAGCCCGGATTGGGCGCAGGAGCGTATGGGCTTGGGGGTAAGAGAGGGATGACGCGCTGGGCAGTGGGTGCCGGGGCGTCGCCTGAAGGCGCGCTTGCACCTTCAGGTCAGGACAGTACGGGGATTACAGGTTGCTGTCAATAAAGGCGGCGAGCTGGCTCTTGGAGAGTGCGCCAACCTTGGTGGCTTCGACGTTGCCGTTCTTGAAGATCATCAGCGTCGGGATGCCGCGGATGCCGAATTTGGCCGGCGTGGCCTGGTTTTCGTCGATGTTGACCTTGGCGACCTTCAGCTTGCCGGCGTATTCGGCGGCAACTTCGTCCAGGATCGGAGCAATCATCTTGCAGGGACCGCACCATTCTGCCCAGTAGTCGACGAGAACCGGCTGCTGCGATTGCAGCACTTCGGCTTCAAAGGTGTCGTCGGTGACGTAATGGATGTGCTCGCTCATGAAAAATGCCTCTTGGGTGGAGTTAAGCGGGGTGGATCAGAATTGCGCGCCAGGGGGCGCGTCATGGATTTGGTTCGGATGCTAGCGAAAAACCGGACCTTAGGGAAGGGTTAGCGTCCCGGTTTCATCAGGTTTGCAAGCTCGACGGCGGTTTTGACTTGCATCTTGTCAAAAAGGTTCGCGCGATGCACTTCGACGGTGCGCATGCTGATGTTGAGCTCGTCAGCGATGACCTTGTTGAATTTTCCGGCGAGCACGAGCTCCATGATCTGGCGTTCGCGCGTGGTCAGGCTGGCCAGTCGGGCGTTCAGCGAGTCGACGGAGGCATTGGCCTCCCGTTGGCGAGTGTCCAATGCGATGGCTTCCTGGATGCGGGTGGCCAACTCATTGTCGTTCAACGGCTTTTCAAAAAAATCGAAGGCGCCTTTTTTCAGGGTGGCGACCGCGAGGGGTACATCGCCGTGACCGGTCAGGAATATCACCGGCAAGGTGGCTTCCATGTCTCGCAGGCGATCAAAGCAGTCGAGGCCGGTCATCCCGGACATCCGCATGTCGAGGACGACGCAGCCGGCCAGGTCGCGGTGCCAGGCGCTGAGAAAGGCCTCGGCGCTGGCAAAGGTGGTGCATGGAATGCCGCGTGACTTGAGCATCCAGGAAAGGGCGTCACGGATGGCTTCGTCATCGTCGACCAGATAGGCCTGCGGCAGGGTCATGCATTTTCCTCCAGCGGTAGGGTGAAGAAGAATATCGTACCGTGTCCGCTGATGGACTGAAAATGATCCTCTGCCCACAGTCGACCTCGGTGAAACTCGATGATCGATCGACAGATCGACAGGCCGACCCCCATGCCTTCCGGTTTGGTGGTGAAAAAAGCGGTGAAGAGCTTGTCACGGATGTCTGGTGCGATGCCGCTGCCGCTGTCTGCCACGCTGACAATCAGCTCCTGCTGCTCGGCACGGACGCTGATATCTAGTCGTCGCAGGCCGTCCGGGGTGTCCGACATGGCCTCCATGCCATTGCGGATCAGGTTCAGCAAAACCTGTTCGAGCATCAGGCGATCAGCGGGAACGTCGGGGATCGTCGGGGGGAGTTCGGCGGTGAGGGTGACCTGCCGTTTGCGGGCTTCCGGTTCGGCAAAGCCCAGACAGTCCTCGATCACCTCGGCCAGTCGGCAGGGCGCGCGCTTGGGTTCGCTTTTCCGGACGAAGTCGTGAACGCGCCGGATGATCTTGCCGGCCCGCTGGGCCTGGATGCCGATTTTTTCGAGTGCCGGGCGGATGTCTTCCGGTTTGCAATCGGCGTGTTGCAGCAGATTGAGTGAGCCGCTGTTATAGCTGGCGATGGCGGCCAGGGGCTGATTCAGTTCGTGAGCCAGGGTGGAGGCCATTTCGCCCATGGTGACCAGGCGCGATGTGAACTGGAGTTGCTCTTGCTGCTGTCGGGCCAGTTCTTCGGCGTGTTTGCGTTCGGTGATGTCGAGAATCGAGGCCATCCAGCCTGTGTGCTGTCCTTTGCCATCGATCAGCTTGGCTTCATAAACCAGCGCGTGGAAGCGTTCTCCATTCTTGCGCATGAAGATCATTTCAAAGCCGTCCAGCGGGGCATTCCCGGTCAGGACGGTGTGCAGCATGGCGTAGCTTTCTTCCATCTCCTCCGGCGCCCAGTAGGGCATGGGTGGGATGGCGCCGACCAGTTCTTCCTGTGAGAAGCCGGTCATCCGACAAAAGGCCGAATTGACGTAAATGATCTTGCCCTGCAGGTCGCGTGCCCGCATCCCGACGGTCAACGAGTCTTCCATTGATGTTCTGAAAGCATGCTCGGCACGCAGCGCATCTTCGGCCTGAGTCCGTTTTTTCATCAGGTCGCGGACAACCCAGAGACTCCAGAAAACGCCGCTGCCCAGAATGATGATGGCGGCTGTCAGAATGATCTGCAGGGGATTGCTGCTGCTTCGATAGCTCGTCACCCGCAGGCGCAAGCCATAGCCGGGAGGGTCAAAGGGGATTTCGTAACTTTGATTGCCCAGTCCTTCGACCCGGGTTTTGCTGGCATAGACGATGTCGTTGTCGTCGACGATGTCGACCTTGTATTTCTCGGTGAACCACCACGGCACGAAATTGTTCATCAGACCGTCCAGCGAGACGACGGCGATCAGCGTGCCGGCGAAGTGCTGTTCCTGAAAGATGGGTACGGCAATTTCGATCATGGCCTGGTTGCTGCCAACCAGGAAAGGCTCGCTGTAGGTCAGCTTGGCCAGTTTTCTCGAGTATTCGAAAACCCGTTCGGTGACGGGGGGGCCGAAAGGTTCGGCGTCCTCATCGGGAGGGGCCGTACTGGGCAGGGCGTCAATGATCTTGCGTTGCGGATTGAACCAGATCAGTTGAGAAATTTCCGGGGTGTTCTTGAGCAGGTGGCTGGCACGCAAGCGGAACATGCGGCGGGTTTCAGGCAGGGTGGCGATGTCGACCGCCAGTTGCTGCAGGGATTCCTCCGTGCCGCCCAGGTGAAAGCGCAGGTTTTGCTCCAGCCAGAGCACATCCTTGATCAGCGCCGTGCGCTCTTCCTCGATTTCGTTGAGGTGAAGGAGCCAGAGGAGGGCGAGCAGGGCAGAGAGCAGGAGCACGATGCCGAACTTGGGCAGTGCGAGTACCCAGCGCCAGTGACGGGCTGAAAAATGGCGTGCGGGCGGTGTATCCAGCATGCCGGGAATGTTACCCAGGGGAGTGGCGTCTCTGGCCATTGTGGTTATCCACAATTCGGAAATCCACAATGGTAGCCGCGAACCTGAATCCGGATACTGCGGACTCTCGAAAATAATGCCCATACCGGGCTTGCCGGAGGAGAAGATGGCAAAACGCGCGTTCTATAAATCCCTTTATTTCCAGGTTCTGGTCGCGATCGTGGTCGGGGTGGGCCTGGGGCATTTCTATCCCGAAACCGGGGCGGCCATGAAGCCGCTCGGCGATGCCTTCATCAAGCTGATCAAGATGATCATTGCACCGATCATTTTCTGCACGATCGTGGTCGGTATCGCGGGCATGGAGGACATGAAAAAGGTCGGTAAAACAGGTGGTTATGCCGTGCTGTATTTCGAGGTGGTCAGTACCATCGCCTTGGTCATTGGCCTGATCATCGTCAATGTCTGGCAGCCGGGGGCGGGCATGAACGTCGACCCGACCACGCTGGATACCAAGGGGATCGACAAGTATGTCGGCCCGGGCAAGATGCAGAGTACGGTTGATTTCCTGATCAACATCATTCCGACCAGCGTGGTTGATGCCTTCGCCAAGGGCGACATGCTGCAGGTACTCTTTTTCTCGGTCCTCTTCGGTTACGCGATGCACGCCTTCGGTGAGCGCGGCAAGCCGGTCTTCGACCTGATCGAAAAGCTCTCGCACGTGTTGTTCGGTATTGTTGGCGTCATCATGAAGGTGGCCCCGATCGGCGCGTTTGGTGCCATGGCTTATACCATCGGCAAGCATGGTGTGGGCAGCCTTGTCCAGTTGGCGAACCTGATGGGTGCGTTCTATCTGACCTGTGTTGTCTTCGTCTTCGTGGTGCTGGGCACGATCGCCAAGTTGCACGGCTTCTCGATCGTCAAGCTGATCAAGTACATCAAGGAAGAGTTGTTTCTGGTTCTGGGCACCTCTTCGTCTGAGTCGGCCCTGCCGCGCCTGATGGCGAAGATGGAAAACGCGGGGGCGGAAAAATCGGTTGTCGGTCTGGTTGTGCCGACCGGTTATTCCTTCAACCTGGACGGCACCTCGATCTATCTGACGATGGCGGCCGTGTTCATTGCTCAGGCAACGAATACCCCGCTCGACCTGGAGCACCAGATCACCCTGTTGTTGATCCTGTTGCTGACCTCCAAGGGGGCGGCGGGCGTGACCGGTTCGGGCTTCATCGTGCTGGCGGCAACCTTGTCTGCAGTCGGGACGGTGCCGGTGGCTGGGTTGGCGCTGATTCTGGGGATCGATCGTTTCATGTCCGAGGCACGGGCCCTGACCAATTTCGTCGGCAACAGCGTGGCGACCCTCGTGGTGGCCAAGTGGTGCAAGGCGCTGGATAGCGACAAGCTGACGCGTGTGTTGAATGGCGAAACTGATGATGAGGCAAATTATCCGGAACTGGTGCTGGACGATGCGCCGGAGGCGGTGATTCCGCACTCGCCGCGCCCGATTGTCGAGCACAATTAATTTGATTCCTGCGTTTAGGCTGCACTTGAATACCGCCGGCTGGTCCGGCGGTTTTTTTGTCTGTCACTTTTGGCGTCGGGTGAGTACTTGGTCGAGTGGTCAGGAAACGGTCAGGAAGTTTTGTCAGTTGTGGATAACCACAATACGCAGTTTTTACTCCTTTCGTAATACTTCAACCATGTCGTAATTTGCGACAACTCACTGGAGGAGAAAAATATGAAAGTTTCCAAACTGCTTGCAGGTCTGTTCGTGTGTGCTGCCTCGTTGGGTGCCTATGCGCAACAGCCGATCGTCATCAAATTCAGCCACGTGGTGGCTGCAGATACGCCGAAGGGCAAGGCGGCTGAAATGTTCGCCAAAAAAGCCGGCGAACTGACCAAGGGCAAGGTCAAGGTTGAGGTCTATGCCAACTCCACCTTGTACAAGGACAAGGAAGAGATGGAAGCCCTGCAGTTGGGGGCAGTTCAGATGCTGGCGCCCTCCCTGGCCAAGTTTGGCCCGCTCGGCGTCAAGGAATTTGAAGTATTCGATCTGCCCTTCATCTTCAGTAACTATGACGATCTGCGCAAGGTCACCAACGGCGCTGTTGGCAAGCAGTTGCTGTCCAAACTGGAGCCGAAGGGCATTCGCGGTCTGGCCTACTGGGATAACGGGTTCAAGTCCTTCTCCGCCAACACGCCGATCAAGGCACCGGCTGACTTGAAGGGCAAGAAAATGCGTATTCAGTCTTCCAAGGTGCTGGAAGAGCAGATGCGCTCCCTTGGCTCCATGCCGCAGGTGATGGCTTTCTCCGAGGTCTATCAGGCTTTGCAGACGGGGGTGGTCGACGGGACGGAAAACCCGATTTCCAACCTCTATACCCAGAAGATGCATGAAGTGCAGAAGCATCTGACGCTGACCGAGCACGGTTATCTCGGCTATGCCGTGATCGTGAACAAGAAGTTCTGGGATGGGTTGCCGGCCGATGTGCGCTCCCAACTGGAAGATGCCATGGAGCAGGCGACTCGTTATGCCAACCAGATTGCCAAGGTCGAGAACGACAGTTCACTGGATGCGGTGAAGAAGAGCGGCAAGACCACCGTGTATGCCCCGTCCAAGGAAGAGCGTCTGGCCTTCAAGAAGGCCATGGTGCCGGTGCATCAGAAGATGGAAGGGCGTGTCGGCAAGGATGTGATCCAGGCTGTCTATAAGGATATCGGCTTCAAGCCGGATAGCCTGTAAGTTGTTCGCTGCACGCTTGCCGGGAGCTTCGGCTCCCGGTGCTGAACTGGGGGAAATACCATGCTAAACCGCGCACTCAATCATCTGGAAGAGTTGCTGGTCACCTTCCTGATGGGGGCGGCGACCTTGATCATCTTCGTTTCGGTCGCGCACCGTTATCTTGCCGGGGTGGAAATTCCCGGTCTGCAGGATTGGCTGCTCAGCCTGAATTTCAGTTGGGCTCAAGAGCTCTGCATCATCATGTTTGTCTGGATGGCGAAATTCGGTGCCGCCTACGGTGTTCGCACCGGGATCCACGTGGGTGTGGATGTGCTGATCAATCGTCTCAACGATCGGAATCGCAGCAAGTTCATTGTCTTTGGTCTGCTGGCCGGTGCGTTGTTTACCGGGATTGTGGCGACCCTGGGCGGGCATTTCGTCTGGGAAAACGGTGCGCACTATGCGCTGTACAGTGCGCTCGGGATTGCCACGCCGGAGATGTTCGAGGGGCCGATCACGCCGGATCTCGAGTGGCCGACCTGGATTGTCTACAGCGCCATTCCGCTGGGCTCCTCCCTGATGTGTTTCCGTTTCCTGCAGGTGACCTGGGGCTTTCTGAAAACCGGCGAACTGCCGCATCACGACCATGGTCATGTGGACGGCCTGGAAGAGGAGGGGGCGCATGTGGAAGCCAATCCCTACAACATGGATGACAACCTGCACATGCATGACCTGAAACATAAGCCCATCGGCGATGAGGGCAAGAAAGGGGGCCAGCAATGAACGCACTGGTGATTTTCAGCCTGCTGGCTGTCCTCATGCTGACCGGCATGCCGATTTCGATTTCGCTCGGCCTGACGGTGCTCACCTTCCTCTTTACGATGACCCAGGTTCCGCTGGAGTCGGTTGCACTGAAGTTGTTTACCGGGATCGAGAAGTTCGAAATCATGGCGATTCCGTTCTTCATCCTGGCGGGTAACTTCCTCACCCATGGTGGTGTGGCAAAACGCATGATCAATTTTGCCACCTCGATGGTGGGGCATTGGTATGGCGGTCTGGGGTTGGCGGGCGTGCTGGCCTGCGCCCTGTTTGCCGCTGTCTCTGGCTCCAGCCCGGCAACCGTGGTGGCGATCGGTTCGATTTTGCTGCCGGCCATGGTCAAGGCGGGTTTTCCGAACCGTTTTGGTGCCGGGGTGATCGCGACCTCGGGGGCGCTGGGGATTCTGATCCCGCCGTCCATCGTCATGGTGATGTACTCGGTGGCGACCAATACCTCGGTCGGCGCCTTGTTCATGGCCGGGGTGATTCCGGGTCTGGCCTTGGCGGGGGTGTTGGGTGGCGTGACATGGTACCGTGCCAAGAAATATAACTACCCGCGTCAGCCGAAGGCATCCTGGGGTGAGCGCTGGGATAGCTTCCGCAAGTCGGTTTGGGGTCTCTTCCTGATCGTTGTGGTGATGGGGGGGATTTATACCGGTATCTTCACGCCAACCGAGGCGGCGGCGATGTCTGCGGTCTACGCCTTTATCGTGGCTGTTTTCATCTACAAGGACATGGGCCTGAAGGATGTGCCGAAGGTGCTGCTCAATTCGGCCAACATGTCGGCGATGCTGCTCTACATCATCACCAATGCCGTGCTCTTCTCGTTCATCATGACCAACGAGAATATCCCGCAGGCCTTGGCGGACTGGATGCTGGGCAACGGTCTGGGTGTGATCACCTTCCTTCTGGCGGTGAATATCATCCTGTTGCTGGCCGGCAACTTCATGGAGCCCTCGTCGATCGTGCTGATTTTCGCGCCGATTCTCTTCCCGGTGGCCATGCAGTTGGGCATTCATCCGGTGCACTTCGGCATCCTGATGGTGGTGAATATGGAAGTGGGCATGTGCCATCCGCCGGTGGGCTTGAACCTGTATGTGGCCTCCGGGATCACCAAGATGGGGATTACCGAGCTGACGATCGCGGTCTGGCCGTGGTTGCTCTCGATGCTCGGCTTCCTGGTTGTGGTGACCTACTGGCCTGATTTGTCCCTCTGGTTGCCGCGTCAGTTGGGCATGCTTTGATCGACGCTGGCCGTGACCAAACCCCGCTTCGGCGGGGTTTTTTGTCATGGGGGTATGGCAGAATCGCGAACTTGTTCAGGAGTGGTGACCATGAAACGCGTTTTGCTGGTGTTGGCCTTGATTGCGGCGGCCATTGTGCTGCCTTTCTTTTTGCCGGGAATCGGCACGCAGGCGGGCGTGGATCCGCAGGCTAATTTGCCGTGGCAGATTGATCTGGATGGCCAGGGGGGGAGCCGTGTTTTCGGCATTCGTCCCGGGGAGAGTCTGCTGGGTGAAGTGAAGGCGGGTCTGGGCGAAGATCGTCAGGTGGCGATTGTGGCGGCGCCGAACGAGGTCGGGGCGCTCGAGGTGTATTACAACCAGGTGGCGCTGGGTTTTGTCATGGCCCGCGTCATTCTGACGGTGGATGCGCCGGATGCCGTGTTGCAGGCGATGCGCGAGCGCGCACCCAAAGCGGAATTCATGGAAAGTGCCACGCGCAAGATTTCCTTGCATCCGGACGATCTGGTCGCGGCGGATCGGTTGCCTGTTCGCTCGGTCAGCGTGATCCCGACGGTCAACCTGGATATTGGCACGATTATTCAGCGCTTTGGCGAACCGGGCGAGCGTGTGGCGGTCGGAGACAAGCGTGTGCATCTGCTCTATCCGGACAAGGGGCTCGATGTGGTGGTTGATGAGGCGGGCAAGGAGTTGCTGCAGTATGTTGCCCCTCGGGATTTCGCCCGCTTGCGCGATCCTTTGCTTAAATAAGCGCTGGCACAGTACGTCCGCCCGGCGGGCGTCTTATCTGATAAAATGTTCTGTTTTTCAACTGACTAGCTTTTGCGGAGCAAATACATGGCTATCGAACGCACCCTCTCCATCATCAAGCCGGACGCCGTCAAGAAGAACGTGATCGGCCAGATCTACTCCCGTTTCGAAGGCGCTGGCCTGAAGGTCATCGCTGCTCGCATGACCTGGCTGTCCGAGCAGGAAGCTGGCCAGTTCTACGCTGTCCACAAAGAGCGTCCTTTCTTCAAGGATCTGGTTTCCTTCATGACCTCCGGTCCGGTCATGATTCAGGCTCTCGAAGGTGAGAACGCCATCGCCAAGAACCGCGAACTGATGGGCGCCACCGATCCGAAGAAGGCCGAGAAGGGCACCATTCGTGCTGACTTCGCCGAGTCCATCGATGCCAACGCCGTACACGGTTCCGATGCCCCGGAAACCGCTGCCGTGGAAGTGGCTTTCTTCTTCCCGGGCATGAACACCTACGCTGGCCGTTAATTCTGCGTAGACGTTTAAAGCGATGACCGTCAATCTGCTGGATTTCGATGCCGATGGCCTGACCGCCTGGTTTGCCGAACAGGGTGAAAAGCCTTTCCGGGCGAAACAGGTGTTGCGCTGGATGCATCGATCCGGTGTGGCGGACTTCGACGCCATGACCGACATTGCCAAGAGCCTTCGCGAGAAGCTCAAGGCAAGGGCGGTCGTGGCCCCGCCTGCTGTCGTGTCCGATAAGTTGTCGGATGACGGTACGCGCAAATTCCTGATTGATGTCGGCAACGGTAATGCCGTTGAAACCGTCTTCATCCCCGAGGATGATCGGGGGACCCTCTGTATTTCCACTCAGGCAGGGTGTGCGCTGGATTGCGCATTCTGTTCGACCGGAAAGCAGGGTTTTAACCGTAACCTGACGGTATCGGAAATCATCGGCCAGCTTTGGCAGGCCAACAATGCGCTGGGCGTCGTGCACGGTGATGAGCGGGTGATTTCCAATGTCGTCATGATGGGCATGGGCGAGCCCCTGGCCAACTTTGAGAACACGGTCGCGGCTTTGCGACTGATGCTGGACGATCATGCATACGGTCTGTCACGTCGTCGTGTGACGGTGTCGACGTCCGGCCTGGTCCCAGTCATGGATCGGCTGCGTGAAGAATGTCCGGTGGCCCTGGCAGTGTCCCTGCATGCGCCGAACGATGCGCTGCGCGACCAACTGGTGCCGATCAACCAGAAATATCCGCTCAAGGAACTGATGGCGGCGTGTCAGCGCTATCTCGAAAAAGCGCCGCGCGATTTCGTGACGTTCGAATACACGATGATTGACGGCATCAACGATACGGATGCGCATGCCCGCGAGTTGCTGGGGCTGGTGCGCCATGTGCCGTGCAAATTCAACCTGATTCCCTTCAATCCCTTCCCGGGGTCGCCGTTCCGTCGTTCCGCCGCTGAGCGGGTGCGGCGTTTTGCCGATATCCTGATGCAGGCGGGTATCGTGACGACAACGCGCAAGACGCGAGGCGATGATATCGATGCGGCCTGTGGCCAGTTGGCCGGTCAGGTCAAGGATAAGACCCGGCGTACGGCCGGACGCGTGATTCCTTTGCGTGAGGAGCACTCATGAGCAAGGTGGTGTGGCGGATCTGCTTGTCGGTGTGTGTGCTGCTGACCAGTGTCGGGAGTTTTGCCCAGTCGTCTTATGAGGGCGGGGCGCGCATGTCGGCCTCCGATGCGCGTTCGCGCGCTCGGGTCCATACCGAACTGGGGGCGGCGTATTTCGAGGCCGCCCATATGGGGGCGGCGCTGGATGAGCTGAAGATCGCGTTGGAGGCAGACTCCGCGTATGCGCCGGCCTACAGCATGCGTGGTCTGGTGCATGCCCATCTGAAAGAGGATGCCAAGGCGGACGCCGATTTTCGTCGCGCCCTGGAAATTGCGCCGCGCGACCCCGAAGTGAATAACAACTATGGTTGGTTTCTCTGTCAGACGGGGCGGGCCAAACAGTCCGTGAACTATTTCGTCCAGGCGCTCAGGGATCCGCTCTATGAAACGCCGTGGCACGCCTATACGAATGCCGGGATGTGTTCGATTCGTGCCGGCGATCTGGATGCCGCACAGGGCTATTTGCTGAATGCAATCCGGGTGGGGCGTGACGGTGCTTATCTGGCGCGCTTCCATCTGGCTGACTTGCTCTACCGTCGGGGCAATCTCAGTGAGTCCCGTATTTATCTGGCAGAGACGATGAAGGCGATTGATCCGCCCAGTGCGGAAATGTTGTGGCTGGCGCTGCGTCTCGAACGGCGTCTGGGCAACCGGGCGGCGGAGGCCACCCATGCGACCCAACTCCGCAATCGTTATCCGACCTCGCCGGAGTATCAGGAATTCCTCAAGGGCAATTTTGAATGAGTGAGCAATACACCGAGGTGCTTGTCGAGCAGCCGATTTCTCCTGCGGAAGCAGGCCCCAGCGTGGGGGCGCGTCTGCGTGCCGCCCGTGAGGCGCGTTCACTCTCCCTGCATGATATTGCCAACACACTGAAACTCGGAGCCCGGCAGGTCGAGGCGCTCGAGGATGGGAATTGGGAGGCCTTGCCTGGACATACCTTCATCCGTGGTTTCGTGCGCAATTACGCCCGCCTGGTCGAGCTTGATGCGGCTGAATTGATGGCCAGTCTCGATCGGACCCTGGTTAAGCCCAAAACCAGTCTGGATGTCGTTGAATCCGGCGCCGCTGTCCTGCCGACAACCGGCCGGGGATTGTCCCGCCGCGATCGCAATGTCGTGCTGAGCGGTTTGGTTGCGGTGGCTTTGGCTGCGGTCGTGTACATTGCCTTGCCGGATGATCTGAGTGCTTGGCGAGAGGGCTTGCAGGGGGCGCTCGATTCGCTCTCCCGTAAGGAGGAGCCGGTGCCTGCCGCCGAAACGACCGCTCAGGATCCCGTTCTTCCGCCTGGGACGACGCCGCAGCAGGTGTTGAATCCGCAGGCTGAAATGGTAGCTCCGCCCGCCCTGGAGGCTGCACCCTTGCGCTTCGTTTTTGATAAGGAATCCTGGATTGAAGTCCGGGATCGCAGCAATAAAGTGATTTTTTCTCAGCGTAACGGTATGGGCAGCGAGCAACAGGTGGCCGGCGAAGGGCCGTTCTCCCTCGTGATTGGCTATGCGCCCGGCGTTCGTCTGTTCTGGCGTGGCCAGCCGATTGACTTGGCGCCCCATACGCGGGGCGATGTGGCGCGCCTGGTTCTGGAGTAATACATGACGCATCCTGGCAAGCGCTTGACGCGTGCGACGGCGATTGGCCATGTCCGTCTGGGCGGCAGCGCCCCGGTCGTGGTCCAGTCCATGACCAATACCGACACCGCTGACTATCTGGCAACCGCCATTCAGTGTGCCGAACTGGCGCGTGCCGGTTCCGAACTGGTCCGGATCACGGTGAATACCCTGGAAGCGGCTGCAGCCGTACCGCACATTCGTGATCATCTCGACAAGATGAACTGCAACGTGCCGTTGATCGGGGATTTTCACTACAACGGTCACCGTTTGCTGACCGAACATCCGGCTTGTGCCGAAGCCCTGGCCAAGTACCGGATCAATCCGGGTAATGTCGGTTTCGGCAAAAAGAAGGATGAGCAGTTTGCGCAGATGGTCGAGCTGGCCTGTCGTTATGACAAGCCGGTGCGCATCGGCGTGAATTGGGGCAGCCTGGATCAGGAACTGCTGGCCCGGATTATGGACGAAAATTCGCGTCGACCGCAGCCGCTGGATGCGACCGAGATGATGCGTCACGCCATGGTGACTTCGGCGCTGGAGTCTGCTGCGAAGGCTGAGGAAGTCGGCTTGGCCGGCGACAAGATCATCCTGTCCTGCAAGGTGTCCAGCGTGCAGGATCTGATCGCCATTTACCGCGAACTCGCAAAGCGTGCCGACTATGCGCTCCATCTGGGGCTCACCGAAGCCGGCATGGGATCCAAAGGCATTGTCGCGTCGACCGCCGCCCTTTCCGTTCTGTTGCAGGAAGGGATCGGCGACACGATCCGCGTTTCCCTGACGCCGGAGCCGGGCGGTTCGCGCGCACAGGAAGTCATCGTGGCGCAGGAAATCCTGCAGACCATGGGCTTGCGTGCCTTTACCCCGATGGTTGCAGCCTGCCCGGGGTGTGGCCGGACGACCTCCACCTTCTTCCAGGAACTGGCCGGTGATGTGCAGGATTTTGTCCGTGCCCGCATGCCCGAGTGGAAGCTGCAGTACGATGGTGCCGAGAACATGACGCTGGCCGTCATGGGCTGCATCGTGAACGGGCCGGGGGAATCCAAGCACGCCAATATCGGGATTTCCTTGCCGGGTACCGGCGAGGCCCCGTCTGCACCGGTTTACGAAGATGGCGTCAAAACCGTCACCTTGAAGGGCGACAACATCTCCGCCGAGTTCAAGGACATCATCGAGCGCTACGTCCAGCGCACTTACAAGAAGAAACTGCAAGCATGAGCCAGACCCTCCAGTCCGTGCGCGGGATGAATGACATCCTCCCGGATGAAGCCGAATTTTGGGAAGTTTTTGAAGAAACCGTACGTTCCTGGCTGAAGAGCTACGGTTATCGTCCGATCCGCATGCCGATCGTTGAGCCGACGCCGCTGTTCAAGCGCGCCATTGGCGAAGTGACGGATATCGTCGAGAAGGAAATGTACTCTTTCGAGGACAGCCTGAACGGCGAACAGCTGACCTTGCGTCCGGAAGGGACGGCCGGGTGCGTTCGTGCCGTGATTCAGCACGGTCTGGCGAATCAGATTCCGCGTCGCTTGTACTACATCGGCCAGATGTTCCGTCACGAGCGCCCGCAAAAAGGCCGTTATCGCCAGTTTCATCAGGTCGGGGTCGAGTCCATCGGCTTCGCCGGGCCGGATATCGATGCCGAAATGATTCTGATGGGCGCCCGCTTGTGGGATGACCTCGGTCTGGATGGCATCGAACTGCAGATCAATAGTCTGGGTCAGCCGGAAGAGCGCGCTCAGCACCGCGCCGCCCTGATCGCCTACTTCGAGCGCTATCAGGACATCCTCGATGAGGACGCCAAGCGTCGCCTCTACACCAATCCCCTGCGCATTCTGGATACCAAGAATCCCGCCTTGCAGGAAATGTGTGCGCAAGCGCCGAAACTGATCGATTATCTGGGGGCAGAATCCCTGGCTCACTTTGAAGGGGTGCAGCAAGTCCTGAAGGACGCAGGCGTGCCTTATACGGTCAATCCCCGCCTGGTGCGCGGTCTCGACTACTACAACCTGACGGTCTTCGAATGGGTGACCGACAAGTTGGGCGCGCAGGGTACGGTCTGTGCTGGTGGTCGCTACGACGGCCTGGTCGGCCAACTGGGCGGCAAAGCAACGCCGGCCTGCGGTTTCGCCATGGGTGTCGAGCGTTTGATTGCGCTGATCAAGGAGTCTGGCGGTGAGCCGGCGGCGCCTGCGCCGGATGTGTATGTTGTGCATCAGGGCGAACAGGCCTCGCGGCTGGCGTTCCGCGTGGCGGAAGGTCTGCGCGATCAGGGCATCGATGTGCTGTTGCATTGCGGCGGCGGTTCCTTCAAGTCACAGATGAAGAAAGCCGACGGCAGTGGCGCAACCTTTGCCGTCGTGATCGGCGATGATGAAGCCGCAACGGGCGAGGCCCAACTGAAATTCCTGCGCGAAGAAGGTGCGGCGCAGCTTAAATTGAAGGTGGATGATCTGGCGGAAGCCATCATCGGCCAACTGATCGATTCGGACGAAGAGGAATAAGGGCATGGCGCATTACGACCTCGAAGAACAGGAACAGATTGATTCCCTGAAAACCTGGTGGAACATGTACGGCAACCTCATCACGGGTGTGGTGGTGGCCGGTGCAGTCGCCGTTGTTGGGTGGCAGGGTTGGAACTGGCATCAGCGTGGCCAGGCTGCTCAGGCTTCCGCCATTTACGGTGTGCTGGAGCAGGCTGTAGCGGCGCGTGATGCGCAAAAAGTGAAGGCGGCTGCCGGTGAATTGGCCGAAAAATTCGGCGGTACCGCTTATGCCGGCATGGGGGCGCTGGTCGCTGCACGCCAGTCCTTTGAGGCGGGCGACCTGAAGACCGCCACCGCTCAGCTGACCTGGGCCGTCGAGAATGGCAAGGACGAGGTCCGTGATCTGGCGCGTCTGCGCCTGGCTGCGGTGCAACTCGACGAGAAGGCCTACGATCAGGCCCTGAAGCATCTGGAGGCGGCTCATGCACCGGCGTTTGATACCCGTTTCCTTGAGCTCAAAGGCGATATTCTGGCAGCGCAGGGCAAGGGTGCTGATGCCAAGGCCGCGTACAAGGCGGCACTCGACAAGATGACCGACAAAGCCGGTCCGACCCGTGAATTGCTCCAGCAGAAACTGGATAGCCTGGGCGAGGCCGCATGATGATTTCCCGTCGCCTGCTTTCCTTGATGGTGATTGCCGGCCTGATGGCTGGATGTTCTACCCTGGACTCGCTGAATCCGTTCTCCTCGTCCGCGCCGAAGATGGCCGCTTTGCAGCCCTTCAAGGCGTCGACGGAGGTCCGTGTTCTGTGGTCGGCCAAGGCAGGCAAGGCGGCTGATTACATATTCACGCCGGCCGTGGTGGGTAATGTGGTTTACGTTGCCGGCGCGGAAGGTGCGCTGAGCCGGATTGAGGACGGTCGGGTTGTCTGGAAGGTCAAGGCAGCGCCGGGGCTGTCCGCCGGGGTGGCGGCTGATGCGCAGCGTGTCATTGTGGCGACGCCGAAGGGCGAGGTGCTGGCCTTCGCGGCCGACGATGGCAAACCGTTGTGGTCGGCCCGTGTCTCGAGCGAGGTGTTGGCTGCGCCGGTAATCGGCGATGACGGTGTGGCTGTGAAGAGCGGTGATAACTCGGTCTTCCTCTTCGATGCAAACAACGGTAGCCGCAAGTGGGTCTATCAGCGTGCCACGCCCTCGCTGTCTGTGCGCGGTGCGGGTTCGCCGGTATTTGCCGACCGCTACCTGTTTGTAGGCTTCCCAGGGGGTAAGCTGGTGGCCCTGGGGCTTCAGAATGGCGCGCCGGTCTGGGAGGGTGCGGTTGCCCTGCCCAAGGGGGCGACGGAACTGGACCGGGTGGCTGACATCGTGGCATCGCCCGTGGTCGACGGTCGACAGATTTGTGCGGCCGCTTTTCAGGGCCGAGTGGCCTGCTTTGACATGGGGCAGGGCGGGGCCATGGTCTGGTCGCGCGATATTTCCTCGTCCAATGGTCTGGCGCTGGATGGCCGCTATCTCTTCGTGACGGATGACAAGGGCGCGGTGTATGCCCTCGATCGTTTGTCGGGGAGCAGCCTCTGGAAGCAGGACAAGTTGCTCAATCGTCGCGTTTCAGGCCCGGTCGTCCGCCGTGGTCTCGTGGCGGTTGCCGATGCCGAAGGCATCGTCCATTTTCTCTCTCGCGAGGACGGCAGTTTTGTCGCTCGCCAGAAAACCGACGGCGATCCCATCCGTAGCCAGCCGCAGGGCCTCGGCGGCGGTCTGGTGGTCCAGACGGCCGGCGGTTATGTCAGCGCAATCGAGGCGCAATGAAACCCACTATTGTTCTAGTTGGCCGGCCTAACGTCGGCAAATCCACGCTCTTCAACCGCTTGACCAAGTCGCGTGATGCGATTGTGGCCGATCTGCCGGGCCTGACCCGCGATCGCCATTATGGTCATGGTCGTCTGGGCAAAAAGCCTTTTCTGGTGGTCGATACCGGTGGTTTCGAGCCGCTCGTCAAGGAGGGTATCCTCCATGAGATGGCCCGCCAGACAGAGCAGGCCATTGCAGAAGCCGATGCCGTGATTTTCGTCGTCGATGGCCGGACCGGCCTGACGCCGCACGACAAGGAAATTGCCAACAAGCTGCGTTGCATCAACCGCCCGGTGCTGGTTGCGGTCAACAAGGCGGAAGGCATGAATCACGGCATGGTTGAGGCCGAGTTCCATGAACTCGGTCTGGGTGAGCCGAATGCGATGTCTGCCTCCCATGGCGAAGGCGTCCGCGGCATCATCGAACTGGCGCTGGAACCCTTCCCCGAGCCGGAAGACGATGAGTGGCACTCCGATGCCACCCGCGTTGCCATCGTGGGGCGTCCCAACGTTGGCAAGTCCACGCTGATCAATACCCTGCTGGGCGAAGAGCGCGTCATCGCCTTCGATGCGCCGGGTACGACCCGCGATTCGATCGAGATCGATTTCGAGCGGGATGGTCGCAAATATGTACTTGTTGATACCGCCGGTATGCGCAAGCGCGGCAAGGTGTTCGATGCCATCGAGAAATTCTCGGTCATCAAGACCCTGCAGGCGGTTGAAGATGCGAACGTTGCCATCCTGATGGTCGATGCACAAGCCGATGTTTCCGATCAGGATGCCCATATTGCCGATTTCATCGTGCAATCCGGCAAGGCGCTGGTCGTTGCGGTCAACAAGTGGGACGGCCTCGATCCGTACGTGCGCGAACAAACGCGTCTGATGCTGCAGCGCAAGTTGAAATTCCTGGATTTCGCCAAGTTCCACTTCATTTCCGCACGTGAGAACGTCGGTCTGGGCAATCTGTTCAAGTCGGTCGATTCGGCCTACGCCGCCGCCATGACCAAGATGTCCACGCCGCGCCTGACCCGCGTGCTGGCCGATGCCGTGGCGCGTCAGGCGCCGCCCAAGCATAACGTCTTCCGTCCGAAGCCGCGTTACGCGCACCAGGGGGGCTCCAATCCACCGATCATCGTGATTCACGGCAATGCCGTCGATCATATTGGTGACAGCTACAAGCGTTATCTCGAACACACCTTCCGGGAAGCTTTCAAGCTGCAAGGTACGCCGCTGCGTATCCAGTTCGTGACCAGCAATAATCCGTTTGCGGACAAGGGGAAGAAATAAGCGGTAAATGTTTTGGCATTGCGCGCTTTTTTCTGTACATTAGGCCACTCATAACAACACACATGGAGTCCACACCATGAGCAACAAAGGGCAACTTTTACAAGACCCCTTCCTTAACGCGCTGCGTCGCGAACATGTTCCCGTTTCAATTTACCTGGTAAACGGGATCAAATTGCAGGGCCAGGTTGAATCTTTTGACCAGTACGTCGTGCTCTTGAAGAACACGGTTACCCAGATGGTGTACAAGCACGCCATCTCCACGGTTGTCCCGGCCCGCCCGGTCAACCTCCAGCAGGAACAGGCTGCGGAGTAATCCGCCGCACCATTTGGCCCGCCCGGTGCGGCGGGCCTTTTCTCTTTTCAGGATACGCCCATGATGGAACGACCCGCCGCCGGTGAACGTGCGGTGCTCGTTCAGCTCGACTTCGGCCAGATGGATCTCGCCGATCAACTGGAAGAAGTACGTCTGCTGGTCGAATCGGCCGGTGGCATTGTCGCAGCCGAAGTCACCGGGCGGCGCCAGGCGCCCGATCCGAAAACCTATGCAGGCAAGGGCAAGGTCGATGAAGTGGCGGCCATGATCGCCGCCACCCAGTCCGATCTGGTGGTGTTCAATCACGAGCTTTCACCGGCGCAGCAGCGCAACCTCGAGCGTGAACTCAAGTGTCGTGTTGTCGACCGTACCAGCCTGATCCTGGATATTTTTGCTTTGCGTGCTGCGAGCGCAGAGGGCAAGCTTCAGGTCGAGCTGGCGCAGCTGGAGCATTTGTCGACCCGCCTGGTGCGGGGCTGGACTCACCTGGAGCGTCAGCGGGGCGGGATCGGTATGCGCGGGCCCGGCGAAACCCAGCTTGAGACAGATCGTCGCCTCCTTGGAAAACGGGTCAAGTTGCTCAAGGAGCGCCTGGCCAAACTGGCGCGTCAGCGTCATGTGCAGCGTAAGGCCCGGACACGGGGCAACATGCTCACCGTCTCACTGGTCGGCTATACCAATGCAGGTAAGTCGACCCTGTTCAATGCCCTGACCCGCGCCGGCGTCTATGCGGCCAACCAGTTGTTTGCCACCCTGGATACCACCTCACGCAAACTCTGGATCGAGGGCGCGGGTAATGTCGTGATTTCGGATACGGTGGGTTTTATCCGGGATCTGCCGCATGCGCTGGTCGATGCCTTCCACGCCACGCTGGAGGTTGCGACGGATGCGGACCTCCTGCTGCATGTGGTGGATAGTGCCAGCCATGCGCGTGACGAGCAGATTACCGAGGTGAACAAGGTTCTGGCCGAGATCGGTGCTGATCAGGTTGAGCAGGTCATCGTCTGGAACAAGATCGATCTGACCGAGGCCTCGCCCGGGGTGGATCGAGGCGAGTATGGTAATATCGCGCGCGTCCGTCTGAGTGCGCGCACTGGTGAAGGTTTGGAACATTTACGGGAAACCGTGGCCGAATACGCCAGAGCCAAGGCTGAGGCGCGCCAGAAGGCGATTGAAGAAGCCGAGCGCGAGTTTCTTGACGATTACATTAACTGATTCCCGAGACCCATGATCCCAACTCTAGGTATCTTCATGTCGCTGAATGACCCGCAGTGGGGGAATCGCGGCGGCAATGACAACGACAAGCCGGGCGGTTCCCGGCGTCCCAACGATGGGCCTCCCGACCTGGAAGAGTTGTGGCGGGATTTCAATAACAAGCTGTCCGGTGTTCTGGGTAAAAAGAACGGTGGCGGCGGCAACGGTGGCGGGGGCGACGGTCCACGCATGCCGAACATCGATTTCAATCCACGCTTCGTCGGTAGCGGCCTTGGCTTGCTGGCCGGATTGGTGGCCGTAGTCTGGCTGGCCTCCGGGTTTTATATCGTTGATGCCTCTCAGCGCGGTGTCGTGCTCCAGTTCGGCAGTTTCAAGGAAACCACCGAGCCGGGTTTGCGCTGGCGCTTGCCCTACCCGATCCAGTCACACGAACTGGTTAACCTGAATGGGGTGCGCACGATCGAAATCGGTTATCGCGGCAGCGAACGCAACAAGGTGCTGAAAGAAGCCCTGATGCTCACCGATGACGAGAACATCGTGAACATCCAGTTTGCCGTGCAGTACATCCTGAAGGATCCGGTTGAATATCTGTTCAACAACCGTCATCCGGACGAAGCGGTCATGGGCGCGGCCGAAACGGCGGTGCGCGAGATTGTCGGCAAGAGCAAGATGGATTTCGTGCTCTATGAAGGCCGCGAGCAGATTGCAACCCAGGCCGCCAAGCTGATGCAGGACATTCTCGATCGCTACAAGAGCGGCATCCTGATTTCCAAGGTGACGATGCAGAATGCCCAGCCGCCGGAGCAGGTGCAGGCCGCTTTTGATGATGCCGTGAAAGCGGGGCAGGATCGTGAGCGTCAGAAGAATGAAGGTCAGGCCTATGCCAATGACGTCATTCCGAAAGCCAAGGGGACGGCGGCCCGTCTGATGGAAGAGGCGGAAGGTTATCGCTCCCGCGTGATCGCTTCTGCCGAGGGGGATGCCTCCCGCTTCAAGCAGGTTGTCACCGAGTATGCGAAGGCCCCGGAAGTGACGCGCCAACGCATGTATCTCGACACCATGCAGCAGATTTTCAGCAACACCAGCAAGGTGATGGTCGATGCAAAGGGGCAGGGCAATCTGCTCTATTTGCCGCTCGACAAGCTGATGCAGGCGGGTGCGGTGCCTGCTGTTGCCGGCGCCGCGCCGGCGGAGGGTGTGACCAATGCGCCGGTGCGTAACGGCACGCCGCTGGGTGGCGAGGTGCCGCCGCAGGTTGAGGCCGCACCGAAGGTCGGTGGGGGTGCATATTCATCCGGTTCGCGCGAGGGATCGCTGCGTTCGCGTGATCGGGAGGGGCGTTGATGAGCTCGCGTATTCATGTAGCTGGCGGCGTTGTTGCAGCGGCGCTGCTGATTCTTGCCATGTCCATCTTCACGGTTGATCAGCGCCAGTACGCGCTGGTTTTCCAGTTGGGTGAAGTCAAGCAGGTCATCACCGAGCCGGGGATGAGCTTCAAGGTGCCGATGATCCAGAATGTGCGTTATTTCGAAAAGCGCATCATCACGCTGGATAACGCCGAGCCGGAGCGTTTCATCACCTCCGAGAAGAAGAACGTTCTGGTCGACTCCTATATCAAGTGGCGGATTGTCGATCCCAAGCTTTATTACATTTCGGTCGGCGGCGATGAGTCGCGTGCCCGTACCCGCCTGAATCAGACGGTCAACGCCGGTTTGCGTGAAGAATTCGGCAAGCGGACCGTGCATGACGTGGTGTCCGGCGAGCGTGACAAGATCATGGACAAGATGCGCGAAAAGGCGGATGCCGATGCCCGCAAGATCGGTGTCGAAATTGTCGATGTCCGTCTGAAGCGCGTTGAGTTGCCTACCGAGGTCAGCGATGCCGTCTTCCGTCGCATGGAAGCCGAGCGCAAGCGCGTGGCCAACGAACTGCGTTCCGAAGGTGCTGCCGAGGCTGAAAAAATCCGTGCCGATGCCGATCGTCAGCGCGAAGTCATCATTGCTGAAGCCTATCGCGATGCCCAGAAGCTGAAGGGTGAGGGCGATGCCAAGGCGACCGCGATCTACGGTGCGGCTTTCGGTCAGAATGCGGAGTTCTATGCCTTCTACCGCAGCCTCGAGGCCTATCGCAGCAGCTTCAAGAGCAAGAACGATGTGCTGGTCGTCGAACCGAATTCGGACTTCTTCAAGTACATGAAGCACAGCGGTCGCGGAAACGAAAAGGGCAAATGACCTCGACGCTGCTCCTGGCCTTCGCACTGATGCTGGTGCTGGAAGGTCTGATGCCCTTTGTTGCGCCGGCGGCGTGGCGGGAAACCTTCCGCCGCCTTATTCAATTCTCGGACGGGCAGATCCGTTTCGTCGGCTTGACGTCGATGATCATCGGCCTCGTCCTGCTCATGGTCTTTTCATGAACTGGCTGTTACCTGAATACATTGCCGATGCCTTGCCGCATGAGGCTGGCCGTATCGAGGGCTTGCGCCGCAAGTTGCTTGATCATTTTCGCGTGCGCGGTTTCGAGTTTGTCATGCCGCCGATGCTGGAGTATCTGGATTCCCTGCTCACCGGTTCCGGGCAGGATCTGAAACTCCGGACCTTCAAGCTCGTCGATCAGCTTTCCGGGCGCACCCTCGGCATCCGTGCCGACATGACGACCCAGGCGGCGCGGATCGATGCGCACCTGCTCAATCATCAGGGTGTGACGCGCCTGTGCTATTGCGACAGCGTCCTGCATACCTTGCCGGCCACCATTTCTGCCAGCCGAGAGCCGGTCCAGGTGGGCGCCGAGTTGTACGGTTACGCGGGTATCGAGGCAGATCTTGAAGTCATCCGCCTGATGGCGGGGGCCTTCGAGGCCATTCGTCTGCCGATTCGTCGTATCGATCTCGGCCATGTCGGGATTTTCCGTGCTTTGGCGGAGGCTGCCGGCCTGCCGCCCGAGGCGGAAGAAAGTGTACTGAGCCTGCTGCAATCCAAGGATGCGACCGGCCTGGCCGAGGCGACCGCGCATGTGGCTGCGCCGTGGCGTGAGGCGTTGCTGCGTTTGCCGGCGCTCTATGGTGATGCCGGCGTGCTCGACGAGGCGGCCCGTGTGCTGCCCGACCTGCCGGCCATTCGTGCCGCCCTGGAAAGCCTGCGTCACGTGGCTGAACAGGCGCCGGGTTTGCCGCTGTCGTTTGATTTGTCTGACCTACGCAGCTATCACTACCATAACGGCGTGATTTTTGCGGCTTACTGCGATGGCTACCCCGCCGCAGTGGCGCTGGGTGGGCGTTATGACGGCGTGGGCAAGGCCTTTGGCCGTGCGCGTGCCGCGACGGGGTTTTCCATGGATTTGCGCGAAGTGGCCCGTCTGGTCCCTGCCGGCAAATCCGCCGGTGCCATTCTGGCACCCTACGCGGGCAAGGATGCATCGCTTGCCGGCCATATCACTGCCCTGCGTGAGCAGGGTGAAATCGTCGTCGAACTGCTGCCGGGCGAATTCGCCTGCGAGGGCCCGCGTTGCGATCGCAAGCTGGTTCGGTTGGGCGAGCAATGGATTATTGAAGCAATACAAGAGGACTAAGAAATGGCCAAGAATGTCATCGTGGTGGGCACCCAGTGGGGCGACGAGGGGAAGGGCAAGATCGTCGACTGGCTGACCGATCACGCCAAGGGGGTGGTGCGGTTCCAGGGGGGGCATAACGCCGGCCATACGCTGGTCGTGGGCGACAATGTCTACAAGCTCAATCTCGTGCCGTCCGGCATCGTGCGCGATGGCGTTGATTGCTATATCGGCAACGGTGTCGTGCTCGACATTCACCACCTGATTGCGGAAATTGCCGAGCTGGAAAAGGGCGGCATCGACGTGCGTTCGCGCCTGAAGGTCAGCCCGGGCTGCCCGATCATCCTGCCGTACCATTCCGCTATCGACAAAGCACGTGAAGCCGCCAAGGCCGGTGACAAGAAGATCGGCACGACCGGCAAGGGGATCGGCCCGACCTATGAAGACAAGGTGTCCCGTCGCGGCCTGCGCGTCTACGATCTCTTCCATCCGGAACGCTTTGCCGAAAAGCTGAAGGAAATCCTGGATTACCACAACTTCGTCCTGACCCAGTATTTCAAGGCGGATCCGGTCGATTTCCAGGCGGTCTACGATCAGGCCATGGCCGATGCGGAAATCATCAAGCCGATGGTCGTCGATGTGTCCGCAGCCCTTTACGACGCCAACAAGGCCGGCCATAACATGCTGTTCGAAGGCGCGCAGGGTACCCTGCTCGACATCGACCACGGGACCTATCCTTTCGTGACCTCCTCGAACTGCGTTTCCGGCCAGGCGGCTGCGGGCGCCGGCGTGGGTCCGGGCATGCTGCACTACGTGCTGGGTATCACCAAGGCCTATTGCACCCGCGTGGGCGGCGGTCCTTTCCCGAGCGAGCTGGATATCGATACCGAAGGCACGCCGGGCCACCAGATGTTCTCGGTGGGCAAGGAGTTCGGTACCGTGACTGGCCGCAAGCGCCGCTGCGGCTGGTTCGATGCCGCCCTGCTGCGCCGCTCGGCCCGTATCAACGGTCTGACCGGTTTGTGCATCACCAAACTCGACGTGCTCGACGGTCTGAAGGAAATCAAGATCTGCACCGGCTACAAGCTGGACGACAAGGTGATCGATCTGTTGCCGATCGGTGCCGATGATGTCGCCCGTTGCGAGCCGATCTACGAAACCATGCCGGGTTGGGAGGGCACCACCTTCCGCGTCAAGCGTTGGGAAGACCTGCCGGTCAATGCGCAGGCTTACCTGAATCGTCTGGAGGCGCTGTGCGAAGTGCCGATCGCCATCGTGTCGACCGGCCCCGAGCGTGACGAAACCATCCTGAAGCAGCACCCGTTCAAATAAGACGGGCTGTCTGAAGGTCACGGGCCTGTGGGCCCGTTTTTCGTTTACCGGGCCGGCACGGCTTGCCAGCCATCCGGGCAATATTGGATGTAAGGATAGTACTGCCCGACGGTGGGGCAGAAATACCAAATGCGCGGGCTGGGTGGGGGCGCGCCATAGATGAAGGCTGGGGGCGGTGGGCTGGGTGCTTGCTGATAGATCGTGGCGCCAATGGCGGCGCCGGCAATGCCCAGTGTGATCGCGGGGCCAACCCAGTGTCGGTGATGGTGGTGCTCGTGGCCGCCGTAGCGGTAACTGCGGTGATGGTCCCGGTCGGCAAGTGCGGGCTGGGTTGCGCTGGCAAGCAGGGCGGCGGCAATCAGGGAGAGGAGGCGCTTGTTCATGGGCAGGTTCTTCCGGTCATGCCTGATTAACGCGCTGTTGCCATGTCCGGATGACCGACATCGGTCTTGCAGTTGTGTGCAATTGTTTCCGAGGTCGTGGCCTCCGGCTGGCGCCAAGAAAAAAGGCTTCGCGTTTGCGAAGCCTTTGATCTGAATTCGTGGTGCCCAGGAGAGGACTCGAACCTCCACGCCGCTAAGCGCTAGTACCTGAAACTAGTGCGTCTACCAATTCCGCCACCTGGGCACAGGTGAAGAGCGCGCATTATATCGATTTCTCGGGAAATGTGAACTGCTTTTTTTCGGGCGGCCGGAACAGGCTGCTTTTGGAGGATGTGCGAAAATGAGGGCAGGCAGAAAAGAAAAAAGGCCTCGCAAATGCGAAGCCTTTGATCTGAATTCGTGGTGCCCAGGAGAGGACTCGAACCTCCACGCCGTTAAGCGCTAGTACCTGAAACTAGTGCGTCTACCAATTCCGCCACCTGGGCACAGGTGCGAAGAGCGCAAATTATAGGGGATAATGTCCGGATGTCAAGAAAAAAGCTTACCAAGGTCCGTAAGGCGGACCCCTTCCTGGCACGGGAACTGGAACGTTACGAATTTCCCCTGCCTTCCCGTGAATACATTCTGCAGGTCATGGCCGAGGCCGCTCAGCCCTTGAGTTTCGAAGAGTTGGTCGAGCGCCTCGATATCACCACGGCCGAGCGTGATCTTTTCCTGCGTCGTCTGAAGGCGATGGAGCGGGAAGGGCAGTTGATGAAGAACCGCAAGGATGCGTACATCGTGCCGGAGCGGGCCAGCCTGATTGCCGGCAAGATTCAGGGGCATCCGGAGGGGTATGGATTCCTGATTCCGGATGACGGCAGTGCCGACATCTTTCTCGAGCAGCATCAGATGGCCAAGGTCCTGCATGGTGACCGTGCGCTGGTGCGCGTCATGGGGATTGACCGCAAGGGGCGGCCTGAAGGCAATATTGTCGAGGTGACCGAGCGCGCCAATACCCGTGTGGTCGGCCGTGTGTTCGTCGAGCACGGGGTGATCTTCGTGGTGCCCGAGAATCGCCGGATTGGTCAGGACATCCTGATTCCGGCGGATCGCAAGTCCAAGCTGAAGGTGCAGTCCGGGCAGGTGGTGATGGTGGATATCATCGAACAGCCGACCCGCTATTCGCAGCCGATCGGCCGGATCAGCGAAGTGCTCGGCAACTATGCCGATCCCGGCATGGAGATCGAGATCGCCTTGCGCAAGCACGACCTGCCCTTCGAGTTTTCCTCGGCGGCGCTGGCCGAGAACGAGGCGGTGCCGGACAAGGTCAAGAAAACCGATCACAAGGGACGGGAAGATCTGCGCGATTTGCCGCTGGTGACCATCGATGGCGAGACGGCGCGTGATTTCGACGATGCCGTCTATTGCGCCAAGCAGGGCCGTTGCTGGCGGCTCGTTGTGGCGATCGCCGATGTGTCGCATTACGTCAAGCCGGGCATGGCCCTCGATGTCGAGGCCAAGGCGCGTGGTAATTCGGTGTATTTCCCGCGCCGGGTCATCCCGATGCTGCCGGAAAAACTCTCGAACGGCATTTGTTCGCTTAATCCCGAGGTCGACCGTCTGGCCATGGTCTGTGACATGGAAATCGGGCCGACCGGCAAAATTCGCGAATATCGGTTCTACCCGGCCGTCTTCCGCTCCAAGGCGCGCCTGACCTATACCCAGGTCTGGTCCTGGCTGTCGGGCGAGGCGCAGGCGGAGGATCCGGTGCATGTGGCGCTGCAGCCGCATCTGCACGAACTCTACAAACTCTTCAAAGTGCTCAATCAGGCGCGCTGGAAGCGTGGCGCGATTGATTTCGAGACCACCGAAACCCAGATGCTCTTCAACGAGCAGGGCAAGATCGAGAATATCGTCCCGACTTCACGCAATGACGCGCACCGCATCATTGAAGAATGCATGTTGGCGGCCAACGTCTGTGCCTCGATGTTCCTGGCCGAGCACAAGCAGGTTTACCTGTACCGTATTCACGCCGCGCCGGGCGAAGAAAAACTGAAGAATCTGCGCAGTTTCCTGGGGGAGTTCGGCCTCGACATGCCGGGCGGCGAGGAGCCTACGGCCAAGGACTATGCCGCGCTGCTCGAAAAAATCAAGCCGCGCCCCGATTTCGAACTGCTGCAGACCGTCATGCTGCGCTCGCTCAAGCAGGCCATGTACAGCCCGGACAATGTCGGGCACTTTGGCCTTGCCTATGAGCACTACACGCACTTCACTTCGCCGATCCGGCGTTATCCCGACCTCCTGGTGCATCGCGCCATCAAGGCGGTACTGGCCGGCAAGAAGTACACGCCGGATGAATCCTGGGAAGACATCGGTCTGCACTGTTCGGCCACGGAGCGTCGCGCTGACGAAGCGACGCGCGATGTGACCAACTGGCTGAAGTGTTTCTACATGAAGGAACGGATTGGCGAGGCCTTCGAGGGCTCGATCTCGGCCGTCACCTCCTTCGGTATTTTTGTTGCACTGGATGCGGTGTATGTCGAAGGCCTGGTCCATGTTTCCGAACTGGGTGAGGACTATTTCCAGTTCGACAACGTCAAGCATCAGATGCTGGGCGAACGGACCGCGCAGCGTTACCGTCTGGGCGACCGGGTGCGCGTCAAACTGGCCCGGGTCAATCTTGAAAACAACAAGATCGACTTCACCCTGATCAAGGAGGAGGGGGCGCGCAAAGGACGCAGCACGCCGCGTCCTCGTACGTCCACCTCTCTGCCGGCAGCGTCGCGTCGTGCCGCGCCAGCCCCCAAGGCTGCCCCGCTCGGGAGCAAGACGGGCAAGGTCGCGAAACCCGCAGCCAAGCCGGTCGCCAAACCAGCCAAAGCAGGCAAGGCGGCAGGCAAGCCTAAAGCGGCGAGCAAGCCCCCAAAAAAAGCGGCAAATAAAAAGGTGGCGAGCAAAAAAGGACGGCGCTGAGCCTTAAATTTGTGGGGTTTTGTAAATCCTCCGACTTTCGTTCTATGCGGTAAGGCGTAGCTTGGCTTAAAATATTAGTCTTTCGTGATTGTTTTCTGCCAAGCCCGTCTCATGAACGACCTCTGCGAACGCGGATGCAAACAGGACATCGGGGATGCCGTGCCGGTAACGGACTGGATCCCGGGTGCCCCTTTGCCGCCCGAGCTCGAAACCGGGCATCGGACGCTCGATTTCGAGCACCGGCAGTTGCTGGCCTGCATGACGGCCACCCGGCAGATCTGTCTCGACATCCGCCAGTTTGATTCCTGCAGCTGCTGTATTCCGGCGCGCCGTCGGCAGTGTGAGACGGAGCTCGTTCGCCTGCTGGGCGATCTCCTCTCCTTCATCCTCGATCACTTCAAGACCGAAGAGCAGATCATGCGTGATTCCTTGCTGCTCGCGCTGGATCGTGAAGTCTGCGAAGCCCATATCGAGGACCATGCGGCGATTTCGTCGGCGGTCCAGAAGCTGGTGTCCGCGCTCGATAACCGGATGACCGTGCAGTTGCTGCGCGAACTCGACGACCTGCTCGGGCGCTGGATCACCAACCATGTCCTGATGCACGACATGCTGCTGGTGCGCTGGGTGGCGCGTCACGCGGCGGCGCAGCGGGTCACGCAGCAGCTTTGACCATTTTCCGACGGTCGACCGTCGGGCGCAGGGTAAAATCGCGGTTTCGATTTTGACTGCTTGACCATGTCCTCCCGCCTGATCTACGGCTTTCATGCCGTCACCGCCAAGCTCCGCCACGATCCGGAGTCCCTCAAGGAAATCTATATCGATGCGACGCGTCAGGATGCGCGTGCGCGCGACCTGATCAAGCATGCCGAACTGCAGGATGTACGCATCATCCTCGCCGATGGCAAACGGCTCGACGGGATGTCGCCGGGCGCACGCCATCAGGGGGTCATTGCGCGTGTCGAAGGCGGGCGCAAGATCGCGCATCTGGACGATGTGCTCGATACCCTGGAAGAACCGCCTTTCCTGTTGGTGCTCGATGGCATTACCGATCCGCGCAATCTCGGCGCTTGCCTGCGCGTGGCCGATGCGGCCGGCGTGCATGCCGTGATCGCACCCAAGGACCGCGCGGTCGGCCTCACCGACGTGGCGGCCAAGACGGCCTGTGGCGCGGCCGAAACCGTGCCTTATGTGATGGTCACCAATCTGGCCCGCACCCTGCGCGAACTGCAGGAACGCGAGATCTGGGTGGTGGGCACGGCCGGCGAAGCAGAACACGATCTCTATCAGGCTGAATGGCCGAAGGCGACGGCCTGGGTGCTGGGCGCCGAAGGGGAGGGCATGCGTCGCCTGACCCGCGAAAACTGTGATCAACTGGTGCGCATCCCGATGCATGGCAGTGTGGAAAGCCTGAACGTCTCTGTGGCGGCCGGCGTCTGCCTGTTCGAGGCGCGTCGCCGTCTCGGCTGAGCGTCGTGCCCCTTGCTCTGAGCCATCGCCGTGCGGTGGTCTTGATGGTCCTGGTGACGCTGCTCTGGAGCATGGCGGGTGTCGTCACGCGCCACCTGGAGAGCGCCCAGAGTGTGGAAGTGACATTCTGGCGCAGCGCCGCCAATGGCCTGTCGCTGGCCCTCATGCTCTCGTTCTGGCGTGGTCGTGCCTTCTGGGGGGCGCTATGCCGTGCGCCGCGGATCGTCTGGGCTTCCGGCCTGTGCTGGTCGGTGATGTTTACCGCCTTCATGCTGGCGCTGACGCTGACCTCGGTCGCCAATGTTTTGGTCACCATGGCCTTGGGGCCGATGCTGACCGCCATCCTGGCGCGTGTTTTTCTGGGCCGTCGCTTGCCGGCCCGGACCTGGGCCGCAATCGGCCTGGCCGGCCTCGGTATCGCCTGGATGTTCGGCGCAGAGCTGGGGCGGGGCGGGGCCATGCTCGGCATGCTGGTGGCCTGTGCCGTCCCGCTGGCCGGCGCCACGAACCTGACCTTGCTCGAGCATGCCGGCGGCGCTCGCCAGATGCCGGACATGCTGCCCGCCGTGATGCTGGGGGCGGGCTTTTCTGCCGCCGCCATGTTACCGCTGGCCTGGCCGCTGCAGGCTGGCTGGCACGATGTCGGCCTGCTGACTTTCCTTGGGGTGTTTCAGCTGGCCCTGCCGTGCCTGTTGATGGTCTGGCTCAGTCGCGCCCTGCCGGCGCCGGAAATTGCCTTGCTGGCACTGCTTGAAGTGCTGTTCGGGGTACTCTGGGCCTGGTTGGGGGCGGATGAAGTGCCAGCCCGGGAAACCTTGCTTGGGGGCGGGTTGGTCCTGCTCGCGCTGGTTGGCAACGAGGTGGCGGGCGCCCGCGCACAGCGTCTGCAGCCGGCCTGAGGTTTATTGCGCCGTCTGCAGGCGATCCAGATCTGCGCGGTTGAGTTCGTCGGTGTAGGGCTGCGTGTGCGCCGGATGGCTGCTCGCAAAACACATCACTTCGACATTGCTGAGCGGGCGGCCTTTGTGCAACACCTCGACGGCGCAGCGTCCATAAACCCGTTCGATCGTGGCCAGCAGATTGCGCGCGTAGGGGCTTTCCAGCTTGCCATCCAGAATGAGGTTGGCGAGCAGGACGCCCTCCGGCTTGAGCGCATGGCGGGTGTCCGCCCAGAAATGCTCGGTAATGAGGTGGCTCGGAATGGCAGTGTGCGAGCTGTAGACATCGACCAACACGGCATCAAAGCGCTCGCTCGTGCCGGCCACATAACGGCGTGCGTCATCGACGATGAAGCGGCCATTGATCCCGATTTTCAGGAAATGCTGTTCGGCCAGTTCGCGGATGGCCGGATCGATATCGACGTAGGTGTAGCGATTGAGCGGTTCGCGGTGCGAGAGGGTAAAACCGCCTGCGCCCAGAACCAGAATGTCGCGTTCGCGAAAGCCCAGGTCTTCCAGCAGGATCTGGCGCAGGTGCCGGATATAGCGGGTGTAATGGGGGGGCTCGCTGTCGTCGATCAGGGAGGCCACCGACTGATTGACCGTGAAGGCCCGGGGATGATCCTGGCCCGGGAGTTGAACCGGTGTGACCGAATAGTCGGCATAGGCCGTTTCTGCGGTCGCGGGTGCATGCAGGTTCAGGGCGACGGTCGCGGCGACGGTCAACAGGCTGGCGAGGGCCATTTTCGGCGTTCGCCCCGCCAGCACCAGGCAGCCGCCAATCAGGCCGAGGCTGCAGGCCACGACTGCCGCCGAAACGCCCAGCCATTGCATGAGACCCAGCGAGAGGGCGAGCGAGCCAAGAAAAGAGCCGAGGGTTGAGGCATACAGTGCCTGTCCGGACGCTTGGCCGATGCGCTCATGGTGCATCAGGTTGGTCAGGATGGGGACGGTCTGGCCGAGCAGCCAGGCAATCGGGCATAACACCGCACCAACAAAGAGCAGATAAGCGATCAGGCTGGGCTGCGCGTGCTTGAACAGGAGATCGACCGTCCAGCCCGCCAGACCGAGGCCGGCGATCAGGGCCGAGAGCAGGAAGTTGCGGGCAACGATACGGCGGTAATCCTGGCTGACCCGGCCGCCGGCAGCGTAGCCGAGCGCGAGGGCCAGGAGGAAGAAGCCGATGGTCGGGGCCGTAACCAGAATGGCGCTGCCGACATGGGGCACCAGGCGGCGCAGGGCGATGACTTCGGCCCCGAGTGAGCAAAAGCCCTCGATGAAAACGATCAGGTAGAGCTGCCGGAGCGGCATCGATGCCGCCGGATCGGCGGTCTTAAGCATGCTGGCCGAGCCAGCGGGCAATGCTGCCGAGCAGGAGCTCCGGTGAAATCGGTTTGGCGATGAAATCGTTCATGCCGGCCCGCAGGCAACGCTCCCGGTCTTCCTGGAAGGCATTGGCCGTCATTGCGACGATGGGCACCGGGCGTCCGCCCTGGCGACGGATGCGCCGGGTGGCTTCCAACCCGTCCATGAACGGCATCTGCATGTCCATCAGGATCAGGTCGTAGGGGGTGGTGCTGGCCCGGGTGACGGCTTCCACGCCATTTTCTGCGCAGTCCACCTGATAGCCTGCATCCTGCAACAGGAATTCGGCGATTTCGCGATTGATCGGTTCATCCTCGACGAGCAGGATGCGGTAGGGGCGGGCCAGTGTGCGGCGCAGGGGCAGGGCGAGGGTGTCGTTGCTCAGGGGAACTTCGGCGGGCGCATGCATGAGGCGGGCGCTCAGCCAGAAGGTGCTGCCCTGGCCGAGCGTGCTGCTGGCGTTGGCTTCCCCGCCCATCAGATGGGCCAGTTGGCGCGTGATGGCCAAGCCCAGGCCTGTCCCGCCATGTTTTCGGGTCATCGAATTGTCCGCCTGTTCGAAGGCATCGAAGAGACGGCTGAGCACGGTTTCCTGAATGCCGATCCCGGTGTCGCTGACCGCAAACCGGATCAGTGCCGAGCCGCCGTCATCGTCGACCAGGCTGGCTTGCAGGCGGATATGCCCGCGCTCGGTGAACTTGACGGCATTGCTGGCGTAGTTGAGCAAGGCCTGTTGCAGGACCGTGACATCGCCCATCAGTTGGCGGGGCAAGGCGGGGTCGATCTCCGTGCTCAGGCGCAGGCCCTTATGGGTGGCCTGGGTCTGGATCATGTCGGCGACTTCCTGCAGCAGGCCGGCGACCGAGAAAACCTGAGGATGGAGGGTGAGCTTGCCGGCCTCGATCTTGGACAGTTCAAGCACCGCATTGATGATGCGCAGAAGGTGCTTGCTGGCGCCCTCGAGCTTGTTCATCTGGTCGGCCTGGCGCTCGTTGAGCCCGCCACGGCGAATCAGGTGGGCCATACCGGTGATGGCGTTGAGGGGCGTCCTGATTTCGTGGCTCATGTTGGCCAGGAAGGCGGTCTTGGCCACGCTGGCGGCTTCGGCTGCATCCTTGGCGCGCTTCAGTTCGAGGGTGCGGGCTTCGACCCGTGCTTCGAGTTCGGTCAGGGTGCGGTGGTTTTCGGTGGTGTCCCGGGTGATCGAGAGCAGGCAGGGATGGCCGTCCAGCTCCATGGGGGAGACGGAAAAAACTCCCCAGAAAATGTCCCCGTTCTTGCGCCGGAAACGGGTTTCCAGGCTCATGTACGGGGTGCCTGCCAGGATGGAGGCCGCCATTTGGTGGCGATCTTCCGGATCTGCCCAGACGTTGATTTCCAGCGAGGTGTGACCGATCAGTTCGTCCCGACTGAAACCAGTCATGTTCAGGAAGGCATCGTTGACGTCAACGTAGGTGCCATCGCACAGCGATGTGATGGCAATCGCGTCCATGGTGGTCTGGAAGGCAGTGCGGTAACGCCGTTCACTGGCTTCCAGGGCCTGGCGCGAATTGACCAGGTCGGAGATGTCGCGGAAGTACCAGACCCGGCCGAGGTAGCTGCCATCCCGCCCGCGCAGGACGTTGGAGTGGCGGCGCAGCGTGCGGCCATCGCGCAGGCGGTGTTCGCAGATATCTTCCTGGTCCGGGTGGGCATAGAGATCAAGGACCCGTGCCGTGTAAGCCGCCGGGTCGTCGATCAGCGGGAGAGCGAGCGGGAGGAGTTCCTTGTCCGGAGTGCCGATCAGGCTGTCCAGCCCCGACACGGGAACGGGAATCCGCCAGATTTCCAGAAAGCGGCGGTTCACGGAAGCGATGCAGTCATGCTGGTCGACGACCAGAATGCCATCCGGCGCCTGGTTCAGGATGGCTTCCTGAAGTGAGGCGCGGAATTCGTCGCTTTGCGGTGTTGGCACGATCTTCCCTGAGCTGCGTTTTAGCTCGATTTTAACGGGTTTTTGGCCGTTGACCGTGTCTTGCGCCACAAACTGACGCTAAAGCAGAGTAGTCCGCACCAAATCAGGCCGAAACTGATCAGGCGGCCGCTGGCCAGGGGCTCGTCGAAGAGCAGGACGGCAGTGATGAGTTGCATGCTCGGGTTGATGTACATCAGCATGCCCACCGTGGCCAGATCGAGTCGCTGCGTGGCCGCCGCAAAGGCCATCAGCGGGAGCGCGGTGAGGATGCCGGCGGCAACCAGGAGTCCGGCGGTCGACAGGTCCGGGGGCACAAAAACGGCATGGCCCTGCGTGCCTTGCCAGGCTGCGTAGAGCAGGCAGATCGGCAGCATGGCCAGGGTTTCCAGCCAGAGTCCGGAGAGGGCATCGACCGGGACCTGTTTGCGCACCAGGCCGTAGGTACCAAAGGTGGCGGCCAGCATCAGTGCAACCCAGGGCAGGCTGCCCAGGGTGATGACTTCATTGATCAGGGCCAGTGCCGCCAGGCCGACCGAGAGCCACTCCAGCCGGTTCAGTCGTTCCTTCAGAATGGCCAGGGCCAGTAGCACATTGACCAGTGGGGTCAGGAAATAGCCCAGACTGGATGCCAGCACCTGGCGTTGTTCGACGGCCCACAGGAAAATCAGCCAGTTGCTGCCCACCAGCAGGGCTGCCAGGGCCAGGCGGGCAACGTGGGCGGGGGTGCGCAGGGTTGCCGCCACCTTGGGCCAGCCGCCGCGTAGCGTGAGCAGCAGGCTGACAAAAAGGCAGGCCCAGACGGCACGATTGGACAGGATGTCCATTGGGGCCACATGCCCGAGCTGGCGGAAGAACAGCGGGAAGAAGCCCCAGATGCAATAGGCCAGCAGGCCAAAGCCAATGCCCGCCAGCGTGGCGTTCCCGGTCACGGTGCGTCGCTCAGGATACGCAGGGCGGACGAGCGGTAATCGCGGCGAAAGAGCACGACCAGGACGAGGACGGCCAGGACGGCCAGCACCAGCGGGTTGATCAGCCAGCCGGCAGCGGCCAGGCCAAAATAATAAGCACGGATGCCCCGGTTGAAGTCATCGCCCGCCAGATTGTTGGCGCCGGCCAGGCGCTGGGCGTAATCGTCGATGGCCGGGGTGCCTGTCGTACCGTTCGGCGCTGCGCCCACGAGGATGGTCAGCAGGTTGAACTGGCGCAGTGCCCAGGTGAATTTGAAATAGGCGAAGACGAAGGAGGCCAGCACCAGCATCAGTTTGAGTTCGAGCATCACCTGTGTACCCGCACCACCAAAAGGCAGGTCGGCGGTAAAGCTGACCAGCTTGTCCGAGGCACCCAGCAGGGCAATCAGACCGGCAATGATGTAAATGGTGGTGTTCGCATAAAACGAGACGCTGGAGACCAGATTGCCGATCAGGGTCGAGTCCATGACGCGATTTTCGCGTTTGAGTAATTGATAGGCCCATTTGAGGCGAAAGCGATGACTGGTCGCAATCAGGCCGCCCCGGCCTTGCGGGCTGTGTTCCGAGTACCAGGCATAGCCGCCCCAGGAAGCAAAGAAAATGGCCAGTGCCAGCCAGTCGACCGCAGAGAGATGTGGAAGTGCATGCATGGGGGCATCTTGCCATAGCCCTCCCTGATTCGACATCCGGGTTGACCACAGCTATCCTCGCGCCTTTTATTGTCAGGGATTCATCATGGGACAAGCCAAACTGCGCGGTTCGCGTGACGCACGGGTCGCTCAGGCATTTGCCAAACTGGAGGCAAACCGCCCGGAGAAACTGGTCTGTAATGGCTGCGGAGCCGATGTGACGACGATCAATCCGGTCAGTACGCGCGGCCTGCGCGGGCTGGAGTCGATCTGGGTCGGGCAATGCGATTGCGGGCAGACGACCTTTGCCGCCTCGGGCGATCCCAAGTCGGTTCAGGCGTTCTTCGAAGCCATCAGCCAGGATACGGAATTGACGCTGGGCCGCCAGGCCCGGGATGGCGACGGCCACAGCAAGATCGACTGAGCCGCTTGCAGCGGCGGCGGGGGCGGCGCACACTGGCGTCTTGTCATGGCAGGCCATGATGGTGCTGTCAGGAGAGGAGCGTAGCCCATGACCGAAGCGCAATTGAGAGAAGCTTTTCTGTCGCCCTGGCCCTTTTTCGGGGCCAGCCCGCATGGTGATGTTTTTGCGCGTTATGTGCCGTTCGGCCCGGTTTTCCGCTGGCGCTGGAACCAGATGATCCCGATGCCGGTTCAGGGCAGCGATCTGGTCTGGTTGCTGCATGCTGCCGAAGAGGAAGGGCATGGCCTGGGCGAGGAGATGGATGAAAAAATCTCCCAAAAAGGCAAATAGTGGATGTGTTGGCGGGGTATTTGTGAAATCTGCTATCTTCTGGGTTTGCTAATCAGGAGGCATGCCCCATGAAAACCCTGCAAACGGTGATTACCCAGCCCGACGCATTGGGCACTGCCTTGTCGGCGCTGGTCGAACTCAAGCCGGATTGGATTCAGGTCTTCGGCAGTCTGCGTTATCTGACCCAGCCGGATTTTGTGCCGACGCTGCGCGCGGCCTTTCCTGATGCCCTGCTGACCGGTTGCTCCACAGCGGGTGAAATCGCTCAGGATGGCGTGCATGACGATGCCTGCGTCGTCAATGCCGTGCGTTTTGACAGCGTGACCTTGCGTTGTGCAACGACCAAACTGGCGGGCATGGATGATTCCGGCGCGGCCGGTGTGCGTCTGGGCACGCAATTGCAGGCGGACGATTTGCGCGCCGTCATGGTCTGGGGACCCGGTGTGGCGATTAACGGCAGTGCGCTGGTGGATGGGATGGCGTCGGTTTTGGGGCCGCAGGTGCCGTTGACCGGCGGCCTGGCGGGGGATGGTGGTGCCTTTGCCCAAACCTGGACCCTCGGTCCGGCCGGTGTGCAGGACGATCAGGTGGTGGCCATCGGCTTTGCCGGCGAAGCACTGCGCTTTGGCCATGGCTCCTTTGGCGGTTGGGAGCCGTTCGGCCCGGCCCGCAAGGTGACCCGGGCGGTGGGCAATATCCTCTACGAACTCGATGGTGCGCCGGCGCTGGATGTCTATAAGCGTTACCTCGGCGATTACGCCAAGGATTTGCCGGCTTCCGGCCTGCTGTTCCCCTTTGCCATGCTCGGTACCGATCACGATGAAACCGGCCTGATCCGGACCATTCTCGCGGTTTCCGAAACGGATGGCAGCCTGACGCTGGCCGGGGAAATCATCGAAGGCGGTTATCTCAAACTGATGCATGCGAGTACCGATCGCCTGGTCGACGGCGCCGAAGCGGCAGCCGAAGCAACGCAGGCGATGTTGGCCGCACCCGATGGCGGTCTGGCCATTCTGGTCAGTTGCGTGGGGCGCAAGCTCGTCATGGGCGCGCGCGTCGATGAGGAGGTCGAGGCCGTTGGCGATGTGCTGGGGCAGGGGGCCTGCCTGACCGGGTTTTATTCCTACGGCGAGATCAGCCCCTTTGCACCGGGTGTGGCCTGCAAGCTCCACAATCAGACCATGACCATCACCTATTTGGGAGAGGACTGACGGTCATGCATGGCGCCTTGTTTCGGCTGCTCAAACGCAGCACCGGCATCAGTGATGAGGCCGGGCTGGCGGCGGTGTTTGCAGAAGCCAAGGCGCTTTCGGCAAGCGGGCATTGTTCGCCCGCGCTCTCGGCGCTGCTCGACAAGCTGGATCAGTTCATTGACAAGGTGGATGCCGGTTACGCCCAGTATGAACGGGATCTGGCCTTGCGTACGCGTAGCCTGGAAGTCAGTTCTGCTGAACTGACCGAGGCCAATGACCGCTTGCGTGAAGAACTGGGCAGTCGCGACCGTGCCCTGCATTCCCTGCGCGACACGGCGGCTTCGCTGCTGGGTGAAGATGAAGTGGCGCTGGAAGCCATGCGCCAAGGCGATCTGGAAGCCTTGTCGGGCCTGATGGGACGATTGATCGAGGCCCGCGAGCAGGGGCGTCGGGAGCTCGATCACCAGAAATTCGCCCTCGACCAGCATGCCATCGTCAGCATTACGGACACCCAGGGCGTGATCCTGTATGCCAACCCCCGGTTTTGTGAAATCAGCGGGTATACGGAAGCCGAGTTGTTGGGCAAAACCCACCAGTTGCTGAAATCCGGTGTGCATGACGCTGCGGTCTATCAGGAGATGTGGGCGACGATCAGCAGCGGTCGGGTCTGGCATGGCGAAATCTGTAATCGCACCAAGGCCGGTGCGCTGTATTGGGTCTCGGCGACAGTCGTCCCCTTCCTCGATGCGGCCGGCTTGCCAACGCGCTACATCGCCATCCGCACGGAAATCACCGGGCGCAAGCAGATGGAAGCGGCCTTGCAGGAGCAGTTGCGCCTGGTCGAAGAACTGATCGAGGCCATCCCGCTGCCGATGTATTTCAAGGATCGCTCAGGGCGTTATCTGCGCCTCAACCGTGCCTTCGAACTCTTTTTCTCGGTGCGCCGCGAAGACATGCTGGGGCGGACCTTGCACGAGTTGCTGCCGCCGGAAGATGCTCGCCTGCATGTCGAGAAGGACGAGGAACTGTTCAGCCAGGGCGGTGCACAGGTCTATGAAGCGACGGTGCATTCGCGCGATGGCGTGCTGCACGAGACCATTTACCGCAAGGCGGCACTGACCCGTCCGGATGGTTCGATCAGCGGCCTGCTGGGCACCATTGTCGATATCACCGAGCGCAAGGAGGCTGAGCAAGCCCTGCGTCGTGCCATGGAAGCCGCCGAGGCGGCCAACCAGGCGAAGAGCGATTTTCTGGCCAATATGAGCCATGAGATCCGGACCCCGATGAACGGCGTGATCGGCATGACCGAACTGGCCCTGGCCAGCGAGCTTCCGGAAGAGCCGCGCGAGTACCTCCAGATCGTCAAGAGCTCTGCCGAGTCCCTGCTCACCATCATCAATGACATTCTCGATTTCTCGAAAATCGAAGCCGGGAAATTGCTCATTGAACACATTCCTTTCCACCCAGGCCGCCTGGTGGCGGACACGATGAAGACCCTGGCCTTGCGGGCGCATGAAAAAGGCCTGGAACTGGTGCTCGATATCGATCCGGCCCTGCCCGACTGTGTGCTGGGCGATCCTGGCCGCTTGCGCCAGATCCTGCTCAACCTGGCCGGCAATGCGATCAAGTTCACCGCCGACGGTGAGGTGGTGGTGCGGGCCTACCCGGCCAAGGGCAGCGATGCCCTGTGTTTTGATGTGCGGGACACCGGCATTGGCATCGCCGCTGACAAGCTGAGCCATATTTTCGAGGCATTTATGCAGGAAGATACCTCGACGACGCGTCGCTACGGGGGGACCGGCCTGGGGCTGACCATCTGCCATCGTCTGGTCAGCATGATGGGGGGCGAGATACAGGTGGAGAGCGTGCTGACGCAGGGCAGCTGCTTTACCGTGCAATTGCCCTTGCCGGTCGATCACAGCCAGCAGCCTGTGGCTGCCCAGCCTGTCTCGCTGTCGGGTCTGCCGGTCATTCTGGTCGATGACAACGAGACCAACCGCATTGTGCTCTCCCGAACCCTGGCCAGCTGGGGCATGCAGGTGAGCACCTATGCCTGCGCAGAAGACTTGCTGGCGGTGGCGCATCATGACGCCGTGCCGCGCCTGATCCTGCTGGATGCCCACATGCCGGGCATGGATGGTTTTCAACTTGCCTTGCATCTGCAGGGCGTGCCGCAACTGGCCGCCGTGCCACGCATCATGCTGTCGTCTGGCGCAACCCGGGGCGATGCCGAGCGTTGCCGTGAATTCGGGATTGCCGCCTATTTCAGCAAACCGGTTTCCCAGGAGGATTTGCTGGCGGGGATGCACAGCGTGCTCGGCAAGGGGGAGGCCCCCGCCGGTACGCCGCTGATTACCCGACACTCGCTGCGGGAGAACAGAACAGCGCTGAATGTGCTGCTGGCTGAGGATAATCTGGTCAATCAGAAACTGGCGGTCAGCCTGCTGGAAAAATGGGGGCATCGCGTGACCGTGGCCGAGAACGGCCAGTTGGCGGTAGATCAGGTGCGTGAGCGCCCATTCGATGTCATCCTGATGGATTGGCAAATGCCGGTGATGGGCGGGCTGGAGGCGACACGCATGATCCGGGCGATGGGCTGCCAGACCCGCATCATTGCCATGACGGCCAATGCCATGGAAGGTGACCGGGAGCGTTGCCTCGAAGCGGGGATGGATGATTACATCGCCAAGCCTTTGCGTGCCGATGACCTGTTCTCCTTGCTCCACCCTGCTGAGGAAGGCGTGTCAGAAGCCGTGGAGGCTGCGCCGCTGGCCCATGCGTTCGATTTCCTGAAGGCGCTGCGCGAGGCGGACGCCGAGGTGGTCGATTTGATCGGTCCGTTGTTCATCGACTCCTGTCCCGAAGACTTGGCGCAGCTGCGTGCAGCCGTCGAGTCGGGGGATTTCATCCAGATCGAACGTCACGCCCATACTTTGCGCGGCATCGCGGGTAATTTTAATGCTGAGCCACTGGTCGCCTCGGCCCGTGCAGTCGAGTTGGCGGCGGGCCCCCAGGACCTGGCGACAGTACGCCAGGGCATGGTCCAGTTGGTCGAGGCAGCGGCCGATTTGTCCGCCGCCTTGCGCATTCGTATCCTGGCGCAGTAGTCCCATGCGGCAGACTCGGGGCGCGATCCTGCTGCTCCTGTTGAGCGCCTCCGCGCTGGCGGACCCCTGTGCCGACCTGCCGCCGCCCGGCATTGAACTGAAACGTGAGGAAGCGCGGCTTTCCTACAATTTCACCTATCGTCAGGCGAGCCTGCAGGGGATGGCCTATGGCGTGGTCAGGTCCGGTATGCGCGTTTTGGGACTGACACGGGGCGTGGCCATGGCGCGCTACGATTTGCATCTGAGTCTGCGTCGCTCTCTCGATGGGCGGTGGGAATGCGGCAGCCCCAAAATCACCTTCAGCTATGGCTATACCCCGCTGACCGTGTATGTGGCGAGCGAATTTCCGCGCGGAAGCTGTGCCTACGATCAGATTTACGCACACGAAATGGCCCATGTGGCCATTTATCAACGGCATGCGGAAGCGCTTGAGTCCGTGCTGCGTACCGAGTTGCAGCAGCGCTTTGCCGATCTGGGAATCTGGCGGGGCAGCGCGGGGCAGGTCCAGCAGCAGTTGCAGCAGGAACTCGATGCGCGTTGGCTGCCCTATATCAAGCGTCGCCTGCAGGCGGTTGAGGTCGAACAGGCGACGATCGATACGCCGGAGGAGTACGCCCGGGTGGCTGCCGCCTGCGGTGGTGAAATTGGCCGTCGTCTGACGGTCGACCGTTGATCAACGGCAGAATTTGCTGCCGGGCAGGCAGACTGTGGAGGGGGTTTCTTGTGGGGCCGTCGCTTGCGGCTTCACTCCCGGTTTGACCGGCGTCACGGGGGGCGGCATCGGGACATGCGGTTGGCTTGGCACAACCGGCATGATGGGGCGCGGTGTGCCCGGCTGCTGGGTATAGACCGGGACCGGCACAAAGACGAGTTGGGCATCCGGGTTGCTCCGGCAGGCACTTTCCAGATTCAGGCGCTGACTCGGGTCGAGCGCGTGACGATCCAGTTCCTGCAGACACGCCTCGACGCTCCGCTTGGGCGATGCGGGCGGGGGCGTCTCTGGGCCGGGGACATTATGTGCGTTTTGCGGCTGCGTCGCTGCCTGCGGGTCGCGGGCCGGGGTGTCGCGCTGGGACGCTTCGCGCCGCTCGATCTGGGTACGCAGACGGCGGACTTCTTCTTCGGCCTCGCGGCGCCGACTCTCCGGAATTTTTTCCTCGTTCTGTACGCTCAGGGTGGCACTGCCCGTCGTGCAGGGGCGGCTGGCGATCTCGACGCTGCCATCCGGCAATCGGCATTTGTAAGCGTTGGCGGCCGCATCCCGGCTCAAGCACAGGGCGAGCGGGGTGAGCAGGGCAAGCAGCAGAAGCGGGCGAAAAACGGGAGGCTGTCGGCGCATGGAAGGAAAACGGTTTTTCGTTAAATTGGTTTGTATTGGTATCGTTTTGCGCGGGTATTGCGGAAAATCAACGAAAAAATACGGGAATTTGCTATCCTTTCGGGCTTATAAAAATGATACGCCGATTTGCCCGGAAGTGCCTAACCCGTACGCCGGCCGGCCATGCCACCCGTGAGCCAAGCCCTACAAGCCCGTCTTGACGATTTTCGCGCCCAGCGCCGCGTGCAGGCGGGGTCGTTGATCATCACCGTTTTTGGTGATGCCATTTTGCCGCGCGGCGGCCGGATCTGGCTGGGCAGCCTGATTCGCCTGCTGGAGCCGCTGGAACTCAACGAGCGCCTGGTTCGTACCTCGGTCTTCCGCTTGGTCAAGGAAGAGTGGCTGCAAACCGAAACCATCGGCCGGCGTGCCGATTACGTCCTGACCGCTTCAGGGCGGCGCCGTTTTGAAGAGGCGTCGCGGCATATTTATGCCGCCCATGCGCCGCTCTGGGATCGCCGCTGGCGTTTGATGCTGGTGGTTGGCGATCTCGATGCCAAGCTGCGCGAGCACGTCCGTCGGGCCTTGTTCTGGCAGGGGTTTGGCGCCTTGGGGGCGGATTGTTTCGTGCATCCGAGTGCGGAATTGCCGAGTGTCCTGGATGCCTTGGTTGCCGAAGGGCTGGCCCCGGCTTTGAGCGCCTTGCTGCCGCTGTTTGCGGCCGACTCCCGCTCGGCGCTGTCGGCCAGCGATGCCGATCTGGTCAGCCGGGCCTGGGACCTGGGACAACTTGCCGACGCCTACAGCAGTTTGGTGGCTACCTATCAGCCGGTCCTCGATGAATTGCGCCGCGATCATCTGGCCGGCGTGACCCCGCAGGATGCCTTCCTGCTTCGCATCCTGCTCATTCACGACTACCGTCGTCTGCTCCTGCGCGATCCGGAACTGCCCGACGTGCTGTTGCCCAACGATTGGCCGGGTCAGCAGGCGCGCCTGCTCTGCAAGGAGCTGTACAAGCGCCTGGAGCCGCTGGTCAGCCGTCATCTGGACAGCGCCTTGTGTCTGGCTGACGGCAGCCAGCCGGCCGAAGATCCGACGCTTCCGGAGCGTTTTCCTCAGTACGACCCGCTGGCAGCCTGAGTGACGGCTCAGCCCTGACGCTGCTTGAGCGTGGTCAGGGGCACGACGTCCGGGATCTCGATGCGCTTGCGGTCGGCCTCGACGGCTGTCAGCGGTGCGGTTTCGACCAGCGTGGCCAGGCAGCGCCGGGTCAGGTCCTGATAGGTGCGGGTGCCCTCTGCCTTCCAGGCCATTTCCTGTTCGCTCAGCGGGCGGATCACTTTGGCTGGCATGCCGGCGACCAGCACGCCCGGCGGAATGACCTCACTGGCTTTGACGAAGGCGGAGGCCGCGACGATGCTGGCTTCGCCGATCACCGCGTTGTCCATGATCACCGCGTTCATGCCGACCAGCGCGTTCTTGCCGATGCGGCAGCCGTGCAGGACGGCACCATGACCGATGTGACCGTTTTCTTCGACCACGGTGTCGGTGCCGGGAAACCCATGCATGACGCAGGTGTCCTGCAGATTGGCGCCCGCTTCCAGAATGAGCCGGCCAAAGTCGCCGCGCAGGCTGGCGCAGGGGCCGACATAGCAGCCGGGTCCGACGATCACGTCGCCGATCAGAACGGCGCTGGGGTGCACATAAGCGGTGGGATCGACGACGGGAACGATCCCGTCGATGGCGTAAACGCGAAGCGATGACATGATACAACCCTGTGTTTGAATTGTTGTATTATAGAATCAGTTTCAAATAATGGAATTCCGGGGCGATCATGAGCGAAGACATTGACGGCAAACATGGCGTGCAATCGCTGGAAATCGGCATGGGTATCCTGAAGGCCATGGTCGATGGCCAGCGCGCGATGATGCTCAAGGAAATCGCCGCCGCCGCAGACATGCCGGCCTCGAAGGCGCACCGTTATCTGGTCAGCCTGATCCGGGCGGGGCTGGTCGAACAGGACCCGGCCACCTCCCGCTACGACCTCGGTCCCTTTGCCCTCAACATGGGGCTGGTTGCCCTGGATCGCCTGGATCGCGTCCGTCTTGGCCTGAACATGATTTCCGAGATGCGGGACGAGATCAACCAGACCACCGCACTGGCTGTCTGGGGCGATCGCGGGCCGGTGATCGTGCGCTGGGAGCGTCCGCGCCGACCGATTACCGTCAATGTGATTACCGGGACGGTGCTCGATCTGTTGTCCTCGGCCACCGGGCGGATTTTTGCTGCCTGGATGCCGAAAAAGGTGGTCATGCCGCTCATCCGCGCCGAAATGAAAGCCGCCGATGTGCCGCCCGAATTAAAAAACCAGGCCGGGATTGATGCGCTGCTCGACAAGATCCGGCGTCAGGGATTTGCCAACACCGAGGGCTTTCATCGCGTGCCGGGCGTGGAAGCCGTGGCGGCACCTGTCTTCAATTTCAAGAACGAAATCACCATGGCGCTACTGGTCGTGGGCGTGCAAGGCATGTTCGACACCAGTGCCGAGGGCGAAGTCGTCCAGTGCCTGCTGCGCCACGCCGAAGCCTTGTCGGCGCGTATCGGTGCCCACGGCGATCCGAAGATTCCAAGCTGATTTTTCCCCTGCGGCAACGCCGGGGTCACGCCTGTTCTGAAAACCCGGCCCGCCACTGGCCGGGCGTCACCCCATAGGCCTGACGGAAATGCTGGCGGAAGGAGAGCGGGCTGCCAAAGCCGCTGAGCGTGGCAATCGTATCGATGCTTTGCCCCGTGCCGGCGAGCAGTTGCTGGGCATAGGCCAGGCGTTCGCGGAGCAGCCACTGCAAAGGGCTCTCGCCGGTCAACGTCCGGAAATGCCTGGAAAAGCTGCGCCGGCTCATCAAGGCGCGGGCGGCCAGGTTGTCCAGCGTATGGGCCTGATCCAGATGGGCGCGCACCCAGTTGAGCAGCTCTGCCAGGCGTGAATCCTGGGGGGCCGCAGGCAGCGGCTGGTCGATGAACTGGGCTTGCCCGCCCTGACGGTGCGGCGCGATGACCAGGCGGCGCGCGACGCCGTTGGCGGCCTGAATGCCGATCAGGTCGCGCAGCAGGTGCAGGCAGCAGTCGATGGCGGCCACGGTGCCGGCCGAGGTCAAGAAGAGACCATCATCGACGTAAAGGACCTCCGGATCGACGTTGACCGTCGGAAAGCGTTGGGCGAAATCATCGGCATAGGCCCAGTGTGTGGTCGCCCGGCGCCCATCGAGCAGGCCGGCTGCCGCCAATACATAGGCCCCCAGGCACAGCCCGACCAGGCGGGCACCCCGGGCGGCAGCGGCTTGCAGGGCGTTGATCAGCACTGCGGGCGGCCTTTCTGCCGGATCGCGCCAACTCGGCACGATGATGATGTCGGCCTCGGCAAGGACCGAGAGATCGTATTCGGCCTGTATCCGGAAGCCTGCCGTGGTGGCCAGCGTCGGGCCTTCTGCACTGCACACTTGCAGGGCAAAGCGGGGCACGTCCGGATGTGGGTCAGCGAACACGACGCAGGGGGCGGCGAGGTGAAAGGGGCTGATCCGGTCAAAGGCGATCACGGCAATGCGCTGCATGGTGCGAGCCTCGGGGCAATGGGTTGGCCCGATCTTAATCTAAATTGACATTCGGGCCACTGTTGTCACGCAGCCCGGCGCAGCACAATCGGTGCTTCATTCTTTCCAAGGAGCAGGTTCATGAACCCAAACCCGCAACGCGCCCTGATCGTCATCGACATTCAGAACGACTACTTTCCGGACGGTAAATTCCCGCTCTGGCAGCCCGAGCCGGTGCTCGCCCGGATCGAGCAAGCGATTGCTCAGGCACGTCGTCAGGGCGTGGCGGTGATTTTTGTTCAGCATGTGGCGGATGCCAGCAAGGGGCCGGCGCCGTTTTTCAATCCGGGCACCCCCGGGGTGGCGCTCCATGCCCGTTTGCTTCAGGCCGCGCCGGATGCGCCGATCGTGATCAAGCGTTTTGCCGACAGCTTTCTCGGGACCGATCTGGAGGCGCAGCTGGCGGCGCGCGGCATTGAGGAACTGCTGGTCTGCGGCATGATGACCCAGAACTGCGTGACCCATACGGCCATCTCGAAGTCAGCCGAAAAATACCGTGTCAGCGTGCTCTCGGATTGCTGCACCACGGTCAGCCAGATGATTCACCTGATCGCCCTGAATGGTGTGGCGCCGCGTGTGACGGTGTGTGATGCGGCCAGCGTCGGCCTTTGACGGCGACCTGGGGCGTCAAAAAGCACCTCGGCGCGCAGTTGACCGTCGGTCACGGCTTTGTTGGTCAGCAGGCCCTGCGGAGGGGGATTGATCCGGGCATGGCGGCTGGCCAAGGGCGCCGCCGCGCATGCCTGCAGACACGCGGTGGACAATGAACGGCGTGTCCTGAGGGGGGCTGAATCAGCGCCCGTAGCGCTGTTTGCGCTCGAAGGCGACAGCACGGCGCAGGTAGGCCGTGAACGCTTGCATGCCTTCCGGATGATTGCTGTACCCCTTTTCCTGCACTTCGGCATCCAGCACGGCATCCAGCGTGGCCGGCAGGGAAATGTAGGGGTAACGGGTACGACGGCGGGCGGTTTTCATGGAATACACTTTCAGACAGCGTCAAAGGGCGGGACTTTAGCGGCTTGAGTGCGGTTTGGCTAGGCTTTGACTGATGAAAGAGGGGGCCGTCTGGACTGCGGTTCGCGATGTGCACAATGGGCAATGCGCAATGCGCAATGCGCAATGCGCAATGCGCGAGGCGTGTCAGAGAGGCGGCCAAGCCAGCTGCCTCTCTGTGCCGGGCAAGAGGGCGCTCAGGCCAGCCAGGCCGGAGGGCGTTTCTCCAGGAAGGCGCTGATGCCGTCCTTGGCTTCGTCCGTGGCGCGTTGGCGGGCGATGCGCTGGGCGGTTTCTTCGCTCACCGAATCGTCGATGTTTTTGCCGTTGACCGCCGCGATCAGATCCTTGGCGGCTTTTTGCGCCAGCGGGCCGCCTTGCAGCAGGGTATCGGCCAGCGTGTCCACGCAGGCGTCCAGTTCTGCCAGGGGGACGACTTCGCCGACCAGGCCGATCATCAGGGCACGGTGGGCGCTGATCCGCTCGGCGCTCTGGAAATAGCGCAGGGCGTGGCGCGGGCCGATGGCGCGCAGGACGTAGGGGCTGATCACGGCCGGGATGATGCCGAACTTCACCTCGGAGGTCGAAAACACGGCATCGTCGCTGGCGATGGCCATGTCGCAGGCGGCGGTGAGGCCGGTGCCGCCGCCCAGTGCAGCGCCCTGAACGCGGGCAATGGTGGGCTTGGACATGCCGGACAGGGCGCGCAGCATGCCGGCAAACTTGCGGGCATCCTCGACGTTCTGTTCATGGGTGAATTGGGCCGCGCGCTTCATCCAGTTGAGGTCGGCCCCGGCGGAGAAATGCTTGCCGCGTCCGCCGAGCACGACGATGCGGACGCCGGCATCGGCCTCCAGCTCGGCACAGGCGGCCGAGAGCTCGGCGATCAGCTGTTCGTCGAAGGCATTGAAGACAGCCGGGCGGTTCATCCAGATCGTGGCGACCTTGCCTTTGCGTTCGATTTCGAGTGTCTGGTACATGGCGTGCCTCAGCGGTGCTTGAAAGTCGGTTTGCGCTTTTCGGCGAAGGCGGCCATGCCTTCCTTCTGGTCTTCCAGCGCGAAAGCCGAATGGAACACGCGGCGCTCGAAGAGCAGGCCTTCGTTGAGGCTGGATTCGTAGGCGCGATTGACGCATTCCTTGATCATCATGACCACCGGCAGCGAGAAGTTGGCGATGGTCTGCGCGGCCTTCAGGGTTTCTTCGAGCAGTTGATCGGCCGGGTAGATGCGGGCGACCAGACCGGCCTTCTCCGCCTCATTGGCATCCATGAAACGCGCGGTCAGGCAGAGGTCCATGGCCTTGGCCTTGCCGACGGCGCGCGGCAGACGCTGGCTGCCGCCGGCGCCGGGCAGGGTGCCGAGCTTGATTTCGGGCTGGCCGAACTTGGCGGTGTCAGCGGCGAAGATCATGTCGCACATCATCGCCATTTCGCAGCCACCGCCGAGGGCGAAGCCGGAAACCGCGGCGATCACCGGCTTGCGGGCGGTCTTGATGCGCTCCCAGTTGCGGGTGATGAAGTCGGTCTTGTAGGCGTGCATGTAGTCGAAGTCCTTCATGAAGCCGATGTCGGCCCCGGCGGCGAAGGCTTTTTCGTTGCCGGTGAGGACGATGCAGCCGATGGCTTCGTCGGCTTCGAAGGCGTCGATGGCGGCGCCGATGCCGTCGACGACGTCGTTGTTCAAGGCATTCATGGCCTCGGGACGGTTGATGCGGATGAGGCCGACACGGCCGATGGTTTCGCTGAGAACGAGTTGGGTCATGGTCTGTATTCCAAAAAAAAGCCGCACAAGGGAGCGTCTCCCCTGGCGGCCAAGTCGAATGAACGGTGCAGGCTTACTGGACGAGGCTCCAGTCGCCGTTCTTGATTTCCAGCATGCGGAAGGCAGAAAGGTCGAGGCCCATGTGGTCGGTCGGGGACATGTTCACGATGCCGCCGGTACCGACATAGCCCTTGGTGGCTTCCAGCGCGTCGCGGACAGCCGCCTTGTCGGTGGTTTTGGCACGCTTGATGGCGTCGACCGCCAGCATCAGGCCGTCGTAGGCATGGCCGCCAAAGGTGGAGACATCGGTCTTCCACTTTTCTTCAAAGGCCTTGGCGTAGCCGACGGCCACCGGCTTTTGCGGGTCCTTGTCGGCCAGCTTGTTGGCAACCAGCAGCGCGGCGGCCGGCAGGCGGGCACCTTCGGCCGCCGGACCGGCGAGCTTGATGAACTCTTCGGAGGCGACGCCGTGGGCGTGGTAGAGCGGCAGGCTGATGCCGAGCTGCTTGTAGTTCTTGGTGGCAATCGCCGGACCCTGACCGAGGCCGAAGATGAAGACGGCCTGAACGCCCGGCGTGGTCTTGATCTTGGTCAGCTGCGGGCTCATGTCCGTGTCTTTCGGACCGTAGGTTTCGTTGGCCACCAGGCTGATGCCGTACTTGGCGGCGACGCCTTCGGTTTCCTTCTTGCCGGACTGACCGAAGCCGGAGGTCTCGGAGAGCAGGGCAACCTTGCTGATGCCGCGCTTCTTCATGTCTTCAAAGACTTTTTCAGCGGCCATGCGGTCGGTGTGCGGGGTCTTGAAGACGAACTTCTTGACCGGCTCGACGATGACCACGGCACCGGCCAGCGAGATGAAGGGGGTACCGGATTTTTCGACCAGCGGGACCATGGACATGGTGGCGCCGGTGGTCGTGCCGCCGACGATCAGATCGACCTTGTCGTCATCGATCAGGCGCTTGGCAAAGCCGTTGGCCTTGTTGGCATCGCTGCCGTCGTCGTAATGCACGAGCTGCAGCTGACGGCCAAGGACGCCGCCCTTCTTATTGATGTCTTCGACGTACTGCTGCAGGGTCTTCAGTTCCGGGTCGCCGAGAAAGGCGGCCGGGCCGGTGACCGACAGCACGGAACCGATCTTGATCGGATCGGCGGCCAGCGCACCAAAGGCGGCCAGGGTCAGGGCGGCACCAGCAACCAGCTTTTTCATCGTCTGCTTCATGGGTTTGTCTCCTCCACGGGGTTGTTGTCAGGTGTTACGTTGAAAAACGGCAAATCAGACGCGCTCGATGATCATGGCAATCCCTTGCCCGACCCCGATACACATCGTGCACAGCGCGTAGCGGCCGCCACGGCGATGCAGTTCATACATGGCGGTGGTCACCAGACGGGCGCCGCTCATGCCGAGCGGGTGACCCATGGCGATGGCGCCGCCATTCGGATTGACGTGGGCGGCATCGTCGGCCAGGCCGAGGTCGCGCAGCACGGCCAGGGCCTGGGCGGCAAAGGCCTCGTTGAGTTCGATGACATCCATCTGATCGAGCGTCAGACCGGTCTGGGCCAGCACCTTCTTGACGGCGGGGGCGGGGCCGAAGCCCATGATGCGCGGCAGCAGCCCGGCCGTGGCCATGCCGACGACGCGGGCGCGCGGCGTCAGGCCGTATTGCGCAGCGGCGGCTTCGGAGGCGATGAGCAGGGCGCAGGCACCGTCATTGACGCCCGAGGCGTTGCCGGCGGTGACGCTGAGGTCGGCACCATTGACGCCTTTGAGCTTGGCCAGCATCTCGGGCGTGGTTTCCGGACGCGGATGCTCGTCACGGTCGACGGTCTTGGGATCGCCTTTTTTCTGCGGCAGGACCACCGGGACCAGTTCGTCCTTGAACCGTCCGGCGGCATCGGCCGCAGCCCAGCGATGCTGCGAGCGCAGGGCAAAGGCGTCCTGATCGGCGCGGCTGATCGCGAAATCGGCCGCGACGTTGTCGGCCGTTTGCGGCATCGAATGGGTTTCGTACAGCTGCTTCATCAGCGGATTGATGAAGCGCCAGCCGATGGTCGTGTCGAAAATCGCCGCCTGGCGGGAGAAGGCGGATTCCGCCTTGCCCATCACGAAGGGCGCGCGCGACATGCTTTCGACGCCGCCGGCGATCATCAGGCGGGTTTCGCCGGCCTTGATCGAGCGGGCAGCGAGGCCGACGGCATCCATGCCAGAACCGCACAGACGGTTGACCGTCGTGCCCGGCACCTCGACCGGCAGACCGGCGAGCAGGCCGGACATGCGGGCGACGTTGCGGTTGTCTTCACCAGCCTGGTTGGCGCAGCCGTAAATGATGTCATCGACCGTGTTCCAGTCGACCTGGGGGTTGCGTGCCATCAGCGCCTTGAGCGGGATGGCGCCGAGGTCGTCGGCACGCACGCCGGCGAGGGCGCCGCCGTAACGGCCGATCGGGGTACGGATGGCATCGCAGATGAAAGCTTGGGTCATGAACGTCCTTTCCGGGGTGTCATGCAGGCCGGACAGCGACCGCCAGTCTGCCCCGGTGGGCGGCGGCCGAGTGTCGCGGCAACGACAATGGGCAAAAAATCAGAGCTGTTTCGGGCGCTCGTCCAGCACGCGGCGGGCCTTGCCGACCTGGGTGCGCGGAATCGAGTCGAATTCCATGACGGTGATCTTGGTCGAGATGCCGACAATGGTCTTGATCCGGTGCTGCAGCTCCTTGGCGATCTGCTGGACATCGGCGGCCGACAGCTTGCCGATCAGTTCATGCTGGGTTTCACAGCGGATCTCGACATTGTCGAGGTGACCGTCGCGGGTGAGCAGGATCTGGTAGTTGCCGGAGAGGCGCTTGTCGCGCAGGATCTGCTCTTCGATCTGGGTCGGGAAGACGTTTACGCCACGCACGATCAGCATGTCGTCCGAACGGCCGGTGATCTTGCCAATGCGGCGGAAGGCGCGCGCGGTCGGTGGCAGCAGGCGGGTCAGGTCGCGGGTGCGGTAGCGGATGACCGGGAAGGCTTCCTTGGTCAGCGAGGTGAAGACCAGTTCGCCTTCTTCGCCATCGGCCACGACTTCGCCGGTCTCCGGGTTGATGATTTCCGGATAGAAGTGGTCTTCCCAGATGACCGGGCCGTCCTTGGTTTCGATGCACTCGTTGGCGACGCCCGGGCCCATGACTTCGGTCAGGCCGTAGATGTCGATCGCGTCGATGCCGAGTTTCGATTCGATTTCGGCGCGCATGCCTTCGCCCCAGGGCTCGGCACCAAAAATGCCGACCTTCAGCGAAATGTCTTCGGGGGCAATGCCCTGCTTCTCGAATTCTTCGGCAATCACCAGCGAGTAGGACGGGGTGACCATGATCGCATCGGGCTTGAAGTCGAGAATCTGCTGGACCTGCTTTTCGGTCTGGCCGCCGGACATCGGGACGGCGATGCAGCCGGCGCGCTCAATGCCGAAGTGGGCGCCGAGGCCGCCGGTGAACATGCCGTAGCCGTAGGCGTTATGCACCATGTCGCCGGGACGGACACCGGCTGCGCGCAGCGAGCGGGCAACCAGGTTGGCCCAGTTGTCGATGTCGTTCCGGGTATAGCCGACGACGACAGGCTTGCCGGTGGTGCCGCTGGAGGCGTGCAGGCGGGCAAGTTTCTGGCGCGGCACGGCGAAGAGGCCAAACGGATAGTGGTCGCGCAAGTCCGTCTTGGTCATGAAGGGGAACTTGGCGAGATCGGCCAGGCACTTCAGATCGTCCGGATGCACCCCTTTCTCGATGCACTTGGCACGGTAGGGCTCGACGTTGTCGTAGGTGTGACGGACCGACCACTTCAGGCGTTCCAGCTGCAGGGCCGAGATTTCGTCGCGGCTGGCTGTTTCGATGGGTTCCAGGTCGCCGGGCAGGGGCTTCTTGACGGGCATGTTTGTCTCCTCTTCGTTGTGTTCTGTTCAGTTCGCTGCAGCGAGGCCGGCGATGACTTCGCCGCTGATCCGGTAGCTCTTGCCGCGGAACAGGGCGATGGTCTTGCCGCCCGTGGTGCGGACGGTGACGTCATAGACGCCGGTACGGCCGGCGGCGGATTGCTCGATGGCTTCGGCTTCGAGGGTCTCGCCCTCCTTGGCCGGGGCCAGGAAGTCGATGTGGCAGGCCGAGGCCACGGTGTTCTTGTTATAGCTGTTGCAGGCGTAGGCAAAGGCCGTGTCGGCCAGCGTGAAGATCATGCCGCCATGGCAGATGTGATGGCCATTCACCATGTCGCTGCGCACCGGCATGCTGAGCAGGGCCGCGCCGGGCTGCACGCGGACGATGCGGATGTCGTGCGCCTGGGCGGCACGGTCGCGGGCATACATGGCCTCGGCCGTGGCGTTGGCGAGCGCCTGTGCTTCGGCGGCGGTCAACGTGTGTTCAGTCATGAATTTTCCTTCCGGCATGGACGGCACGCTGGATCAGCGGCGAGATGCGGTAGCGGTCTTCGCCGTAGCTGGCGCCGAGATGGGCCAGGACATCGCGGATCGTTGCTACGCCCACGGCATCGGCCCAGGCCAGCGGCCCTTGCGGGTAATTGACGCCGAGTCGCATGGCCGCATCGGCGGCGCTTTCGGAGCAGACACCCTGATTGACGGCATCGGCCGCTTCGTTGGCGAGCATGGCGACGGTGCGCATGACGGCAAGGCCCGGCACATCCAGAAAACGGCTGACGGCAAAGCCGGCTGCCTGCAGGAGGCCGGTGGCGGCGCTGACGGCGGCCGGGTCGCATTGCTCGGCGGCGGCGATGGCGAGGCGCTTGGCCGTGCCGTAGTCGAGCGCGAGGTCGATCAGGACGGTGTTGGCAACGCCGGACTCGGCGGCGCGCTGGGTGGCGCTGCGGCCATCCGTCACGTAGAGGACGGCGCGGCCGATTTCGGCGATGCGGCCATCGGCATCCGGGGCGCGCGAGAAGGACAGGCCGGAGTGTTCCAGACGCTCGGCCAGCGCTTCGGCGACGGTCGACTCGCCAAACAGCACGATTTTGCCGGCCGGCACCTGAGCCGCTTCGCTCTGCGCCTCGGGCTTCGCCGCATCCGGCCGGTAGTCGTAGAAACCGCGACCGCTTTTGCGGCCATAAAAGCCGGCATCAACGAGCTCTTGCTGGATGAGCGAGGGCAGGAAGCGCTGATCGTTGTAGAAGGCGCGCCAGACCGAGTTGGTGACGGCGAAATTGACATCGTGGCCGATCATGTCCATCAGCTCGAACGGCCCCATGCGGAAGCCGCCGGCTTCACGCATCACGGCGTCGATGGTTGCATAGTCGGCGGCGCCTTCCTGAGCGAGGCGCAGGGCCTCGGCGTAGTAGGGGCGGGCGACGCGATTGACGATGAAACCCGGGGTCGACTTGGCATGCACCGGGGTTTTGCCCCAGGCCGCTGCGCTGGCGAAGAGGGTATCGGCCACGGTTTTGTCGGTGGCCAGGCCGGAGACGATTTCGACCAGCGCCATCAGCGGCGCCGGGTTGAAAAAGTGCAGGCCGGCCAGGCGTTCCGGGCGTTTCAGGGCGGCGCCAATGGCGGTCACCGAGATCGAGGAGGTATTGGTGCCGAAAATGCAGTCTTCGCTGACGATGCCTTCAAGGTCGGCGTAGAGCTTTTGCTTGGCTTCCAGATTCTCGACGATGGCTTCGACGACCAGGGCGCAATCGGCCAGTTCGCTCAGGGCCTCGACGGCACGCAGGCGCGCACCGGCGGCCTGCGCCTGCTCGACGGTCAACTTGCCTTTGTCGGCCATTTTGGCGAATTGGGTGCAGATGCCGTCGATGGCTTTCTGGGCGGCGCCCGGGCGATTGTCGAGCAGTTTTACGACATGCCCGGCCTGGGCCGCCACCTGGGCAATCCCGGCGCCCATGGCACCGGTGCCGACGACGGCGATGACCGCCTGCTGGGGAAGGGGGGCGTGGCTCACGGCATCACTCTCCGGTGAAGTTCGGGGCCCGTTTTTCCATGAAGGCCTGCACGCCTTCGGCATAGTCGCGGGACCAGCCGAGTTCGCGCATGAAGCCGCCTTCGAAGGACAACTGTTGTTCCAGGGTGTGGCCGGGGGCGGCATGCATGGCCTGGCGGGTACGGACGAGGGCCTTGGTCGGGGCACTCGCCAGTTGGCCGGCCAGGGCATCGATGCGGGCGGCAAACTCGGCGTCGGCCACGCATTCCCAGATCAGGCCCCATTCGGCCGCCTTGGCGGCAGGCAGCTTGTCGGCCAGCAGGGCCAGACCCATGGCGCGGGCCATGCCGACGCGTTGCGGCAGGAACCAGGTGCCGCCGGTATCCGGAATCAGGCCGATCTTGGAGAAAGCCTGCAGGAAGGAGGCCGACTGGGTGGCGATCACGAGGTCGCAGGCCAGGGCCACCGACGCACCGGCACCGGCCGCGATGCCATTGACAGCGGCGATGGTCGGCACGCGCAGGTTCTGCAGGCGGACGATGAGTTGCTTGTAGTTGCGTTCGACGATGTCGCCGATGTCGGGCAGCTTGCCGTCCTTGATCTGCATGGCGCGGTCGGCCAGATCCTGGCCGGCACAGAAGGCGCGGCCGGCACCGCTGAGGACCAGCACGCGGGCCGGAATACGGCCGCTCTGGATGCCGTCCAGCGCATCGCGCAGTTCGGCATGCATCTCTTCATTGAAGCTGTTCAGCTTGTCCGGCCGGTTCAGGGTCAGGCGGGCAATGCCGTTGTCGCAGGTGAGGGTGATGTTCTCGTAATTCATGGGCTGTTCTCAGACGTGATAGCGACGCTGCACGACGACAAAGCGGTTGGCGACGAAGGCAGCATCGGCGTAGGACGCGTTGGCGGCGGGATTGCCGCCGGTGCCATGGTAGTCGGAGTACGCCGCCGATTGGTTCACGAAGACACCGCCGGTCAGGTTGATGGAGAGGGCCACCTTGGCGCGCATCGTGGCGCGGGTCATGGCGTCGATCACCTCGGCCTTGGTCGAGTAGATGCCGGCAGTCAGGGCGCCGTGGGTGGAGACGATGCGCTCGGAGAGGGCAATCGCAGCCGCGGTGTCAGCCACCTTGACGATGAAGCTGATCGGGCCGAATCGTTCTTCCATATAAGCGGCTTCGTCGGCGGCGTCACAGGCGAGCAGGACCGGCGTGCGGACTTCGGCGTTCGGGAATTCCGGATTGTCGAGCTTGGTCGAGGCCAGGATGACCTTGCCCAGGCGGCCGCTGTCGGCTTCGCCGATACGCTTCAGGGTGTCGGCGGACTGTACGGCGCCGAGCACGGCGTGGGCGACTTCCGGCTTGCTCAGGAAGCCCGAGACGGCCTTGGCCAGGTCGGCACAGACGTCGTCGTAGGATTTGTGGCCGTCTTCGGTCTCGATACCGCCGGCCGGCACGAAGAGGGCCTGCGAGGTCGTGCACATCTGCCCAGAGTAGAGCGCCAGCGTGAAGGCCAGGTTGCGCAGCATCGGCTTGTAGGCATCGGTCGAGTCGATGACGATGTTGTTGACGCCGGCCAGCTCGGCATAAACGCGGGCCTGGCGGCAATTGTCGATGAGCCACTGGCCGAACACATTGCTGCCGGTGAAATCGATGGACTTGACGGCAGCGTGCGTGACCAGCTTTTGCGTGGTGGCGCGGTCGGCGACACAGAGCGTGACCAGATTGGGGTCGATGCCGTTTTCGGCGAGCACGGCGCGAATGGTGCGCACGGTCATGGCGGCCGGCAGGATGGCGTTGCTGTGCGGTTTGACGATCACGGCATTGCCGGTGGAGAGCGCGGCAAACAGGCCGGGATAGGTGTTCCAGGTCGGGAAGGTGCCGCAGCCGACCACGACGCCGACGCCCTGGCCGACGATTTCGAAGTGCTTCTTCATGACCAGCGACGGGTTCTTGCCCTGCGGCTTGTCCCAGACCGTCTCGGTCGGGACGAAGCTTTGTTCGCGCCAGGCGTAGGCAACGGCTTCGAGGCCGCGATCCTGTGCATGCGGCGCACCGGCCTGGAAGGCCATCATCCAGCCCTGGCCGGTGGTCATCATCACGGCGTGGGCTAGTTCGAAGCTTTGCTTGTTCAGGCGATCCAGGATTTCCAGGCAGATGCCGGTACGGCCGGTGGCACCGACCTGCTGCCAGCCCGCCATGGCCGCCTGACCTGCGGCAATCAGGCTTTCCGGATCGCAAACCGGGTACTGCACGCCCAGCTCGATGCCATAAGGCGACTGCTCGCCCCCAGCCCAGCCTTGCTGGCCCGGTTGATCGAGGCTGAATTGCTGGCCGAGGCAGGCTTCAAAGGCGCGCTTGCCGTCATCGGCTGCCGTTTCACCATAGGTCTTCGGGCTCGGCATTTCGTTAAAGGCCGACCAATAGCCACGGGTCTGGATGGCGTTCAGGGCGCCTTCAAGCGTGGCGCGGTGTTTCTCAAGCAGCGGGTGGGTCATCTGGATCTCCTCGGACAGTTTTTTCTATGTGCGATGTGGATGGGATGTTGCACACGATACGAATGCGATCAACAAAAGTCAAATAAAAGTATCGTATTTGTTGTGCGCTTTCATTGTTACGTTTAATGTAAGTTGTTACGTATGCCTGTAAAAACTCAACAAAAACAATTGAATAAATTCTTTTGGCGCCAGCTGTTTTTCAATGTTCTGAAATGCAGAATTTGTTTCTGAAAAAAATTTGATCAATACGATACAAAAATGATTGACACGTCGTTTCGGTCTGTATCATTATTCACTCAACGCCAGCCGGGGTTCCGGATGGGGTGCCTGATGACTTGATGAAATCCTTAAAAGGAGGAGATATGGCTGCTAACAAGGAACGCTTTGCCGACAAGATGGAATTTCCGCCGGCAACCGAACAACCGAACGTGTATCCGCTGTCCTGGCGCTCGGAAAGCAAGAAGCTGCAGGAAGTCTGGGAAGCCGCGCGTCGTGAAGACTGGGATCCGGAGAAGTTGCCCTGGGATACCCTGGACGTGGATAGCTACACCTGGGAAGAGCGCGAATCCATCGCCTACTGGTGGAGCCTCCTGTCGGTGTTCGACGCCTCGGCCCCCCCGGTTTTTGCCGAAGCCCTGATCAAGACGTATGAAGTGCATGAGGAAGATCCGGTCCGCAAGTGCTTCTTCTCGGTCACCCGTGACGAGCAGAACCACGAAATCATGTGCGGTCTGGCCATTACCAAGTTCCTGGGCCATCCGGACCCGCTGACCTATCAGCCGAAGACCGAACTGGGCAAGCGCCTGCAGAAAAACGTGCAGTGGCTGTACTTCAACGGCGGCCGCTACTGGAATGGCTACAAGCAAGCCGTGCCGAAGTACGACCTCGCTGTCCTGTTCAGCTCCTTCCTGATGGGCGAGATCGCCGCTGCGACCATCTTCAAGCAGATGTTCGACAACTCCCGTGAGCCGGTCTTCAAGGAAGCCTTCAAGAACATCGGTCGCGACGAAGGTCGTCACATGGCCATCTGCATGGCGGTCATGGAGCGTGACTATCCGGGCCTGGCCGAAGAGACCAAGTCGGTCGTTACCAAGCAGATCCGCGCCGGTTACCTTTTCCTGTCCGCCGTGCTCTTCGAGCCGCCGATGGAATTCTGGGATCTGCCGGAAGACTTCATCGCCAACCAGCGCGAAGCCGAAGAAGTGGCCCGCACCGCCGGTTTCGGTATCCCGACCTATGAAGCCAAGCTGGAAAACTGGAAGAACGCGATGCTCAACCTGAAGGGTGTGCTGGATCGTTACAACATCCCGTTCCCGGCCATTCCGGAAGTCGGCATCACCGGTCAGGAAATCAGCGACATCGAGATGGAAGACATCATTCCGGTGTTCTGATCACGGTCGACCGTCAGAAAACAGCAAATTTGCTCCTGGCCGGCGTCCTTTCGAGGACGTCGGCCTTGCCGCAACAGAGATAAAACACAACAAGGGGAAGAAAAATGGCTCGCATCATCATGCAACCCTCGGGCAAGTCGGTGGACTGCGCCTATGGCGATACCGTGCTGATGGCACTCGAAAAGGCAGGTTACGCGCTGCCGAACAACTGCCGCGCCGGGGCGTGCGGCGAATGCAAGGTCAAGGTCACGCAGGGTCAGTTCGATCAGGGCATGGTGCTCGACATGGCGCTCTCGCAAGATGAGCGCAAGCAGGGCTATGGCCTGATGTGCATGGCGAAGCCGATTTCCGACGAGCTGACCATCGAGTGGGGCACCGAGGATGCCAAGCCGAAACTCTTCCCGCCGCGTGAAGACGCGCTGTTTGTCGTCATCGACAAGAAGCCGATCGCCGCGCGTGTCGTCGAGCTGCGCCTGCGTCCGGTTGGCCAGCCGATCCGTCATTGGCCCGGTCAGTACGTCACGGTGGGCAATCCGCGCGCCGATGTGCCGGCCCGCGCCTACTCGATTGCCAACGCACCGCGTCCGGATGGCGAACTGGTGCTGCAGGTGGCCCGCGCCGAAGGCGGCGTGACCAGCAACTGGATTCACGACAGCCTGCAGATTGGCGAAGGCGTCAAAATTTCCGGGGCCTACGGCACCTTCATCGGCGACCCGTCGGTCGATACGCCGGTCCTCTGTCTGGCCGCCGGTACCGGCCTGGCCCCGATCCTGGCCCTGGCCGAAGCCGCGCTGCGCCGGGGCTTCCGCAAGCCGGTGACCATGCTCTTCTCGGCCCGTACGGCGGACGATGTCTATAGCCAGGGGATGATGGCCTGGTGGCGCACCAAGCACCGCAACTTCGACTACAAGATCACCCTGACCCGCGAGGAGCGCGAAGGCTACATGCAGGGGCGTGTTGACGCCGTGCTGCCGAAGCTCTTCACCGATCTCTCCAAGCACACCATCTTTGCCGCCGGCAGCCCGGAGTTTGTCGACACCTGTGTCGCCGCAGTCAAGGCGCTGGGTGCGAAGGATGAACTGATTCATACCGAGGGCTTCTTTGCCCAGCAGCAGCCGGTGGTGGCAGACGACGATCATCTGCTCAAGTTCTGAACCGCAGGCAAGGCGCAGGGACGGGATTTGAAGCGGCGTTCTTATGGCTTGACTCACTAATATCGTAGTGATTAAATCATTTATGTATTAGTGAATTTCGCCTCGTCGAATCCACAACAAAAATATCAGGAGACAACATGAACATGGTGCTCAAGGCAGGGCGCAGGGGACGGAACCTCCGCCTGCTCCAGAAGGCAGGGAGGGCGTGATGCTGGCCCAGTTTCTGCAATTCCTCTTTTCCGGGCTGACGGTCGGTGCGACCTATGCCCTGGCGGCCCTCGGCTTCACGCTGATTTATAACGCCAGCCACGTGATCAACTTTGCCCAGGGCGAGTTCATCATGCTGGGCGGCATGCTGGCCGTGTTCTTCACGGCGGCCGGCTTGCCGCTGCCGGTGGCCTTGGCGCTGGCCATCCTGGTGCCGGCCATCGTCGGCGTGGTGGTTGAAAAGCTGGCCATCGAACCGGTCAAGGGCGCGGAAACCGTGACCCTGATCATCATCACCATCGGTGCTTCGCTGGTCATCCGCGGCCTGATCCAGATCTGGCTGGGCAAGGGAACCTTCGCGCTGCCGGCTTTCTCGGGCGATCAGCCGATCGAAATCCTGGGTGCGGTGCTGATGCCGCAGAGCCTGTGGGTGTTCGGTATCACGGCCATTGTGGTCGTCGCGCTCTGGTATTTCTTCAACCGGACCCTGCAGGGCAAGGCCATGCTCGCCACGTCCTTCAACCGGACGGCGGCCGAACTGGTCGGGATCAACACCAGCTGGGTGCTGTTCATGAGCTTCGCCATGTCGGCCGCACTGGGGGCGCTCGGCGGCATCCTGATCACGCCGATTACGCTGACTTCCTACGATGTGGGCATCATGCTCGGCCTGAAGGGCTTTGTCGCGGCGGTGGTCGGCGGCCTGGGCAATGGTCTCGGGGCCGTGCTGGGTGGGCTGCTGGTGGGCATCCTGGAAGCCATGGGCGCCGGGTATCTGTCGTCCGCCTACAAGGATGCGATTCCCTTCGTGCTCATCCTGTTCATCCTCTTCTTCATGCCGCGCGGCCTGTTCGGCGGTAAATCGACGGATCGGGTGTAAGCATGAAAAAGTCTCAGAACATCGGTCTTCTGATCGTCATCGCCGTGCTGCTGGTCGTGCCTTTCATCGTGCCCAACAGCTTTTATCTTGACCTCGCCATCCGCATGGCCATCAATGCCGTGATCGTGCTTGGCCTCAACCTGCTGATCGGCTTTGCCGGCCAGATCAGCCTGGGGCACGCCGGTTTCCTCGGCATCGGGGCCTACGCCTCCGCCGTGCTGCCCACGCATTTCGGCTGGCACCCGCTGGTCGCCATGGGGACCGGTGCGGCAGTGACCGGCTTGCTGGCAGCGCTGGTGGCACGCCCGATCTTCAAGCTGAAGGGGCATTACCTGGCCATGGCCACGCTCGGCCTCGGCATCATCATCAACATTGCCTTGCGCAACGAGGCGCAGTGGACCGGCGGGCCGGACGGCATGCCGGTGCCGCCGATGAGCGTCTTCGGGGTTGAGATCTACAGCGACAAGATCTGGTACTGGGTGGTCGCCGGCCTCCTCGTCGTCAGTGTCTGGGCCTCGCTGAACCTGATCGACTCGCCCTTCGGCCGCGCCTTGCGTGCCCTGCACGGTTCCGAAGTGGCCTCGCAGGTGGTCGGCGTCGATGTGGTGCGTTACAAGGTGGCGATTTTCGTCATGTCGGCAGTCTTCGCTTCCCTGATGGGCAGTGTCACGGCGCATTACATCGGGTTTGTCAGCCCGAACTTTGCCGATTTCTTCCATTCCATCGAGCTGGTCACCATGGTCGTCGTTGGCGGCATGGCTTCGGTCTTCGGCTCGCTCATCGGCGCCGTGCTGCTCACCGCGCTGCCGCAGGCCCTGGCCACCTTCGAAGGCTGGGAAACCGTGGTCTTCGGGGCCATCCTGATGCTGTTCATGATCTTCCTGCCCAAAGGCATCGTGCCGACGCTGGCCGCCAAGTTCGGGAAAGGGGAATAACCGTGCCGATGCTTGAAGTCAAAGATCTCTCCATCCATTTCGGCGGCGTCAAGGCCGTCCAGAATGTCTCGTTCAATATCGATGCCGGCATCGTCTATTCCGTGATCGGCCCGAACGGCGCCGGCAAGACGACGCTGTTCAACCTGATTACCGGGGTGTACACCCCGACCACCGGCGAAATCCGGCTCGATGGCGAGGCTATTCAGGGCAAGTCGCCGAACGAACTGGCCCGCCGCGGCGTGGCACGGACCTTCCAGAACCTGCAGGTGTGCATGAACATGACGGCCATCGAGAACGTCATGGTCGGGGCGCATTTGCGCCTGGACCGCAACCTGATCAAGGCCGCCCTGCGTTTTCCGGGGCTCAAGCGGCGCGACCGCGAGCTGCGTGAAGAGGCCGCCGCTCTGATGGAGTTCGTCGGCCTCGGCCAGTACGTCAATGCCCGGGCCGATGCGATGTCCTTTGGTGCCCTCAAGCGCCTGGAAATCGCCCGCGCCCTGGCCATGAAGCCGCGCCTGATCTTCCTGGACGAGCCGGCCGCCGGTCTCAACCCCAAGGAAACCATCGAGGTCGATCATCTGGTCCGCAAAGTGGCCGATTCCGGCGTCACCGTCGTGCTTGTCGAGCACGACATGAAGATGGTGATGAACCTGTCGGACCGTATCCTGGTATTGGATTACGGCAAGAAACTCGCTGAAGGCACGGGCGAGGAAATCCGCAAGAACCCGGATGTGATTGCCGCCTATCTCGGCGCGCACGCCTAAGAGGACGAATCATGGAATCCCTGCGCATCATTACCGAAGAGCATCAGAACCTGTGGCGCATCGCCACGACGCTCGATCTTGTGGCCGACGAAATCGACGCGGGCGGCAAGGTGGAAGCCCCGTTTTTCAGTTCGGTCTTCGATTACATCGAGGAGTTCATGGACCGCGCCCACCATGCGAAGGAGGACGAATTCCTCTTTCCGCTGCTGCGCGCCCGTTCTCCCGAGGCCGCCGGCGTGCTCGACCGTCTGCAGGCCGAGCATCGCAACGGCCCGGACGTCCTGCGCGATTTACGCCTCAAACTGGCGTCGACCGCCGGGGGGGCAGAGGCCAACCCGGCCTTCACCGAGGCCCTGCGGCACTACACCCAGGCGATCAAGAGCCACATCCGCAGCGAAGAAAAGGATGTCATGCCGCTCGCCCGCACGGCGCTGAATGCCGAGGACTGGGCGGAGATCGACCGGGCTTTCCAGGATAACGACGATCCGCTGTTCGGCGAGAAGTCCCGCGCCGAATTCCGCGAGCTCTTTCACCGCATTGCCAGCCTGGCGCCGGAGTCGGTCGGTCTGGGCGCGCACAGTGCCGGCGCCTTGCAATCCGGCGCTGCTCCGAAGGGCGATGTCCTGCTCAAAGTGTCGGGCATGGAAAGCTGCTACGGCCGGATCAAGGCCCTCAAAGGCATCGATCTGGAAGTGCGCAAGGGCGAACTGGTGGCGCTGGTCGGCGCCAATGGGGCCGGCAAGACGACCTTCCTGCGGACGCTCTCCGGGGTCCAGCCGATGAGCAGCGGCAGCATCTGGTTCGATGGCGAGGACATCTCCGGTCTACGTGCCGATCAGCGCGTCCGGCGCGGTATCTGCCAGAGTCCGGAGGGACGTCAGGTTTTCGGCCCGCTCTCGATCGAAGACAACCTCCTGCTCGGCGCCTATACCCAGCCGAAGCATCAGGTGGCAGAGGATATGGAGAAAATCTACGCGATGTTCCCCATTCTCAAGGAAAAACGCCATCTGCCGGCCGGGACCTTGTCCGGCGGTCAGCAGCAGATGCTGGCCATCGGCCGCGCACTGATGGGCCGCCCCAAGATGCTGCTGCTGGACGAGCCGTCCATGGGGCTGGCGCCGCTCCTGGTCGAAGAGGTGTTCAACGTCGTCAAGACACTCAAGGCGCAGGGCATGACCATCATGCTGGTCGAACAGAATGCCTTTGCCGCACTGGCCATCGCCGACCGCGGTTATGTGCTGGAAACCGGCAGCATCACGCTGACCGGCACCGGTCAGGAACTGATCAGCAACGAGCAGGTCCGCGCCGCTTACCTCGGCATGTAACGATCCCCGCAACGCATTCATTCGTGAATGTCACTGCACTTTGCCCGGGTTTCCGCCCTCTGGAAACCCGGGATTTTTTTGTGCTGATTGCGCGTTGACCGTCGGGAAGGGGGATTCAGCGGCCGGTGTCGTCGTCGGATTGCTCGTCGTTGGATTGTGTATGGCAAATCCGGTTGCGGCCGCCGGCTTTGGCCGCATAGAGGGCATGGTCTGCGCGGGAGAGCAGGGCTTCATGGGTCGGCTCGTCGCCTTCCAGCAGGGTGTAGCCGATCGAGCAGCGCACTCCTTCCTGCAGGCCCAGATCTCGGAAGTCCAGTGCCGCGACGCGCTGGCGGATGCGTTCAGCCACTTCGGCCGCACCCTCGGCCGTTGTTTCCGGCAGGAAAAACGCAAACTCCTCGCCACCGATCCGGCCGACGCCATCCTCCTGGCGCAGGGTGTCGGTAAACGCGCTTGCCACCTGCTGCAGCACGACATCCCCGGTATGGTGGCCGAGCCGGTCGTTGATCTGCTTGAAGTGGTCGATATCCAGCATCATCACCGCCAGCGGGCGGGCGTGACGCTGGCTGCGCTGGAATTCGGCGGACAAGGCATGCATGAAGCTGCCCCGGTTGAATAGGCCAGTCAGGGCATCGTAGGTGGCGCGGCGCAGCAGTTCCGCCTCCATGCGCTTGCGTTCGCTGACATCGCGGGCCGAGGCCCAGATCAGGGTGCGTTGTCCATCCTGAAAGGCGGCCATGCTGATTTCCGCATCCCAGTTTGTCCCGTCGAGGCGCCGCTGGCGTGTACTCAACATGACCGGCGTCTCGCTGCAGTGACTCAGGCGTTCCCGGTAAGCCGTTTCATCCGGCTGGGCATCCCAGTCCCAAATACGGGTGCCGGCCAACTGTGCGCGGTCTGTGGCCCCCACCTGGCGCAGGAAACCATCGCTGATCTCGATAAATTCGCCCTCTTGATTGAGCACGATGATGCCGTCTGCCGAGGTGTGCAGAAAGAGCTTGTAGCGACGGGTGGTTTCAATGAGGGAGGCGGTGGTGCGATAGTTTTCCATGACCAGGCTGACCAGTGCCGCGACCGACTCGATCAGCTCGATTTCCTCCGCCGTCGGCGTGCCCGGCTGTTCCTGGTAAATGGCGAAAACAGCCTCCAGCGTGCCATCGGCCGCATGCACGGGTTGCGACCAGCAACTGCGCAAGCCGTAGGGTAAAACCTTCTCCCGGAAGCGTGTCCAGTACGGATGGGTGGCGATGTCGTCGATGATCACCCGTTCGCCGGAAAACGCGGCAGTCCCGCAGGAACCTGCCTGATCCCGGATGGGGATGTTGCGCAGGTGCTGGGTGTAGCCGGTCGGCAGCGTGGGGGCGGCAATCAGGTTGAGCTGTTTGCCATCAGCCGTCGGTTGCATCAGGGAACAGTGCGAGCCTGGGCGCTCCTGTTCGATACCCAGCAATAGCTTGTTCAGGACCTCTGTTAGCGGCGCATGACGTGCCGCCTGCTGCAGGATGCGGTTCTGGAAATCCAGGCGGCGACGCGTGCTGTCGAGTCTGTTTTGCGTATCCAGGCGCAGCAATTCCGCACTGATCCGTTTGGTCAGGAGCGTGAGGGTCGCCTCCAGCGAGGCGGGCGGCTGATACGGAGTCTGGAAAAACAGGCCGAGGTGGCCCGTACATTGGCCTGCCCCATCAAAGAAGGGGTAGCCGAGGAAAGTTTCGCAGGCCAGGGCGCGGGCCGGTTCAAAACGTTCCGAGACACCATGTTCGATGAGGACGGGTTGGCCGAGGTAGACCAGGGCGCAGGGTGTGCCGGGCAGTGCGAACGATTTGGGGCTGCTTTGCTGGCTGGAGGCAACGACCGCGACCCGGGTGGTTGGAAAGTCCAGGGCACGCGTAATGAATACCCAGTGTGCGCCCAGTTCGCGGGCAATCCCGGCAACCAGGGTATTCAGAAACGCGTCACCGGTCAGGTGCAGGGTACGCTGGATCAGCGCACTCAAGGCGGTGCTGCCGCTCGGGGAAGATGTGCGCACGGAAAGAACCTGATGAAATCAATCCGTGATTATTAATTATTGGTAAATTGATTGTCAATTATGCAAACGGACGCGTTCGCTTCAGAACAGTTCGATATCGTCACTGCTCCCGGCGGTGCCGTGCAGCGCGCCCAGGAGGGCCGAGAATTCGGCTTCAAATTGACCGCGGGTGGAGAGCATGGCGAGGATGTTCTGGACCGATTCGTTCATCAGGTCATTGATCGCATTTTCCTGATCCGTGGTTGCGCCCAGCCAGGAGAAGGAGCCTTCGACCTTATCGACCAGTTCCTGCAGCAGCAGGCGGGTGTCCGTCATCATCAGGCGGTGTTCATGGCGCAGCGACTCGACGGCTGCGCTGGCGCCAATCATCGCGACTTGCAGCTGTTCTGCACGCTGAACCGAGGCCTGACGCATTTCAACGTTTTCGACGAGCGACTCTGCGGCTTCGGCAAGAATGGTGAGATTGTCCCGGAATTTGCCGGTCTCTTCATCGGAGTGGATCGGGGCATTGGTCGCGATCATCGACACATGGTCGTAATTCACCACCAACTGCGATTTGAACTGGAAAACACGCCCCATGCTGGCGACCTGCGACAACACCGATTTTTCCAGCGGGCTGGGCTCGCCTTCGCTACGGAAATATTGGTTGCCGGTTGCCGTCCGGATGACGCCATAGCACTGCATGCCGAGATTCTGCATGGCTTCGCTGAGGCGGTGGGCCAACTCGATATAGGAGCGGCACTGAATGCTGGTGCGCAGGAAATTGAGCAGGGTGCCGGTTTCACCGACCGACGAGAGAAAATTCATCGCCATCGACTGCAGCGAATTTTTTTCCTGCAGCAGACGCTGGTAGTTCTGGTGGGTATCAATGGCCAGCCCTGCCTTGCGCAAGAGCAGATCGGCCGATACCGGCTTCTGGATGAGATCGTTGGCGCCGGCTTCGAAGGCTTCGAGCTGCGATTCCAGCGTGTCATGCCCGGTGACGACAATGATGGGCAGGCTGCCCTGTTCGCGAATCCGACGGCAGGTCTCATAACCGTCGAGGCCGGGCATTTCGATGTCGAGCAGGATCAGATCAGGCTTCAGGCTGTCGAGAACCTGCAGGACATCGCTGCCGGATTCGACCACCTCGACGCGAAACTCCTTCTTCAGGATGGCGGCATGCAGGGTGCGTGCCATGGGTTCGTCGTCGGCAATCAATACCAGAGGCTGGTCGGCTGTATCGAATTCGAAAGTCATCATTTTTTGCATGGGCATTGATTGCCCAAAGATAGCCCAGGGCAGCGGAATGGGGCAAGCAGATTTGTCAAAACCTGTACTTATGTCCGCGATTTGCCGCGTATAAATAAAAAAAGAGCCAATTTCAACATTGGCTCTTTTTGTTGGGGGCGGTGCCTGGATCAGAGGATCATGCCGGCGCCGACCGTGTTGTTGTTGCTTTCGTCGATGACGATGAAAGCGCCGGTGGCCCGGTTGTCCTCATAGGCATCGACGAAGAGCGGTTGGGCCAGCTTGAAGCGCACCTGAGCGATGTCGTTCATGGCCAGCTTTTCGGCCGGCACGCGCTCCAGCGTATTCACGTCGAGGCGATGGTCGATGGCGGTCAGCTTGGCCTTCGAGTCACGCGTCGTGTGGCGGATCAGGTAGGTGCGGGCGCGGTCGAGCGGGGTTTCCGAGAGCCAGCAGACGGTGGCGCTGATTTCCTTGACGGCCGGCGGCACTTCGCTCGACTTGACGATCATGTCGCCGCGCGAGGTGTCGATTTCATCGGCCAGCAGCAGGGTGACGGATTGCTCGGTGACGGCTTCCGCGAGGTCCGTGCCGCCCAACTGGATGGCCTTGACGGTCGACTCCAGTCCGGAGGGCAAAACCGTGACGGCATCGCCGACCTTGATCGCACCGGATTCGACACGGCCCATGAAACCACGGTAGTCGTGCAGATCCGGATTGGCGGAGTCCTGCGGGCGGCAGACGAACTGCACCGGGAAACGGAATTTTTCCGTGTGTTCGGTATGGGCGGCCGGCACGGCTTCGAGGATCTCGAGCAGGGTCGGGCCTTCGTACCAGTTCAGGCTGTCGCCACGGTCAACAATCATGTCGCCGTTCAGCGCGGAAAGCGGAATGAAGCGGATGTCGTCGATGCCGACCTTGGCCGCGAACTCGAGGTAATCGGCCTTGATCTTCTCGTAGGCTTCCTGCGAGTAGTCCACCAGATCCATCTTGTTGATGGCGACGACGAGGTGCGGGATGCCGACCAGCGAGGCCAGCTTGGAGTGGCGGCGAGTCTGGGTCAGCACGCCCTTGCGCGCATCGATCAGGATGATGGCCAGGTTGGCAGTCGAGGCGGCCGTCACCATGTTGCGGGTGTACTGCTCGTGGCCCGGGGCGTCGGCAATGATGTACTTGCGCGTGCCGGTCGAGAAGTAGCGGTAGGCGACGTCGATGGTGATGCCCTGTTCGCGCTCGGCCTGCAGGCCGTCGGTGAGCAGCGACAGATCGACGGCGCTCATGCCGCGCTTCTGCGAGGTTTTTTCGATGGCGTTCAGGGTATCGGCGAGGATGGTCTTGGTGTCGAACAGCAGGCGACCGATCAGGGTGCTCTTGCCGTCGTCGACGCTGCCGCAGGTCAAAAAGCGCAGCAGGCCGTGATCTTCAACGTGGGCGGTCATCAGAAGTAACCCTCTTTCTTGCGTTGTTCCATGGAGGCTTCGCTGGTCTGGTCATCCAGACGCGTGGCGCCGCGCTCGGTGATGGTGGTGGTGGCGGTTTCGACGACGATCTTCTCGACGGTGTCGGCATCCGATTCGACCGGCGCCGTGCAGGAGATATCGCCGACGGTGCGGAAACGCACCAGCTTGTCGATGATTTCCTCGCCGGCCTTCGGCAGGTTGGTCAGCTCACCGGAAACCAGCGGGACATTGACCGGCACGATGGCGCCCTGGCGGATCACGACCGGGCGGGTGTGGGCGAAGTAGATCGACGGCAGTTCGAGCTTCTCGCGCTCGATGTATTGCCAGACGTCCATTTCGGTCCAGTTCGAGATCGGGAAGGCGCGGATGTTCTCGCCCTTGTGGCTGCGGGCGTTGTAGAGGTTCCACAGTTCCGGGCGCTGGTTCTTCGGGTCCCATTGGCCGAATTCGTCGCGGAAGCTCATGATGCGTTCCTTGGCGCGGGCCTTTTCCTCATCGCGGCGGGCACCACCGATACAGGCGTCAAAGCCGAATTCCTCGATGGCTTCGAGCAGCGTGACCGACTGGTGCTTGTTGCGCGACTCGCCTTCGTGCTTCAGCACGACGGTGCCGCGCTTCATGGAGTCTTCCACCGAGCGGACGATCAGGCGTTCGCCGAGTTCGGCGGCGCGCTTGTCGCGGAAGGCGACGACTTCCTGATAGTTGTGGCCGGTGTCGATGTGCATCAGCGGGAAGGGGAACTTGCCCGGGCGGAAGGCCTTTTCGGCGATGCGCAGCATGCAGATCGAGTCCTTGCCGCCGGAGAACAGCAGCACGGGGTTGGAACACTGGCCGGCCACTTCACGCATGATGTGGATGGCTTCGGCTTCAAGCCAGTCGAGGTGGGAAAGCGTCTTTTTCACGGTCGTCCTGAATAGGGCTGGGATCACGATGCCCGCATTGTACGGACTTGATAAATTTCTTTAAAGAATGAAATTTCATTCCTATAGATCGAAATTGTATATGGCGATAATCTAACCTTGGGTTGCCCCCCGCATCCGTGGATAATCGCGCTTGATATTCCGTCCGCGTGCGCAGGCGGAGACAGAACAAAGAGGTAATGGGGAGCCATGAGTTCAGTCGCGCATCTTCGATTGCAGGATATCGCCACGGCCCAGGTCCGCACGGTGTTGCCCGAGATGCCGGTGCGCGACGCGGTACGGATTTTTTCCGCAGAGCACATTTCGTCCCTGGTGATTGCCCGTGAGGCACGCCCTCTGGGGATTCTGACCGAGCGGGATCTGGTCAATCTGCTCGCACAAGGGATCAGTCTCGACAAGCCTGTGGGCGAGGTCATGAGTACGGCCTTGCTGACGGCCAATCGCAGCCTGGATTTCGCCAGTGCACAGTTGATGATGCTGGAGCGCGGTGTCCGGCATCTGGTGCTGGTCGATGACGACGGTTGCCTGTGCGGTTTGGCCACCGAAACCGATTTCCGCCGGCGGGTGGGCAAGGATCTGCTGCATCTGCTCGGGCAGTTGGGCCGTGTCATGGATCATGCCGGTAGCCTGCTCGATCCGGCGGTGCCGCTCGCTCAGGTGGTCCAACTCATGGCGGCCGGGCGTCTCGATTATGTGCTGGCGGGGCGTGAGGGGCGGGCCGAGGGCATTCTGACCGAACGTGACATCAGCCGACTGTTGCTGGAAGGCATCCCCGCCGAGACCACCTCGATGGGCGCCGTCATGCATCAGCCCCTGATCTCGATCACGCTCGGTTGCAGCGTGGTCGATGTGGCCGCGCGCATGGAGCAGGAGCAGATTCGTCATCTGGTTGTCGTGGATGATGGCGGGCGGTGCCTGGGGGTGGTCAGTCAGCACCGTCTGCTTGAAAAACTGGGTTTTGCCCTGGCGGAGGAGCGGCGCGGGCGGGTCATGCACGACATGGAAATGATCATGGCGACGACCGGCGTCGGCCTGTGGGAGTTCGATCATGTCCGTCAGGTGGTGTTTCGCAGTAACGCCCTGATTTGTATGCTGGGCGGCGATGCCGGGTTGCGCCAGGAGCCGCTGGCCGATGTGCTGGCCCGGATTCATCCGGAAGACCGGCCGCGCATCGAGCAGCTTTTTCATTCGGTGGCAGGCGGCCAACTGTCTGTTTTCAAGACCGACTATCGGGTGCTCGATACGCACGGGCAAACGCGCTGGTTATCGACACGCGGGCAACTGGTTGAACGGGAGCCGGATGGCACCCCACGGTGGACGGCGGGGCTGACCATCGATATCACCTCCAGCAAGGCGGCCGAGGCCCGGCTGCTCTCGAGTGAGCGCCGCTTCCGGCAGTTGCTGGAAGAGATGCCGCTGGCGCTGGCCTATACCGATGAAACAGGCAAAGTTGTCTTCGTCAATCGGCGCTTTGTGGCCTTGTTCGGCTATCCGGCCGAGACGCTGCCGGATATCGAAACCTGGATCAGGAAGGCGTATCCGGATCCGGCATACCGGGCGGCTTGCATCGACCGCTGGAGTACTGCGCGCCTCGAGGCAAAGGCGCGGAAGTTGCCGATCGTACCGGCGGAATACCGGATTACCTGTGCCGACGGTCAAACCCGCATTGTCGAAGTGTCCGGCATTGATTTTGAAGGGGATTTGCTGACCACCTTCGTGGACATGACGGAACGCCGGCATCAGCAGGGAATCCTGGAGTTCGGCCATACCGTGCTCAGCAAGGTGTCTCAAGGCAAGGCCCTGCACGACATTCTCGTCAGCATCTGCAAGGGCATCGAGTCGGAAGACAGCCAGGTTCAGGCATCGATTCTGCTCATCGACGAAGCGGGCGCCATGCATCACGGTGCCGCGCCTTCCTTGCCGGCGGCTTACATGGCCTGCGTGGAGGGCTTGAGCATCGGGCCTACAGTGGGTTCCTGCGGGGCCGCCGCCTATTTGCGCCAGCCGGTTTTGTCTGCCGACCTGCAACAGGATGCAAACTGGCGACCCTATCGCGACATCGCCAGCCGTTATGGGCTGGCTGCCTGCTGGTCACAGCCTATCCTGTCCAGCACGGGGCAGGTGTTGGGGACGTTTGCGCTGTATTGGGCCGCGCCCAATCCGACCATCTCCGATGTGCTGGCCCGCTATGTCGAGACGGCAACCAGCCTGGCTGCCGTGGCCATCGACAATGCCCAGCGCGCAGCAACCCTGCGCGACCTGAATGGTCGTTTGCGCAAGCTCTCGCAGGCCGTCGAACAGAGTCCGGAGTCGATCGTGATCACGGACCTGGAAGGACGGATCGAGTATGTCAATCAGGCCTTCATGAACACGACGGGCTATAGCCTGGACGAGGTTTTGGGGCGCAATCCGCGCTTGCTGAAATCGGGCGAGACGCCACCGGAAACCTATGCAGGCTTGTGGGCGGCCCTGAGTCAGGGTGCGCAGTGGTCGGGGCAACTGGTCAACCGGCGGCGCACCGGTGAAATTTTTCACGAATTTGCCAGCATCGCGCCGATTCGCGACGAGCAAGGCAGCATCACGCATTATTTGGCGGTGAAGCAGGACATCACCGAAAAGAAACGCATCGGGGAAGAACTGGACCGGTATCGTCACCATCTGGAAGACCTGGTCGTCCAGCGGACTGTGGAACTCTCCAAGGCGAAGGAGGTGGCGGAGGTGGCCAGCCAGGCCAAGAGTGCCTTCCTGGCGAACATGAGCCATGAAATCCGGACGCCGATGAATGCCATTGTCGGCCTCACTCACCTGCTGCAACGGAAGCTTACCGATCCGGAGCAGGCCAGGACGCTGGGACAGATCAAGCATTCGGCCGACCATTTGCTGCATGTGATTGACGACATCCTCGATATTTCGAAAATCGAGGCGGGCAAACTGGTGCTGGAGCACATTGATTTCGATTTGCCGGCCCTGCTTGAGCGCGTGACCAACCTTGTCCGTGAGGGGGCGGCAGCGCGGGGTCTGACGGTCAACACCGAATTGGCCCCCAATTTGCCCAAACGCCTGAACGGGGATCCGACCCGTCTGTCTCAGGCCATCCTCAATTACCTTGGCAATGCCGTCAAATTCACCGAGCAGGGGGGCATCACCCTGCGGGTCAGTGCGCTGGCCCTGGCCGACAAGCGTCATCAGCTGACGGTCGAGGTTCTGGATACCGGCGTGGGTATCGCCCTGGATGCGCAGTCGCGCCTCTTCTCGGCGTTCGAACAGGCCGATAACTCGATGAGCCGCCTGCATGGCGGCACCGGTCTTGGCCTGGCGATCACCCGCCATCTTGCCGAAATGATGGAAGGGCAGGTCGGGGTGGAAAGCACGCCGGGCATGGGCAGCCGTTTCTGGCTCACCGTCTGCTGTGCGCAGGCATCAGGCGGGGGGGGCGAGGTGGACAGCCCGGTCCCGGCGCCGACGGTCAACCTTGCTTTGAACGGCAAATCCATCCTGTTGTGCGAAGACAACCCGATCAATCAGGATGTGGCCGTCGCCTTGCTGCGTGAGGCCGGGGTCGCCGTCACCGTGGCCGGCGATGGTGCGGCCGGGGTGCGCGAGGCCAGCCAGCGTACTTTTGACCTGATCCTGATGGACATGCAGATGCCGGGCATGGATGGCCTGGAGGCCACCCGGCGCATTCGTGCTCTGCCCGGGTATGCGCAGTGTCCGATCCTGGCCATGAGCGCCAATGTTTTTGCGGAAGACCGGGCGGCCTGCCTGCAGGCCGGCATGAACGATTTTGTCGGCAAGCCGGTTGAGCCGGACGTGCTCTATCGGGCGCTGGCCAAATGGTTGCTGCCCCAGCAGGTACCCGCCGATGCCTTTGTTCCGCCGGCTCCGGTGCAACCGGCGGCGGTCGGTGAGGCCGATGAACTGGCCGCGATCCCGGGGTTCGATCTGGCGCATGCCCTCTCGGCCATGCGCGGCAAGCCCGAACGCGTGCGCCGCATGCTCGGCCTGTTTATCGATATGCATGCAGACGATATGGTGCGCCTGGATGCCGCTTTGGCGGCTTCGCATGCCGATGCCGAGCAGGTGGTGCATGCCTTGAAGGGCGCGGCCGGTACCCTGGGGCTGATCGAGATTCACACGATCGCGGCGCGCCTCAATCAGGCCTTGCGGGAGCGGGCGCCCATCGAGAGCCTGGGCGCGGATGTGGCCGCCTTGCGGACGGCCATGCAGGCGGCCTGTGCCGCCATCCGGGCGCTCAAGGCCGGTTGATCAGACGGTGCGGCGGCTGAGCAGGACGCCGCACTCGAGGTGGTGCGTGTAAGGGAACTGGTCGAAGACCGCGCTGGCCGCGATACGGTGCGTGGCGTGCAGGGCCGCCACGTTGTCGCGCAGGGTGGCCGGATTGCACGAGATATAGAGGATGTGCTCGAAGCCTGCCGCCAGGGCCAGCGTCGCCGGGTCCAGACCGCTGCGCGGCGGATCGACGAAAATCGTGGAAAAACGGTAGCTGGCCAGATCCACGTCCTTCAAGCGCTGGAAGCGCTCGGTGCCGGCCAGGGCGGCACTCATTTCCTCGCTCGACATGCGGGCCAGGGTCAGGTTTTCCACGCCATTGGCTGCCTGATTGTGCAGGGCGGCTTGAACCGAGGTCTTGCTCATTTCGGTGGCCAGCACGCGGCCAAACAGGGGGGCCAGCGCCATCGTGAAATTGCCGTTGCCGCAATACAGTTCGAGCAGATCGCCACCGAGCGGGGCGGCCTGCGCGCAGGCCCAGGCCAGCATCTGGCGATTGACGTTGCCGTTCGGCTGGCTGAATGCGCCTTCGTGCTGGCGATAGCTGAGTTGGCGACCGTTGAGCTCGAAAGACTCCTGCACCCAGTCGCGCTCGAGCACGACTTTCTGGCCACGGCTACGGCCGATGATGATCAGGCCGAGTTCCGCCGCCAGCGTCCGTGCGGCGGCTTCCCAGGTGGCATCGAGCTTGCGGTGATAGATCAGGGTGACCAGCAGTTCGCCGGAGAGGGTGGCCAGGAACTCGATGGCGTAAAGGCGCTTTTTCAGCAGTTCGTCCGCGCCCAGCCGGGCTTTTAGCACGGGCATGGTGTCGTGGATCAATCGGACACCGATCGGAAAATCCGCCATCAGGACCGGCTGCTTCGGGTTTTCCGGATCGAACATCGCGTAATCGAGGGTGTCGCCATGGTGCCAGATGCGGAATTCGGCGCGCAGGCGGTAGTGCGCCGGCTCGGAGGCAAAGACGCTGGGTTCCGGCAGGTCGAACGGCGCAAAATCGGTCTTGAAGCGGGTCAGCTTCTCGGCAAGCTGGGCGTCGTAGCGGGCGGGATCGGGTGTCGGCAGCGGCATGGCAGGTCAGGCAATAAAACGGGCACGCGAAGTGCAAGGGGCGCAAGTTTACCGTGTGGCAGCTGGGAGGGTGACTGATTTTTCAGACTTTTTTGTGGCTGACTTGTCGAATGGGGGCGAGATGCCGATACTCCCGGCGGTCAACGCGCCCAGGAAGGCAAAAATCATCATGGACATCCCTCAGAACCCCTTCGAAGCCATCGAAATCGAGACAGCCGACGCGCCTGCCTGGAGCGTCATCTGGCTACACGGCCTGGGGGCGGATGGTGGTGATTTCGCGCCCATCGTCCCGGCGCTCGGGATCCCGAAAGATCAGGCGGTGCGCTTTCTCTTCCCGCATGCACCGTACCGGCGGGTGACCTGCAATGGCGGTTACGAGATGCGGGCCTGGTACGACATCCTGGCCATGTATCCGGACCGGCGCGAGATCGATCTGCCGAGCCTGGATGAGGCGATCGCCGGCGTGCATGCCTTGATCGCCCGTGAAATCAGCCGGGGTGTGGCGGTCGACCGTATCTTCCTCGCCGGTTTTTCGCAGGGGGGGGCCGTGGCCTACGCGGCAGGGCTTTCGCATGCCGCGCCGCTGGCCGGCATCATCGCCTTGTCGACCTACCTGCCGGCCGTGGAGGCGCTCGCCTTGCGGCATCAGCCTGCCAGCCTCGCGGTGCCGCTGCTGGTCGGCCATGGCGACGAGGATGATGTGGTGTCGCCGGCCCTGGGTCTGGCTGCTCACGACTGGCTGCAGGCGAAAGGCCATGACGTGACCTGGCGGACCTTCACGATGGCGCACGAGGTCTGCATTTCGGAAGTGCGCTGGCTGGGCGCCTGGTTGCGCGAGCGGATGGCCGCCATCGCGGCATGAAAAAACCGGTGGCCAGGGATCACCCGGGCACCGGTTGCTGAGCTGCGCGACGCGGCGGCCGATCAGGCGCGGCTCTGGATTTCCTCGATGTAGCCGCGCATGCCGGTTTTCAGATTGCCGGCATTGCCTTCGTCGGTGTCGATGTGCATGGCCAGGCGGAAAGCCGGATTGACGCGCACGACGACGTCGCCAAAGATCAGCTCGCGCTCGCCTTCGACGCGGACGCGGACGACGTAGTTGTCGCGCACGCGGAAACGCATCGCATCTTCCGGCGCCATGTGGATGTGGCGCTGGGCGCAGATCACGCCGCGCTCGATGGTCGTGCTGCCGTACGGGCCTTCCAGCGTGATGCCGGGGGTGCCGGCCAGATCACCGGACTGGCGGATCGGTGGCTGCACGCCGAGCTTGAACTGCTCGGTCATGGCGATTTCGACCTGGGTTTCCTTACGCGTCGGACCCAGCACGCGGACATTGGCGATGCGGCCCTTGGGGCCGACCAGATGCACTTTCTCCTCGCAGGCGTACTGACCCGGTTGCGACAGTTCGTGCATCGGCGTCAGCTGATGACCGGGGCCGAACAGGGCTTCGACATCGGCTTGTGACAGATGTACGTGATGGGCCGAGATTTCGACCGGGATGGCCGGCGGCTCGTCGGCCTTGGCTTCGAGCAAAAGCTGGTTGCGTTCGATGGCGCGCAGGGCTTCCCAGGCGATCAGACGCTCGTCGTCATTCGGAATGACGAGGATGCGGACCGGCGAGTCGACCGTGGCGATGTCCGCCCAGCCGTCGATGCGGCCGAGGTTGCGGTTCTTTTCCTCGTCGAGCTGGATGCCCATATAGCCGAGGCCCTGACAGGCCAGGCTGCGCACGGTGGCCGAGGTCTCGCCGATGTCGCCGGTGAAGGCGAGGACATCGATGCCGCCCATCGCGGCCACGTAGGCACCGATGTTTTTGCGCACCTGATAGCAGAAGGCCTTGTGGGCGAGCAGGGCGCGGTGATGGCCGTCGGCCGCCGCCGCCTCGATCTCGTGAATGTCGTTCGAGATGCCGGAGATGCCCTTCAGGCCGCTGTCGCTGTTGATCAGCGTGGCCAGCTGGTCCGGCGTCATCTTGTGCTGTTCCATCAGATGGATCATCACGGCCGGATCGATGCTGCCCGAGCGGCTGGGCATGATCAGGCCATCCGCCGGCGTCATGCCCATGGTCGTGTCGACCGAGCGGCCATGATCGATGGCGCACAGCGAGGCGCCGATGCCGAGGTGGCAGGAGACGACTTCCAGTTCGCCGAGCGGGCGCTGCAGCACCTCGGCCGATTTCAGCGACACATAGCGGTGCGAGGTGCCATGGAAACCGTAGCGGCGGATGCCGTGCTGCTTGTACAGGTCATAAGGCAGGCCGTAGAGGTAGGCATACGGCGCCAGGGTCTGGTGGAAGGCGGTATCGAAGACAGCCACCTGCGGCACGTTCGGAAAGGCCTTCGTGGCCACGCGGATGCCGGCGACGTTGGCCGGGTTGTGCAGCGGGGCGAAGACCGAGAGTTCCTCGATGTCGGCAATCACGGCCGGCGTGATGACGACGGCGCTGGCGAACTTGTTGCCGCCATGCACGACGCGGTGGCCGATGGCGGTCACGTCTTCCGGATGGAAGGTGAAGGCGCGGCCCAGCTCAGCCGTGGTTTCAGCCATGACCTTGAACAGGTCGGAGAGCTTGAAGGGCACATGCTCGATGGTCTTGGTCTGCGTGCCCACGTGCAGGGTGATGCGGGCCACCTGCTTGTCGGCATTGTCGATGATGCCGTGGATGTCGGCGCCGCTTTCGCGGGTGTCGTAGATGCCGAAATGAATCTGGCTGATGCCGACATTGAGCGTCACGACCTTGCCCGGCTGGCCGGTCTGCAGGGAGAGCGCGTAGGGGTCCGCCGACGTGCTGCCCGTGGCGGTTGCCGAGGCCTGCGCTTCAGTGGCCATGGTCCGGGTGCGTTCGGCGAGCAGGCGCGACAGATAGGCGACGGCCTTGGGGTTGGTCAGGATGTGCGTGTTGAACACTTCCTGCGGGATGAGCAGCACGAAGCAGCGGTTGCCGGCGATCACGTCGGCAGCGATGCGGTCGCCGGTCAACAGCGAAATCACCCCGAAAACGTCACCCGGCTCCAACTGGGAGATGACGGTGCGGGTGCCCGTGTTGTCGCTGCTCGAAATCTCGGCGTGGCCACTGATGACGACGCCGAAGTGGTGGCTTTCGTCACCGGTTTCGAGCATGGCCTCGTTGCCCTCGAAGGTCGCGAGACGGGATTTGATGACAATTTCCTCGACCTTGTCGGCCGTGAAATGTTCGAACAGCTTCACCTGTTCAAGGAAAAAACGCTTCAGATCGATTTCGCTCATGCTGCTTCTCCGCCGTGTGGGCGCAATGTTATGCGCTTAAGACTACCATTTTGTTGCGGCGCAGCAAAGATGTCCGCACGGTTTATACGGGTAAACCACAATCCCCGTGTTGCGTGAGGCAGAAGCAGGGCTGGTCTGGCTTTAATCCCGATCAAGTTTCCATTGCCATTGGCTCAGATGATCCGGGTCTACCCCTTCTTGGTGGGCGTGTTCAAGGCAGGCTTGCTGCGCTGCAAGCAATGCTTGCCGGACATGCGCGCCGGCCACGGCGAGGCGGGGAATGCGGTCGATGACATCGATGGCCAGCGAAAAGCGGTCGATCTCGTTGTGGATGGCCAGTTCGAGCGGCGTCGAAATGCTGCCGCGTTCCTTGTAGCCCCGCACGTGCAGGTTGGCATGATTGGTGCGGCGGTAGGCGAGACGATGGATCAGCCAGGGATAGCCGTGGAAACAGAAGACAATCGGCTTGTCGGCCGTGAACAGGCTGATCCATTCCGTTTCGCTGAGGCCGTGCGGGTGCTCGGCGGGCGGTGTCAGGGTGAAGAGATCCACCACATTGATGAAGCGCAGCTTGAGGTCCGGAAAGTGCTGATAGAGCAGTTCGGCCGCAGCCAGGGCTTCGCGCGTGGCGACGTCGCCGCAGCCCGCAAGGACGATTTCCGGCTCGCAACCGGCTTCATCGTCCGTGCTGGCCCAGCCCCAGAGGCCGATGCCTCGGGCGCAGTGTGCGGCAGCGGCATCGGCACTCAGGTATTGGAGATGGCGCTGTTTGTCTGCCACGATCACATTGATCGTATCGGTTTCCGTCAGGCACTGGTCGGCGACCGCCAGCAGGCAATTGGCGTCCGGCGGCAGGTAGATGCGGGTGACGGCGGGGCTCTTGTTGACCACCAGATCGAGAAAACCCGGGTCCTGATGGGTAAAGCCGTTGTGATCCTGGCGCCAGACGGTCGACGTGATCAGGAGGTTCAATCCTGACACCGGCGCGCGCCAGGGCACTTTGCGCGCCATGTCCAGCCATTTCGCGTGCTGATTGAACATCGAGTCGATCACGTGGGCAAAGGCCTCGTAGGTCGACAGGAGGCCGTGTCGCCCGGACAGCAGGTAGCCCTCCAGCCAGCCTTCCAGCGTGTGTTCGGAGAGCATTTCCATGACCCGGCCGTCCGCCGAGAGATGGCCGCCGTCTGCATCGGCCGGGCGGGATTCGCCCAGCCAGGTCTTGCCGGTCACGCTAAAGACGGCGCCCAGGCGGTTGGAGGCGGTTTCATCGGGGCCAAACAGGCGGAAATTGCTTGGGTTGCGCGTAATGAGGGCTGCCAGGTAATGCCCCAGCGGGTCGGTGTTTTCCGCATGCTGCTGGCCATGCGGCTGGGCGGGTACGGCGAAATCCTGCCAGTTCGGCCGATCGAGCGGCCGGCGCAAACGGCCGCCGTTGGCATAGGGCGAGGTGCCGAGACGCAGGCCGGGGTGCGGGCAGAAGTCGCGTAATGCCGGTGCAGGCAAGCCCTCTGGCGTAAATAGATTTTCCGGCTGATAGCGGCGTAACCAGGCTTCCAGCGCGGCGAGGTTGTCCGGACGCTGGCGCGGGTCGGCGAGCGGCACCTGATGGGCCCGCCAGGTGCCCTCGACGGCATGGCCGTCGGCGTGTGCCGGCCCCGTCCAGCCCTTGGGGGAAATCAGGATGATCATGGGCCAGATTGGACGGTCGACCGTCGGATGCCCGTTGCGGGCTGCGCTCTGGATCGTCCTGATGCGGCTCAGGCAGTCCGTCATGGCCTGAGCCATGGCGGCGTGCATGGGCATCGGCTCGTGCCCTTCAACGACAATCGGTTCCCAGCCATAGCCACGGAACAGGGCAAGGAGTTCATGGCGCGGGATGCGCGCCAGGAGGGTGGGGTTGGCGATCTTGTAGCCGTTCAGGTGCAGGATGGGCAGGACAGCCCCATCGCGGGCAGGGTTCAGGAATTTGTTGCTGTGCCAGGCCGTGGCGAGCGGGCCGGTTTCCGCCTCGCCGTCGCCGACGACGACGGTGACCAGCAATTCCGGGTGGTCAAACGCAGCGCCAAAGGCATGGGACAGGCTGTAGCCGAGTTCGCCGCCCTCGTGGATGGAACCGGGCAGCTCCGGGGTGCAATGGCTGCCGAGTGCGCCGGGGAAGGAAAAATCCCGGCAGAGGCGGGTCAGCCCGTTCAGGCCCCAGCCGTGGGTCGGATCCAGTTCATTCAGGCTGCCTTCCAGCCAGGTTGGTCCGAGGATGCCGGGGGCGCCGTGCCCGGGGCCGGCGAGCAGAATGGCCGCTTGCCGATGTGTCTGGATCAGGTGGGTCAGGTGGGCATGGATGAAGCTGAGGCCCGGACTACTGCCCCAGTGACCGAGCGGGCGGCGCTTGATGTGCTCGGGCCGCAGGGGGGCGGCGAGCAGGGGGTTGTCCTGCAAGTAGATCATGGCACCCGCCAGATAATTGGCGGCACGCCACCAGGCGTCAATGCGGTCGAGGGCCGAAGTGGAGGGAGTGTTCATGATGAGGCTCTCCGAAAAAGCGGCGCACCCTGGCATGGTAGGCGAAACCTTGGTGCTTGCGGGAGTTTCGGCGATCCGGCCGGGTCTTTATGGTTGTGCGGGGGTGGCGAAATCCTGGTTTTGGTGTACATTTAAACCAAGAGGATCAGGAGCTTAACGCCATGGAAATTCGTTCTTCCCTGCCCAATATTCAGACCTACAACACGGCGACCCAGAATGCCGCGGTGGAACCCCGTCAGGCTGAGCAAACCCGTCAGTCGGAACAGGTGCGCCAGAACCGTGATGATGAAGCACGTCAGGCCCGTGAGGCCAATCAAGTGCGTCCGGTTGCCAATGTCGAAGGTCAGACGACCGGAACGCTGATCAATGTGACGGCGTGAGTTTGCAGAATCGGGTGATCTGATGGCAACGGCGACTTTATCTGCCCTATCCGGCGCCGGGGGCGGAGCCTATGCTCAGTTGCAGGAAATGCAGGCGCAGCGCATGGCTGAGCAGGCAGAAGGGCGTGCCCGTGCCTTGCGTAGCGCAGCCGAGGAGGCGCAGGCCAATGCCGTGCGTGCTCGCGAAACCGCCCGGACGCGCCGGGTCGAATCGGATCGAGCCGAAGGCACGGCGCAGGATGCACGCGCCAATCTGGTTTCATTGAAATCCGGGCAGGACACGCAAGCAGACTTGACGACCCTGCGCGATGGCATCGCCCGTATTCAGGAAGCCTTGAGTACCACATCGACGGCAGCGGCGGTCATCAATGCCGAAGGCCAGACCACCGGCACGCTGGTCAACGTGACCGCATAAAGCCCCTGTTTGCAGGCGGGTTGGGGGCGCGCTATCTGTCTGGTATTGTTCCGGCTCCCTCGTTTCTGAATACGCCGAGAACATGAACAACGCTTATCCCATGCCGATGCCCTTGGCCGGACACTGGTGCGCATCGGTGGATGCCACGATCCAGTTGCGTACCGGTTGCAATCCGCTGGAAAAGCATGGCCCGCAGGCCGTGGTTGTGCATGCGGACGCCTGGGCGCCGATGACGGCGGTCGCGAATCCGCACGATATCCGGCAGGTTGTCGATTACGAGGTGATTTTCCTGGCGATCCGTCGCCTGGAGGAGAATGCGCATTGCGAATGTCTGGAGTCGAGCATCCTGGAGGTCATGGATGCCATTTTCAGCATGCCCATCGTGACGCAAGCCTACATTGCCATGCATAAACCCCATGTCTATAACGGCCAGGGAACGCCCGCCATCTCCTTGATGATGACCCGTGAGCAATGGGCCGGGAGCCGAACTTGATCGCGGCAATCGGGGCAGTGGCGCAAAATGGCATGCTCGGGCTGGCGGGCTGGCTGCCCTGGGATATTCCGGAAGAACTGGCCTACTTCGAGCGCATGGTCGAGGGCGCGGCCTTGGTGATCGGTCGGCTGACCTATGAGTCCATGGATGTGGTGCCGGTGGATGCCTTCATTGTCTCAAGCCAGACGGATTATGCCGTGCGTCCGGGTTGCCATCGTGTGGCTTCGGTCGAGGAGGGGATCCGGCGAGCGCAGGCAACCGGCAAGCCGGTTTTTGTCATCGGCGGTGCGTCTGTCTATGCGGCGGCCTGGCCGTACTGTACGGACTTTTACCTGACGCGGATTGAGCGGGATTTTGCCGGTGATACCTATTTTCCGGCGGAGATTCCCCTGGATACGTGGGCGGTGGTCGGCGACCACTGTCAAACCTATCTCGAAAGAAAAAGTGGGCAGCCGGTGAGCTGCCGCTTCCTGCACTATCGCCAAGCGACGCCGCGTGCGTTGCCACGTTGAGATTGATGGAGCCGCGTTGATGTCCATTTCACTGCATCTCGTTGCCACAGGGGGCACGATCGACAAGCGCTACAACCCGCTGACCGGCAATCTGGATGTCGGGGAACCTGTATTGCCGGCGATTCTGGGTCTGGCTGGCTTGTCCGGGGAGGCAATCACGGTTCACGCTGTCTTGCAGAAGGACAGTCTGGATATGAACGATGCCGATCGTGCGTTGCTGGCCGATACGGTTGCTGCATTGCCCGGCCGGCATGTCCTGATCACGCATGGTACCGACACCATGGGCCTCTCCGCGGCCTGTATTGCCGCCCGGGCGCCGGCCAAAACGGTGGTGCTGACGGGGGCGATGGTGCCCTACAGCGTGGACGGGTCGGATGCCGCATTCAACGTCGGGGTGGCCTACGCCGCTGTTCAGCAGTTGCCTGCCGGTGTGTATATCGCGATGCATGGACGTGTCCTGCCGCATACGCATTATGAGAAGGATCGCGCGGCAGGATGCTTCAAGCTGCGCTGAATCCGGCACTTGGCTAAGCCACGCCTAAGAGGCCGACTTAAAAAGGAAAATGTAAAAAGGGGCTTGCCAGTTACGATGGCTTAACCTATGATTCAAACGAACGTATGAATCATAGTGGAGTGAGCATCATGGCCGAATCAAAAGCAGATACCCGCGAACGCATTCTGGATGCCGCCGAGCGCCTGTTCATGGCGCATGGCTACGAGGGGACCTCGATGCGTCAGATCACCAGCGAAGCCGGGGTCAATCTGGCTGCGATCAACTACCATTTTGGCTCAAAAGAGTCGCTCATGCAGGAAGTCTTTCGGCGCCGTCTGGATTGGCTGAACGAAGAGCGCTTGCGTGTGCTGGATCAGTTCGAGGCAGAGTCCGATGGCAAGGCGATCAAGCCTTCGCTCATCGTGGATGGTTTCTTCGGTACCTTGCTGCGCATTGCCGATGATGAAGAGCGCGGTGGAATGACCTTCCTGCGCTTGCTGGGCCGTACCCTGACCGATCCTTCCGAGTTCATCCGTACCTTCCTGGCGCATGAGTACAAGGCTGTGGTCGATCGCTACAAGGAGGCCCTGTTCCGTGCCTTGCCGGATGTGCCGAAAGCCGAAATCGTCTGGCGTTTTCACTTCATGCTGGGGGCGACCTCCTACGCGATCGCGGGGACCGACTCCCTGCGTCTGGTCACCGACTGGCAGATCGAGGCAGAGGACGCCACCGATCGTCTCGATCGCCTGGTGCCGCGTCTGATGTCCTTCCTGCTCGGCGGACTGCGCGCTCCCTTGCCCCAGTTTTCAGAAGCTGCGGTCGACAGCTTGTAATCGACCCGTTCCATATAAAGACCCTAACAGGAGACATACAGCATGTCCGACACCCTCATCCCTCTGCTGGGTATCGCCGCCGTGGCGACTTTGGCCGGGCTGATCATCGTCCGGCCCCTCCGCCGTGCGCTGATCACCCGGCCCATTTTTTCCGCCTACCGCAAGGTGCTCCCGCAGATGTCCGATACCGAGCGCGATGCGCTTGAAGCCGGTACCGTCTGGTGGGAAGGCGAGCTTTTCCGCGGCAAGCCCGATTGGCAGAAACTGCATGCCTATCCCCAGCCGAAGCTGACCCCGGCAGAACAATCCTTCCTCGACAAGGAGTGCGAGGAAGCCTGCCGTCTGGTCGATGACTGGAAGGTGACCCACGAACTCTATGACCTGCCGCACGAAGCCTGGCGCTACATCAAGGACAAGGGCTTCCTTGGCATGATCATTCCGAAGAAGTACGGTGGCCTCGAGTTTTCCGCCTATGCGCATTCGCAGGTGGTGACCAAGCTGTCCACCCGCTCCTCGGCCTTGTCGGTTTCCGTCATGGTGCCGAACTCCCTCGGCCCGGCAGAACTGCTCCTGCATTACGGGACCGAAGCGCAGAAAGATTACTACCTGCCGCGTCTGGCCAAGGGCATCGAAGTGCCGGCCTTTGCGCTGACCAGTCCCTGGGCCGGCTCCGATGCCGCGTCCATCCCGGATGCGGGCGTTGTCTGCAAGGGCATGTGGCAAGGCAAGGAAGTGCTCGGCATGCGCGTCAGCTGGGACAAGCGTTACATCACGCTCGCCCCGGTGTGCACCGTTTTCGGCCTGGCTTTCCACCTGTACGATCCGGAAGGTCTGCTCGGCGACAAGAAGCACATCGGGATCACCTGTGCGCTGGTGCCGTACGATCATCCGGGCGTGGATACCGGTCGTCGCCATTTCCCGCTCAACGCCATGTTCATGAACGGCCCGACGCGCGGTCACGAAGTCTTCATGCCGCTCGATTTCATCATCGGTGGTCCGAAGATGGCCGGCCAAGGCTGGCGCATGCTGATGGAGTGTCTGGCAGCCGGTCGTTCCATTTCCTTGCCGTCGTCCAATACCGGCATGGCCCAGATGACGGCGCGCGCCGTCGGCGGATACGCCCGTGTGCGCTCCCAGTTCAAGATGGCGGTCGGCAAGTTCGAAGGCGTCGAGGAAGCGCTGACCCGTATCGGTGCCTACACTTACATGATGGATGCCGTGCGCAAGATGACGGCCGGTGCGGTCGATCTGGGCGAAAAACCGTCCGTGGTCTCGGCCATCGCCAAATACCACGTGACCGAACGCGGCCGCCAGGTGGTCAATGACGGCATGGATGTGATCGGCGGCAAGGGCATCTGTCTTGGCCCGTCGAACTTCCTCGGCCGTGCCTACCAGCAGGTGCCGATCGGGATCACCGTTGAAGGCGCCAATATCCTGACCCGTTCGCTGATCATCTTCGGTCAGGGCGCGATCCGTTGCCATCCGTATCTGCTGCCGGAAATGCAGGCGGCCCAGAATCCGAACGTCAAGCAAGGTCTGGTCGATTTCGACAAGGCGCTGTTCGGTCATATCGGCTTCACCATCAAGAACGCCCTGCGTGCCTTGTGGCAAGGCGTGACCGGCTCGCACTTCGCGACGGTCAACACCGATGTGGCACCGGAAATGAAGCGTTACTACCAGCAGTTGAGCCGCTTCTCCGCCGCCTTTGCCTTCCTCTCCGATGTCTCCCTGCTTGTGCTGGGCGGCAGCGTCAAGCGTCGCGAAAAACTTTCGGCGCGCCTCGGCGATATCCTCGCCCAGATGTATCTGATTTCCTGCACCCTCAAGCGTTACGAGGAAGAGGGCCGCAAGCAGGAAGATGCCCCCCTGGCTCACTGGGCTATCTGGGATTCGATGTACAAGGCGCAGCAGGCGTTTGACGGTGTGATTGCCAACTTCCCGGTGCGTTTCATCGCAGCCATCGTCAATCGCATCATCTTCCCGTGGGGCCATCCGTATGTCGTGCCGTCCGACGAGATCGGTCATCAGGTCGCCAAGGCCCTGATCGCCCCGTCTGCCACCCGCGATCGCCTGACGGCGGAGTGCTTCGTGCCGATGCTTGAGCAGGAGCCGGTGGGCGCCATCGAACTGGCGCTGAAGGCCACGCTCGAAGCGGAAGCCATCGAGGCCAAGATCCGCGCAGCGGAAAAGGACGGGCGTTTCGACAACAACCCGGTGGCCAATGTCCGCGATATCGCCATTGCTGCGTTTGAAGCCGGCGTGATCAGCGCCGCCGAGTACGAGGTGATGAAGCGGCGCAACCACCTGCGCGACATCGTGGTGCGCGTCGATGATTTCCCGTTCGACTACAACGTGGCCACCGCCAACAAGCCGGCCGAGTGCCGCAAGGCAGCCTGAGATGAGCAAGACCATCTACGTGGTGGACGGCGCCCGTTCGCCGTTCCTGAAGGCACAGAAGGGGCCGGGGCCGTTTGCGGCCTCGGATCTGGCCACCCAGGCCGGGCGCGCGCTGTTGCTGCGTCAGCCCTTCGCGCCGAGCGATCTGGATGAGGTGATCCTCGGCTGTGCCGCGCCCTCGCCGGATGAGACCAATATCGGCCGTATGGTCGCCCTGCGCATGGGCTGTGGCAAAAAAGTGCCGGGCTGGACCGTGATGCGCAATTGCGCTTCCGGCATGCAGGCCATCGACTCTGCCATCGCCAACATCCAGAGCGGCCGCGCCAACTTGGTGATGGCCGGCGGCGTCGATGCGCTCTCGCGCGCGCCGCTGCTCTATTCGGATGCAATGGTGCGCTGGTTTGCCGGGATGATGAGCCTGCGTACCGCGGGCCAGAAAATCCAGCACTTCCTGAAATTGCGCCCCGCCATGCTGCTCACCCCGGTCATCGGCCTGATGAAAGGCCTGACCGATCCTGTGGTTGGTTTGCTCATGGGCCAGACGGCTGAAAACGTGGCCTGGCGCTTTGGCATCAATCGCCAGCAGATGGATGAGTTCGCCGTGCGCAGCCACCAGCGCGCACTGGCAGGCCGCAAGGCTGGTCATTTCGATGAAATCGTGCCGGTGGTCGATGGCCAGGGCAAGGTCTATGGCGAGGACGACGGTGTGCGCGCCGATGCCAGCATGGCCGGCATGGCCAAGCTGAAGCCCTTCTTCGACAAGAAGTACGGCAACATCACTGCGGCCAACAGCTCCCAGATCACCGATGGCGCGGCCTGGGTCTTGCTGGCCTCGGAAGAGGCCGTGCAGCAGTGGGGCCTTAAGCCGATCGGCAAGATCGTCGATAGCCAATGGTCCGGCCTGGAGCCCGAGCAGATGGGCCTCGGCCCGGTGCATGCCTCGACGCCGATGCTGCAGCGCCACGGTCTGTCGCTCTCCGATATCGATTACTGGGAGCTGAATGAAGCCTTTGCCGCGCAGGTCATGGGCTGCCTCGCTGCCTGGGAGGATGAGACCTATTGCCGCGAGCAACTCGGCCTCGATGGGGCGTTCGGGAAGATTGATCCGGAGCGTTTCAACGTCGATGGCGGTGCGGTGTCCATCGGTCATCCGGTGGGGGCCTCGGGGGCGCGTATCGTGCTCCACCTGTTGCATGTGTTGCGTCGTAACAAGGCCAAGCGCGGCATCGCGACCATCTGTATCGGGGGTGGCCTGGGCGGCGCCATGCTGGTTGAGGCGCTGGACTGACATGCGCATCGGGATCGTCGTCGATTCTGCCTGCGATTTGCCGCGGGACTTTCTCGATCAGCACGGTGTGCTGGTGATGCCCATCACCTTGCGCATCGGTGAGCGTCTGATCGAGGATGCCCGCGACCCCAAGGCGACGCAGGCTTTCTATCGTCGGCAGATGGATCGCAAGGACGAAGATTTCGCGGAATCCATCCCGTATTCGGTCGAGCAGATCGAGCGCCTGTTCCTCGAGCGTCTGGTGCTCGATTACGACTACGTCTTTTGCCTGACCATCACGAGCGAACGCAGCCCGATCTATCAGCATGCGATGCAGGCTTCGCGCACCATTCTCACCAAATACAAGGCGATCCGCCGTCAGGCCGGTTTGCCGGAGCGTTTTGGTCTGGCCGTGTTGAGTACTCGCAATCTGTTTACCGGCCAGGCTGTCCCGGTGGCTGAAGCGGTTCGCCTGATCCGCGCCGGCGGTGCACCCAGCGAGATCGGTGCGCGCCTGCGCCAGTTGATTGAGCAGACCCATACCTACCTCGTTCCCGCCGATCTGTTTCACATTTACAAGCGGGCCTCGCGCAAAGGGGACAGCAGTCTGAGCTGGACCTCCTATACCCTGGGCAGCTGGCTGGACATGAAACCCATCCTGCACTGCCATTGTGATGTGACGCGGACGGTGGATAAGGTGCGGGGATTCGAGGTCGGGGTCGGCAAGCTTTTCGCTGGTCTGGCGCGTCAGATTGAAGGCGGGCTGAGCGCGCCGGTGGTCTGCCTGAGTTATGGCGGCGAGCCGGAGCAGGTCGAGGCCCTGCCCGGGTATGCGCACTTTGCAGAGACTGCTGCCGCACACCATACGAACATCCTGATCGCCCCGATGAGCAAGACGGCGGCGGTCAACGTCGGTCCGGGGGCGATTTCCGCCGCATTTGCGGCCGTGTCCCCAACGATCCATTGAGGAATCAAGACATGAATCTGAATCTGCAACATTGGCGGGTCGAGCTGGATGCCGAAGGCGTCGCCACCGCCATTTTCGACAAGGCCGGTGAATCGGCCAATTCCTTGTCGGTCGCGGTGATGGGCGAACTGGCCCAGATCCTCGATGCCTTTGAGCGTACTCCCCCCAAGGGCCTGATTTTCCGTTCCGGCAAGGCGGCAGGCTTTATTGCCGGGGCCGACATTCAGGAATTCACCCAGCTGGATACGCCGGAAAAAGGGCGGGCGCTGGTCGAGCGTGGCTGGCATTTGTTCAACCGTCTGGCTGCCGTGCCGTATCCGACCCTGGCCGTGGTGCGTGGTCATTGCCTGGGCGGTGGTCTGGAACTGGCGCTGGCCTGCCGTTACATTCTGGCGGTCGATGAATCCGGTACCAAGCTGGGCTTACCGGAAGTCATGCTCGGCATCTTCCCCGGTTGGGGCGGCATGCTGCGCCTGCCGCAACGCGTCGGACCGGCGCTGGCACTCGACATGATGCTCACCGGCAAGACCCTGGATGCCAAGCGCGCCAAGAAGCTCGGCCTGGCCGATGAATGCGTGCCGCCGCGTGTGATGGGGCCGGCAGCCCGTCAGCTGCTGCTTTCCGGTCAGGCACGTCGTCCGTTGCCGTTCATGCAGCGTCTGCTCAATGGCCCGCTCAAGGCTGTGGTCGCCAATGGCGCGCGCAAGCAGGTCGCCCGCAAGGCTCGGCCGGCACATTACCCGGCGCCGTATGCCATCATCGACCTCTGGGCCAAGCACAATGGCAATGCCCTGGCGGCACCCGAGGTGGTCGATCGCATCATCTCGTCGCCGACGGCACGCAATCTGGTGCGCGTGTTTTACATGCAGGAACGCCTGAAAGGTTTCGGCAAGGACGTTGATTTCAAGGCCCGGCATGTGCATGTGATCGGTGCTGGCGTGATGGGCGGTGATATCGCCGCCTGGTGCGCCCTGCGGGGCATGACGGTGACGCTGCAGGATCAGAGCGTGGAACGGATTGCGCCGGCCATGCAGCGCGCGCACAAGCTCTATACCCGCAAACTGCGCGACCCGCTCAAGGCCCGCGCCGCATTTGATCGTCTGATTCCGGATGTAAAGGGCGATGGCGTGGCCCATGCGGATGTGATCATCGAAGCCATCTTCGAGAACGTCGAAGCCAAGCACGCGCTGTTCAAGAGCCTCGAACCGCGGATGAAGCCGGGGGCCATCCTCGCGACCAATACCTCCAGCCTCAAGATCGAGGACTTGCGCACGGTGCTTCAACGCCCGGAGCGTCTGGTCGGCATCCATTTCTTCAACCCGGTCGCGATGATGCCGCTGGTGGAGGTGGTGGAAGCAGAAGGATGCGACCCGCAGGCGGTACAGGCTGCCTGTGCTTTTGTCCGCCAGATCGACAAGCTGCCGCTGCCAGTCAAGAGCGCACCGGGCTTCCTGGTTAACGCCGTGCTTGCGCCCTACATGCTGGCGGCGATGCGGGCGGTCGACGAGGGCATTTCACCGGAAACCGTGGATGAAGCCATGCTCGCTTTCGGTATGCCGATGGGCCCGATCGAACTGATCGACACGGTAGGTCTGGATATCGCCATGGCAGCCGGCAAACAGCTGGCCGGTGGGGCGGATGCGCCGAAGTGCCTGTTGAGCCGGGTCGAAAAGAATCTGCTGGGCAAAAAATCCGGCCAAGGCTTTTACGACTGGAGCAGCGGCAAGGCCAAGAAGGGCGCAGCAGGTGGCGTGCCGGCGGGTCTGGCTGAGCGCCTGGCTAAACCGCTGGTGGATCGTGTTGAACAATTGGTTGCCGACGGGATCGTGAGCGATGCCGAACTGGCCGATGCCGGCGTGATCTTCGGAACAGGATTTGCCCCCTTCACGGGTGGCCCGCTGCACTATCGCCGTCACACCCGTTAAGCGTTGTTGTAAATCAACAACACCCTTAACGGGTTTTTTTCGATCAAACGGTATTTCAAACGTTTGTTTGAGTTTTAATGAGTTTCGTAACACAAGGGATTTATCCCCAACATCACAACTAGGAGACAAATCGATGCAAACCCAACAGGGCCTCCGCCTGATTCCGGCGCTGATCGCCGTCGCTTTTTCCGGTACCGCAGCAGCTGCCGGCTTCCAACTCCAGAACCAGAATGCGTCCGGCACCAGCGTGGCCTTCGCCGGGGCTGCAGCCGTCGCAGAAGATGCAAGCACCATCTTCTTCAATCCGGCCGGGATGACTTACCTCGAGCAGGGACACAGCATTTCCTTGTCTGGCACAGTGATTGATCGTTCTGTCAAATTCACGGATACGGGAACCGACCGGATCCGTATTTCCCAAGCTGTGCCGACCTCGGGGCTGGCGATTGGGGACAACGGCGGTAATGGCGGTGGTACGGCCCTCGTGCCGGCCGGTTATTACAGCTATGCAATCACGCCGGCTTTGCGCGTGGGGGTGGGGATGTCCGTGACCTACGGCAGTGAGACCGAATATGGGGAAGAGTTTGCCGGGCGCTTTTCCGGTCAATACACTTCTATTCACCAGATGAACCTGAATCCTTCCATCGCCTATCGGGTGAACGAGGTGGTCTCGCTGGGGGCCGGCATCAATTTCGCCAAGAATGAAATCGAGTTCCGCCAATACACGCCGACCGGGTTGTCGACTGCTGGCAAGGCGGTTCTCTCCGGCGATGATACCGCCTGGGGCTACAACGTTGGGGCTATGTTCCAGCTTTCGCCGCAGAGCCGCGTGGGGGTCAGCTATCGCTCTACGATGAAGTTTCACCTGGACGGAACGCTCAAGGTCGATGCGGCGAATGTGAACCAAAAGATCAAGGCTGAACTCGAAACGCCGGATACTTTCTCCTTGGCACTAAGCCATAAGTTGAACGATCGCCTGGAGTTGCTTGCTGATGCCACCTGGACGGGCTGGAGCTCTGTGAAGACGCTGATGCCGGTTGATGCAGGTACTGGTGCGCGCGCGACGGCTCCGTTGCGCTACAACTTCAAGGATACCTGGCGTGTCGGTATCGGCGGTAAATATCAGCTGAATCAGGCTTGGAATCTGCGTGCAGGCTTGGCTTACGATGAAACACCGGTTCCGGATGACGCGCACCGCACGATGACGGTGCCGGATTCAGACCGTATCTGGTTGGCCTTTGGCGCCCGTTGGTCTATGAACAAGGCCACTTCTCTGGATATGGGATACGCCCATATTTTCTTTAAGGACGCAAAAACGGCTCGTAATGTCTCCTCCACGGACGAAACTTATGTCCGTCAGACGGTTCGTGGCGACTTTAAAACGCGTGCCGATCTCTTCTCGGTTCAGTTGAACTACAACTTCTGATCCGACGACGCAACTTCTCTTCCTTGCATCATCATTTTATCCCCGGCTTGTCCGGGGATTTTTTTTGCCAGGAGGTGATGCGAAGGGGGGCGGTTGTTGCAGCCTGGGGTTAACCGAATTTGGCCTGGTGGATGGCCATGGCTTTGTGCCGGGCTTCTGCCAGGCGTTGCTGAACGTTACCGGAGAGCGGGGCGCCGTCGTCCGGGGCTTGCGCGATGGCGTGTGCTTCCAGTGCCTTCAGGCGGGCAAACAGCAAACGCACACGTGCCGTATCCGACGGGGCGGGGAGGGCATCCAGTGCATTGTCCTGTGGGTCGTCCGATTTCAGGCGCGGACGGCTGTAGGAAACATGGATCGCCAGTTCGTCGAAATCATCCGGGTCGTTCTCGTCGCCGGAAAAGACGAAACGGTATTTTTCCTGAGTTCGCTTGGGCGAAAGCAAGCCGAGTTGCTGGCGTTCCGTTCTGCTGAGCGGCAGGGAGACCAGAGCTTCCGCTTTTTGCTGTTTGGCCTTGCGTGCGGTTTTGAGCGTTTTGGCCGGGTTGACCGGCTGCAAGAGCTCCTGCACCGGCAGCGGCATGGGCACGGGCGTAATCACCACATCTGCGGGGACCTGGGTCGCGTCGACGTTGGAAATGGCATTGTCGGCAAGCAGTTCAGCGGCATGCAACTGAACGGCAGCAAGAAGCGCGACGAGGAGCAGGGGGAGTTTGCGCACGGGCAATGAAACGAGTGAGTCAATGCCCGGATTATAACCGCTTAAAGAAACATGAATTGTTACAAGCTGTTACCGCAATGCAGCAAAGGGGATTTCCCCTCTGCTGCTTAGACCTTGAAACTGCTGATCACGCGGGAGACATCCTGAGCAAGCCCGTCCAGTCGTTTCGCCTCGCTGGCCGTCTGGTCTGCTGCTGCGTGGTTTTCGTCGGTCATTTGCGCAATGGATTCGACGTGACGGGCGATGTCATGGCTGGCCACGCTTTGTTCTTGCAGGGCGCTGCTGATATCGACGACGGCACCGGTGACACGTTGTGCGGCATCGCGGATGGACACCATGCGTTCCCCTGCATCGGTCGCTAAATGCATGCCGTTGGCCATGCGGGAGACGACTTCCTGCATTTCGTGTACGGCGTTGCTGCTCGATTGCTGGATGGTGGCGACCATTTGACTGATGTCTTGTGTCGATTGACTGGTGCGCTCAGCGAGTTTTCGCACCTCATCGGCCACCACGGCAAAGCCGCGCCCCTGTTCGCCGGCACGGGCCGCCTCGATGGCCGCGTTGAGCGCAAGCAGGTTGGTCTGATCGGCCACGTCCTTGATGACCTGGACAATACTGGAAATCTGTTCCGCCTCTTTGCCGAGTGAGGCGATGACGCCGGAGGCGCGTTCAACAGTCTGGTTGATGCTGTTCATTTCGGCGATGGTGCGTTCGAGGATTTGTCCGCCCTCATCTGATACGTTGGCCGATTCGGCGGCCATATTGCGGGCTTCGCTGGCGCTGTCGCTGACGGTATTGATGCTCACGGTCAGTTGCTCGATGTTGGAGGCCATGGCAGCGGCTGCACTGCTTTGGTTTGCGGAACTGTTGGCGACTTCATGTGAGGCTGAGGTCAGCGTGCCGACGGCCGCTTGCACATCGCTCATGCTGGTCTGGATGCGTTGCATCGAATCCTGAACCTTGCCCAGCATGTGATTCAGGGCTGAAACCATGCCGCCGACCTCGTCGCTGGCCTGGTAATCCACTCGGCGGGTCAGGTCACTGGTTTCGGCAATGTGCTGAACGGTCTCTTGTGCGATGCTGATCGGGCGCATGATGCTTTTGATGATCGACCAGCCGATGGCGAGAATGAGGCCGATGGCAATCAAGAGGACGGTGATCTCCGATTTTTTCGCAAAGTCGGCCGCATCATGAGCGACAGCAAAGGATTTCTGGCCTTCGGCCGTATTCAGGTCAATGACTTTTCCAAGGGCTTCATACAGCGCTTTGGTGATCGGGCGACGCTGTTCAATCACATCGCGTGATTCTTTTTGGAAGGCACTAAAAGCCTCTTCCGTCAGCGATTTCAAGGCTTTTTCTTCGGCGACACGCAGGCGGCTTTCCAGTGTCAGCCAGGTGTCGAGCTGCTTTTTGGTCTCATTCCAGAGCGCCTGCTCGGATGCATCGGCGGGGAGGGCTTCATAGCCTTTGATCGCCGCTTCCAGTTGTTTCTGACTATTTCCCTTGCGTTGCTGAATGACCTCAATCTCTGCCTTTTTCTTTTCGGCAGACATCGCGGGGGTGAGCGCCAGGGCCATGTAGGTGCCGCGCGACGTTTCAGTCAGTGCTTCCCGGATCAGGAGCAGGTTCGTGACGGAAGGCATGCGGTTCCCGCCAATGTCATCGATGGCCTCGCTCTCGATCAGGATGCCCCGTAATCCCAATCCGCCGACAAGAATCAGCGCGCCAATCGCAATGGCCAATAGAATCTGTAGCTTTTGTTGAATCTTCATGGTCTTCCCCCGTGCTTTTAGTGGTTGTCGCATTCATTGTTATGACTGTGATTGTGCGCCTGTCTTGCTGTCAGAAACCTGTCACAACTGCACAAAATGGGCATCAGCATGAAACGTTTTTAGCTATAATGTTGCACTGCACACAAACCCGTATTTGAGGATCGCAGCATGTCGGAAGCGGTACGCCTGATCAAGAAATACCCCAATCGTCGCCTGTACGACACCAAAACAAGCGCGTACATCACGCTCGGTGACGTCAAGGATCTGGTCCTCAAGTTCGAAGTTTTCAAGGTGGTTGACGCCAAGTCCGGGGATGACCTGACCCGCTCCATCCTGCTCCAGATCATTCTGGAAGAGGAAACCGGCGGGGTGCCGATGTTCTCCAGCGACCTGCTGTCCGGTTTTATCCGGTTCTACGGCAGCACGATGCAGGGCATGCTCGGGAAGTATCTCGAGAACAACATGAAGACGTTTGTCGACTTCCAGGGCAAGCTGCAGGAGCAGTCGCGCAGCATGTACGGGACCGACAATGCCTCCGTGCAGGCGGATTTCTGGAACCAGTTCCTGAACTTCCAGCAGCCGGCCATGCAGAGCGTGATGACCGCTTACATGGATCAATCCCAGAAGATGTTCCAGTCCATGCAGGACCAGCTGCAAAGCCAGACGCGTTCGATGTTTACCGGCTTTCAGTTCAATCCGGGCGAGAAAGCCGACAAGTAAGCCGTGGCGGGCGTGAAGCCCGTTCCGTCTGGCCCATTTTCGCTGTCCAGCGCGAGTCGACCGTCGGTCAGCCTCGGCCTTGCTCCTGTGTCGTCCAGTAGCCAGTCACCCGTGGCCAGGCCGTGACAGGCATCCGGCGCGATGGCAGCGGCCAGATGTGCTGCCGCACGCAGCCCGCAGGCACTTTCCAGCGCGCTGGTCACCACGCAGTCGAGGCCTGCACGCCGGGCGTATTCGGCGATCCGCACGCTTTCCTTCAAGCCGCCCAGGCGGGCCGGTTTCAGGATCAGCCGGCGGACGCAGGGGGCGCTGAAGAAATCGGCATCAACCAAGTGCCAGGATTCATCGATGGCGAGCGGGAAGGGAACGCTTTCCTGCAAACAGGCGAGATCATTGGCGTCTGCATGGGCCATGGGTTCTTCGAGCCCTTCGATGGGCCAGTCCCGCATCCGGTGTAGCGCGTATCGGGCATCGCTCAGCGTCCAGGCGGCATTCGCATCGAGGCGCCAGCGGGCGTCGCCCGGCAGTCCGACGGTCAACTGTTCGAGTTGGGCCAGTTCCAGCGCCAGCGACGTCACGCCCAGTTTCAACTTAAAGCAGCGAAAACCTTGTGCGTAGGCGTTTGCAACCTGTTCGGCGGTGCAGTCGGCAAGGCTGCCCAGCATGCAGTTGACCTCCAGGCTGCTGACCGGGCGCGCTTGTCCCAAGTGGCGATAGAGCGGTACGCGGGCCTGGCGGGCGGCGAGGTCGAGGCTGGCGCACTCGAGGGCGTAGCGTGTCGCCAGTTCGGGGGTGATGCCCAGGGCGGGGAGCGGCGAGGCGTCGCCCCAGCCGACCAGGCCGGCCGTATCGCCGATCCGGCATAAACGGCCCTGGCGCCGGGTTTCCTGGCCGTACTGAGTCACCCAGGGGCGACGCAGCGGCAGGCTGTAGTCAATCCAGTGCGGCGCCGAGGCGGTCACGGACGCTTGCGGTACTGGGCAAAGTCAGGAGGACGGCGTTCCAGCCAGGCATTGCGGCCTTCCTGGCCTTCTGCCGTCATGTAGAACAAGCCGGTGGCATTGCCGGCCAGTTCCTGAATCCCGGCCAGGCCATCCGTATCGGCGTTGAATCCGGCCTTGATCATGCGCAGGGCCATCGGCGAGAGCGTCAGCATGTCGCGACACCAGCGGACGGTTTCCGCTTCCAGATCCGCGATGGGTACGACGGCGTTGACCAGGCCCCAGTCGAGGGCGGTGGCGGCGTCGTACTGACGGCAGAGCAGCCAGATTTCCTTGGCGCGCTTCATGCCGATGGTGCGGGCCATCAGGCCTGCGCCCAGGCCGGCATCGAAGCTGCCGACGCGCGGGCCGGTCTGGCCGAAGCGGGCATTCTCTGCGGCGATGGACAAATCGCAGACCAGGTGCAGGACGTGGCCGCCGCCGATCGCAAACCCGGCCACCATCGCTACCACCGGCTTGGGGAGGCGACGGATCTGCATTTGCAGGTCGAGCACGTTCAGGTGCGGCGTGCCGCCTTCGTCGATATAGCCTTCGTCACCACGGATTTTCTGGTCGCCGCCGGCACAGAAGGCTTCGTCGCCGGTGCCGGTCAGGATGATGGCGCCGATCGTGTTGTCGTGATGGGCGCGGTGAAAAGCATCGATCAGTTGCTGGACGGTTTCCGGGCGGAAGGCATTGCGCCGTTCCGGACGGTTGATCGTGATCTTGGCGATGCCATCGCAGGTTTCAAACAGGATGTCGGAATAGGTATGGGCGCTTTGCCAGACAATCGGGTCCATGGTTTCTCTGTTTTTGGGGAATGCCGTGAGTATAGCCTCGATCAGGCTTCCCTTATTTGACCTGCATTCAGTTGCGGCACAGGCGGAGGCGGTTTGCGCCAGGTCAACCATTTACAACTTATGTCCTAGTCTTTAATGACTAGGTGTTTAGTCCCACGGTGTGCTGGATCGGGTTGATCCTGAAGCGTTCGGGTTCTTTTGTCCAGGTTTTGCAGACGAAC